>JANPJL010000255.1:0-7237 GCA_031425495.1 Acidobacteriota bacterium
TAGCAAAAACATCGCCAAAGTGACCTGCATAATATTCTCCCGAAGATACTGATTGAGTGATTCCGCTCACGGTTGGCGCCCCCTTCTCCGACAGAAGGCGGCGCCACTCATTTTACTGCGGCGGCCAGGTGAAGCCGGGAAGCGGGTTTCCGTAGAGAGATTCGGTCCTCCAGGCATTCTTGTCCCACGGTCCGTCCTGGTCGTCGAGGATGGCGACCGGCAGGAAGTTGGCCTGCGGCATCCCGATGCGGGCACCAACGCCGTTGTCCATGACCCGGCCGTCGCTCCCGACGGTGAACTTGATCGAACGCGATAGCCTCGTGTTGCGCAGCACCTTGATCTCGTACTCACCGGGATTTGCGGTGACGGCGTGGAATCCCGGGTACTCCGCTTTTGGCCTGGCAACCGCACCATTAAGGCGGCAGTCGATACGCTTCCACAGAGCCCGCTGCGGGAGCTTCTCGGTGGCATACTGTGTGGGCTCGAATTCGATGTCACTCGAGCAGCTCCCGCCCGATCTTATCTGACCCCCGAAGCTATAGGTCACCTCCTGCCCACGGTAGAAGAGGTGCGGTTCGAGTTGGCCCTGTGCCCCGCGGACCCAGAACCTTACACCGAGCCAGTTGTTATCTTCGTCGAAGTAAACGTGACCGATGGGCAGGTTAAAGTCGTGATTTGCGAAGTAGACGAACTTCTTGCTGGTTGGGGGGATGTTCCCGTTCGTGAGCGCCTTCTCGACCTTCGCCCGTCCGGTGAAGTGCGTCTCTTCGGTGCCGGCCAGTTCATTACGCAGCTTAATGGCGAAGCGGAAGACGCCGGTCTCGAGCGTCTCGCTCCCCTTAAGGCGATCCCGATCGCCGCAATCCCAGATTGACGCGCCCTGATGTACGCATTGGGCTTTGACCCACGCGGCGCCGCTGGGCTGCGTGACCTCGACGTAGAAATGCGAGCCGCTCGGCAGTGCCCCGTTGACGGTTAGTTTTATCAAAGGTATCCAGCTCCAGACGTTGAAGTCATCCTTGTAGGAATTGATAGTCCACGCCCGGAACTGGATGCGAGTCTTGGTGAGCGTGGGGCCGCCCCCCTGCGCTCCGGCTGTGGCTGACGATCGGCCGGCCGTGCTCCCCGACGACTGCGGCTGAACGGTCGTCACGGGCGGCGAGCTATCAGCCGGGGTCGGGGTCGCCTTCGGCTTGCCGATCTTCGGTATGCGGGGAAGGCTCGGGAACTGGGCCGAAGTTGTTTGAAACCCAAAGCCCCCGAGGATCAGAAATGCTACGGCGACGAATAAACACTTTCTCATCTAGAATCTCCTTATGCGAGGTTTTTGCATCAATCACAGCCACCCATAATACACGAAATCGGAACCCCAAATATTGAAAAGGTATGCCCTGCGAAAGTTTGGCTTATGATTGTCGCCGCCCATTTCAACCGCGTCTTACTCGGAGACACAGAGAACGCGCGAGAAGAGGAGTCACTTCTGCTTTCTGGTTCTAAGGTTCCTGAGTTCCGAGCCGAGCGCTCTAAGTCGTCGAGCATTCGCGGGATACTAGCTGCTCTTTGTGTCGCAGGCCACTAAATTTAGAATAATTCAATACCTTGTATTTCAGTCGTGAGAAAATGAGGTGTGAGGACCGGTCGTAGGTCCGCAGTTCGTGTTCGAATTCGGAACATGGGCTCGAGAGTTTTGAATGGATATTGAAAAGGCAAAGGAAATTCTAAAACACCAATTCGGCTTCGATTCGTTTCGTATGAATCAGGAAGCTGTGATCTCGGCGGTCTTAGCGAAGAGGGATGCGGTCGTGCTGATGCCGACAGGCGGCGGTAAGTCACTTTGCTATCAGATTCCGGCGCTCGTGATGGACGGGCTAACGGTCGTGATCTCGCCGCTGATCGCATTGATGAAGGACCAGGTCGATGCATTACGGGCGAACGGTGTTGCGGCATCTTTTCTGAATTCGACGCAAACCGGGTCCGAGCAGGTTGAAGTTTTTCAGAAGGTTCGAAGCGGGGAACTGAAGCTTTTGTACGTCGCTCCTGAACGGCTTTTGCAGAGCGGCGATCAGTTCATCGATTTTCTTCGCGGCGTAAACATATCGCTCTTCGCGATCGATGAGGCTCATTGTATTTCGAGTTGGGGACACGATTTTCGGCCTGAGTATCTGAGACTGGCGGCCTTGAAACGGGAATTCCCGGATATTCCGCTCATAGCGCTTACCGCGACTGCCGACACGTTGGTCCGCAAGGATATCGTCGAACGTCTCGCGATCAATGATGCCGAAGTCTTTGTATCGAGTTTCAACCGGCCGAATATCTACTATGGCGTCGAACCGAAGCGTAATTCATATGGTCAGCTGCTTGGCTTTCTCGACAAGCGAAAGGACCAGAGCGGGATAATCTATTGCCTCAGCCGAAACTCCGTTGACTCGCTTGCCGCCGATCTTCGTGACGAAGGATTTAGTGCACTGGCGTATCACGCCGGACTCGATAAACAGTCGCGCGACCGGCATCAGACTTCTTTCCTCAACGACGAAACAAAGATCATCGTCGCGACGATAGCGTTTGGGATGGGCATCGACAAATCGAACGTGCGTTTCGTCGTGCACATGGATCTGCCGAAGAACATCGAGAGCTATTATCAGGAAACCGGTCGAGCGGGTCGTGACGGGCTGGAAAGCGAGGCGCTGCTTTTCTACAGCTGGGCGGACGTGAGCAAGCTGAAGAAATTTGCGGAGGTAGAAGGGAACGCTGAACAGTCGGCGATCATGCTGAAGAAGCTCGACGTGATGGCGAAGTTCGGCGACTTGAGATCCTGCCGGCGAAAATTCCTGCTCCGATATTTCTCCGAGGATCTTGCCGCCGACTGCGGCAACTGTGATAACTGCACAAAGGAAGTGGAACGGTTTGACGGAACGGTCATCGCTCAAAAAGCTCTGAGTGCGGTATACCGCACGGGACAGCGTTTCGGCATGAGCTATCTGGTCGATTTTCTTCGGGGATCCGAAGCACGGTCGATCCGGGATGAGCATAAAAACATAAAGACGTATGGCATCGGCGCCGATCTGTCCAGGCAGACCTGGTTTGATCATTTCAAGGACCTTATCGCCCAAGGTTATCTGGTGCAGACCGAAGGAACGTATCCCTTGATCGCCCTAACCGAAACGAGTGCAGACGTTCTATCGGGAAAAACTAAGGTCGAGCTGATAAAGGTCACGGCAAAAGAAGAGAAAAAGGCCAAGCTCGTCGCTGAAGTTTCACTTCCGTATATCCAGGAGCTTTTCGACGAGCTCCGCAACATCCGTACGAAGTTCGCGACAAGCGAGGGGGTCCCGCCCTACGTCGTGTTCTCCGACGCAACGCTCGTCGAGATGGCGACCTATCTGCCGCAAAACGATTGGGAGATGCGGAAGATCTCCGGCGTCGGCGATTTGAAATTCCAGAAGTACGGTGCTGACTTCCTGCGGGCGATAAAGGACTATTGCGTAAAGAACAACCACGTATCACGGATCGATCTCAAATCGCCAAAGCGTACGAACACGCAACGCACCAAACGGGACGCCACCGGTAAGGACACCTATCGAATTTCCTTCGAAATGTTCCGCGATGGCCGTTCGATCGACGAGATCGCCCGCGAACGCGGTGTCCAGTTGAGCACTGTCGAGAATCATCTGGCGAGATTTGTAACCACTGGCGAATTAAAGTTGGATGAGCTTGTCCCGATCCACAAGATCGAAACCATCCGCGACGCTGTTCTGAAGTTCAATGACGGGGGAGCTCTATCACCGATAAAGGAACTTCTTGGGGACGACTACACGTACGGCGAGATTCGAGCCGTGATCGCGTCGATGTAATGAGTAGCGGAGGAAACGGTACGCAGCAAGATGTGTAAGTTGCCCCAGCGCTCAGCGATGTGTTGGACTTGAGGCCGGTATTCGGCGGCGAAGCTGCCAGGAGAGCATAGCCAGATGCGGAGCTTCTGGTAGGTGCGATAACCGATTCCGCCCTGGAGGGGCGGTAGAAATATCTGCCGCACCTTCAGTGCGGAAATGAGATTCGTATCATTCCAGAAGCTTCGCAACTGGCTATGCTCTTTAGCGGCTTCGCCGCCAGATAGACGATATTAATCTCTTAAGCTAACAAGGCTGTTCGACGGTGTCGTCGAACAGCCCTGATCTGCGATCAAACCTTTACTGCACGGTCACGATTGCCGTCGAACCTCCGCCCCGACCGATCGGTGTATATGTGATTGTATTCAGCCCCACCGTCATATACGGCGAGATATCAACGCTGAAGAATCCACTTGCCATGTTGAGCGCCGACACCGAGAACTTGCTCTGGTTGACCTGCACAGTAAGAGCCTTCAGGCCGGGTGTTGATCGGATGACGAGCGTGCCCATCCCGGTAGGGGCGTAGAAGGTTTGCAGCGGCGTTGCTTGACCGTTGAAAGCATTGCTCCCGAGCGTTACGGGATACGATCCGATGTCGACGCCCTGGTAATAGGTCCGAAGTATCTGCAGGAAGGTCTGTCCCGCAAGTCCGCGCCCGTGTGAACCGTACTGGCTCATACCTACGTTGTGTCCCCATCCGCCACCGGTCGATATCACGCTTTCGACAATACCTCCCGTAATAACCGTCTCGACCATCGCAGGATTTGTCAGAGTAAAACTCGCCGCGATCGCGGTACCCGTGCACGGATCGACTGGGCTTGTTCCGGCAGAACGCGTGCGGCCAATGACGTTGCGTAAATTATCCCAACCGCGAACCTCGACGACCCCCGTCGTTAATGTGATTCGAATGCTGGCAATTCTGTTAGACCCTGTCATCCGCTGCAGCACTTCGATTCCGGTTATATCCCCAGTCGTGTCGCCGCTGATCACGACAATGCGGGCAGCCGTTAGCCTGGCCTTTATGTCCGCTGCCGGGATCGTGATGCGCCACCGGGCAAATCGATTAGCGACGCGCCCGCACATGTCGTACGAGAAAGCCTGGTTGGCAAACATCCAAAAAGCTTGTCGTCCGGAATCGGTCGTCAGGTCGGGAGCATCACCTTCGCCGTCGTAGATTCCCGTGAGATAAGGCGTAACGTTGGTGCCCGGAAGCTGCGTTGACGGCGAGTTGAAGATCCAGTGGTTACTGTCGCTATATCCACCAAATGAGGATGAATAGAGCGCCGATATGATGCGACCGTTGTACGAAGCTACAAGTCCGTGAGTCTCGTCTGTCGCCTGCACCGCACGAACGTGCTCCGAAATCACTCCTCGATAAACTTGGGATGCCGATGAATCAACAATGTCGAAGGGATAACCTCGGGCGATATAGTTTCCTATATTCGCTATCGAATAACCGCGAGCTGCGGTCGCCTGTGCCTTCAGTGCTTCCATGTGGAAAGAAGCAATCGATTCGTTGGCTACGACGCCGCGAACGTATTGCTCGACGTCCAGGATATTCATCACATTAAGTCGATCAGCAGCCGTAGCGGATCCTCGGGAGATCTCGATCGTACCCCGGTATAGCGGAATTGTCTGCGGGCTCCCCGAGACCAGCGGGTTACTTCGACGAATGCTCTCGATACGAAACTGGTTTGTCGAGACTTGCGGTGCGAACCGTATGGGTCCGACTACCGTAATAGTGCCGGCTGGACCAGTGACCGAGTAGCCAGCCGCATTCGTAAAGCTGATCTCGGCGAATTGGCCCGGAGCAATGACGTCGATCTGTTGGCCGTTTGATTGATCGACGATAAATACTGAGCCTTCTGTATTGGTAACCCGAACCATCGGGTGATTCAGTGAAGCGAATTCCGAATAGACATTGGCAGAAGTATAGGAATAGTGAATTCCAACCCGGATGGCAGTGATCACGGGTGCGGGGGTTCCCATATTTACGGGACCGAGTTCTTCACGACTACCTGACGCGTGAGATTCGCCATGGACGATCTTGGACCGTATAAACTCTTCCTCGAGTACTAAACTTTCGTTTCTCTGCTTCTGACTCCAACCGTCGACGTGGAAAATGGTCGACGCAACGGATACACCCAGGATGAGAACTAAGGTGCGTAGTTTCATTTGATCAATCCTCCGATAGTGAGATTACGAGCGATTTCTTGGACTATAACGGCGGATTGTAGCAATGCGCGAAGCGATAATCAATATTTGTTGGAAACCAGTTGCAATTTCCCGCGAGCGTATCGCAAAGGCTGCGCAGTGCCAGACTATCTGTTCCGTGTCTACTCCGTGTTGTTCGTGCGTTCTGTGATGCCATCCTGCAGGCGAGAACCACCGAATTCACGGAAAGCACGGAATAAGCGGAAAAAGAATCAGCGATTCTTTCGGGTTGATCGCGGCTTGGAATCTGCCCGAATTCTGTCACCAATTAATAAACAACGGCCAGATCTACGCTCGCGATCCCAATCGACGGGGCATCGGAATATTAGTGCTCCGGGTCGCCCGGCTTTCTCGCACCCGTAGAAACTTTCCACCCGGCTGGCCAGACGGGGTGTATAATTCGCGATAATGGACAAGATATTTTGTGGGCTTCTTTTGGCTTTCGTCCTGGCGATCTGCCCCGCGGCTGCATATTCCGGCAACCTAAATATGTTTCGGAAGGTCTCTGATTTCGATGGCGACGGACGTGCGGATTTCGCCGTCATTCGCGACGAGTCCGGAAGAAAGATCTGGTACATCTGGCAGAGCACCGCCGGCTTTAAGGCTATTCACTGGGGAGCCGGGTTCGACATCAGCTCCGCCGGAGATTACAACGCGGACGGCGTCACGGACTTCTCCGTCTTTCGAGATACTTCGACGTTCCCACCTTTGTACACCTTTCATTTTTTGGAAAGCGGATCCAATATCTACACCATCAAGAGCTACTCCGCTTTCGCAAACTTCGGAAGCCGGATCGTTCATCAAGACTATAACGGGGACGGCCGAGTGGACGCCGCGCTGAATCTCGGCGAATTCGGCTTAGCTACGTCGCTTCAAATCCAGTTCAGCGGGCCCGCTGGCGGCGGTTCCTCGGCGTCAATCCCGGCTCGAGAGATTCCGCTGCGACTTGGCGATCTCGATGGAGATGGCAAGGCTGACATTGCCCACTACCATATCGACACCTACATAATAACCGTCCGCAACTCGACCAATGGCATGAGTCGAGCTTTCCGCTTCGGAGAGTCGGGCGACCGGCACCAGATGGCGGATTTCGACGGTGATGGGATCGGAGACTTGACGATATTCCGGCCTTCGAC
>JANPJL010000256.1:0-8125 GCA_031425495.1 Acidobacteriota bacterium
GTCCCCTCGCCGAGTTTCTACGGCTCTCGACTCAGTATCTATCGCGACGACTTCCTCGTTCATTCTTCGAGGGAATTTGTATTGCTCGATAGACTCCCGAAAATGGACAAGCATGTCCGCGCCGTTGGCCGCCGGGCGCCCGAGGTAGTTATGGATCGGGTTGTAAATGTTTCGTAACTGTCCGCCGACGTCACCTTCTTTTTCGATTAGAATCACGCTTGCGTCGAGATCGCTGCACCAAACCGCGGCGGAGAGTCCAGCTGGCCCTCCGCCTATGATCACTATGTCCGCGTCGTTCTTTTTGCTCATCGGGATCCCGGCGTAGGGACGATTTTTTGTCATTCTGAGTGCCGAATATTGTCAGCGGAGAACGTTAATCGGCGCCGAACGACTATTCCAAATATGGCTACAAGCCCAATTTTACGGCCTAATCTCACTTCCGGCAAGACTGTGCCGCCCGTTAGTCGGCTGGCATTTGTTTTGCTGTTGCGTTGAGTTGATGTTGCGCTCGTGTCGCTCATCACTAATCCAACCGCACCTCCGCAAAAGCTGCTCGCTCAGAAATATGCGATTAGAAATCGAATCGATCATTACCGCTCCTCCCGTCACCGAGGACGTCGGCACAAACGATCACGCTCCAGTCGACATGGCCGAGATCAAATCCGCCTTGAACCAGGGAATCAAAGCCGCTCAGGCCGGCCAACGACCTCAAGCGCGCTCGTTGCTGTTGAGAGTTACCGAACTGGATCCGGGCAATGAGAGTGCCTGGCTTTGGCTCGCGTCGATCAGCGAATACCCTGAAGAGCTTCTCGGTTTCCTGACCCGAGTTCTCGCGATAAACTCCGAAAATCAAAGAGCGATCGAATGGAAAGCGGCCACGCTTACTCTTCTCTCCAAGACTTTTGTTCAGAGGGGCATCGATGCTTGCAACGAGGCGAAAACAAGTTTCGCTGCCGAGTGTTTTGAAACCGCACTCGAACACGACGAGAGCAATGCAACGGCGTGGATGTGGATGGCTTCGCTCTCGGATTCTAATACCGAGAAAGCTTCGCTACTGGCTCGGGCCGTCGCTCTCGAACCTAATAATTCCGCCGCTGTTGCTGCTCTCTCCGAGGCAAAAGGTAAGATCCTCAAGGACCGGATGATGGATGCAAAAACTGCTGCCGTCTCCGGCAATATTCCGGGAGCGATCTCGATACTCGACACACTGCTCGAGATGAATCCGGACTCGATCGAAGGATGGACGATGAGGTCGCACCTTGTAGAAGGGTTTGACGAAAAGATCAGGTGCTTCGAAAATATTCTCGCCCTCGATCCGTATGATCTGGCCGCCAACACCGCACGCGATTCGTTGCTGACGATATTCGGGACGTTCGAAGGCGGGAAAATTGAAAGCGCAAAAGATGTCGAACTGCCGAAACCGTCCACGAACCTTGTTCAGACTGACATCGAAATCGGTTCACCGGAACCCTTCGCACACATCGTTGAACCTGCGTTCGCTGAAAGTGTAGAAGCAGTAACATCACCAGAGCCGGCCACAAATTTTGAGCACGTTTTGGAGACTCCGATAGCCAGGAGCCCGACACAGGAACTAGAGATCCCGCCCGGCGACGACGAATACCAACCCTCCTATAGCGAAAACCACCCCGAGCAAACTGATGACACATACGAAATGGAAACAGTCGCGGAGCCGATTGGTTCGGACGCGACGGAAGCTCCGCAATCTCCGCCTGACGATATCGAGCCAGTAGCCGACTTTGAACTGTCAGCCGATCTTTTTGCACCTGCCGACAACGGAAGTATGGATTCGCACGCTGAACCAGCAGACGAAACTGATTCTTTCGACCACGACACGGCACCCTCCGAATACAAGCCGGCCGAGAGTCCTGAGGAGCCCTCGAATCCATCGGCTGAGTATGTGATACCAATGCCTGGTGTGAGTTTACCGAACGATGTCGTATCGGAAACGCGTTCACCATTTGATTCGGTGGTGGATTCGAACGAGACATTTCATGTGGATGCTGAATCGTTCGAATGCCCCTTCTGCGGTGCATCGAACGAGGCACAGTCGGTTTCCTGTCGCCAGTGCATGGCAGTCCTGACTCTTTCGGATCTTGAGCTGCTTCTCGCAAATCAGAATGCCGACAAGTTGACGCTTCGGCAGGCCGTTGAAGATATGGAGCGAAGTCGCTCCGGCCGGCAATTCAGCGCGGAGGAGTTAACGATCCTCGGCCTGGGACACTTAAACCTCAGAAACCTCCAGCTTGGCTACACCTGCTTATCCGATGCGTCAAAGCTTAACCCGAACGATGTAGTCCTTGGCAGCCAGGTCAATGCCCTTCTGATCCGCATCGAAGAGATAAAAGTGCAGGAAGAAGCACATCTCAAAATGCCAAAAGGAAAATCGATCCTTGTCGTCGATGACAGTGCTACAGTGCGCAAGCTCATCGCGGGCAAACTTGAAAAATCCGGCCACGATGTGATCTGTGCAAACGACGGCGTCGAGGCGATGGAAAAACTTGAAAACTTCGTTCCCGATCTGATCCTGCTGGACATTACGATGCCGCGAATGGACGGCTATCAGGTTTGCAAGAACATTCGCAGCAAGGGTATGACGAGGGACGTTCCAGTTGTCATGATCTCCGGCAAGGATGGTTTCTTCGACAAAGTAAGAGGCCGCATGGCAGGCACGACCGGTTACATTACCAAGCCTTTTGGACCGGAAACCCTCATGAAGGCCGTCGAGGTATATCTCCGCGGCGAAATTCCAGAGATGGACGAGGTATAAAGCCTCAACGTGGTAACCTCAATACCCAAAGTTTTTATCGATGAAGCCGATTCCCTGTTGACCGCGATCCGGGGGAGCATTCTTGTTCGTCTGCAGGACGACGTACGCCCTGAGCATCTCAACGCTCTACTTCCGTCTGCGCATTCACTGACTTCCCTTGCATTAGAATCAGGCGACGGCCATCTGGCGGTGGCGGCGGAAACCTTGGAGGCATGGCTGATGTTGCTCGCGGCCGAGACCGAGCCGATCTCGCATGCGCGTACGAGCAGCCTGCTCGACCAGATCTCGGAGCTCGAGATGGCGGTGATCGCTCACCGGGCAAGGACAAGCCCGGAAACTCTTGAAGTTGCGGACTTTGTTGACGAGTCATTCCGAGGCCTTTCACTCGACGCAGGTAGACAGAGTCCGGATCCGGCACCAACCGAAGAAATCGAGGCGTTCGAGATCGACGCGGAAATGCTCGACGTATTTCGCCGGGAGGCGGAGGCTCTTCTGGATACGATCCAAAAGAATCTCAAACTCCTCGCCAACGAGCGGGGCGACCGCGAGGCATTGTGGAATATCCAGAAAGCGGCACACACCTTTAAGGGAGCCGCGGGTGTTGTAGGGCTGCACAAGCTGTCGGGAATTGCTCATCGTATCGAGGACTTTCTCGATTACCTTTCGAGCCAGGAAAAGGGTTCGAATGCCCAGGTAGTTGACGTTCTGGTAAACGCAACTGAGTGCCTTCAGTCTCTATCGAATGGTGATGACTCGCAGAGGATCGGATCCCGAATAGAGAAGCTCGAGGGTGAGTTTGCCGACACGCTCAGGGCGATATCAACAAACGGGCTTTCCCATGAAGCCCACCACGAAGCGGCTCTACCGCCTGACGCGATCGTTAAGATCTACGAACCTGTTCCGCAACCGCCGGCAACTCCCGAGCGCAGCCCGGTCGTTCGGATCTCGCTGGAAAGGCTTGATGGCCTTGTTCACATCATTCGCGACCTTGTATCGAGTCGAGCCATCTTTGAGGCCCGCATCAGCGAACTCGCTGCACAGGTTCAGGAATCCTGTAATAACACGCTGCGGCTGCAGGCTGCGACCAACAAGATCAAAAACGGCGATCGCTCGTCATACCGGCGAGAGCCGGCGAACGGCAGCGGGCCTTCTGCCGTCGATGATCAAACGACGTACGAGTTGACCGAAACCGCAAGAGATGCGTCGGTGATCAACACTTCGTTGAAGAATATAAAAACCGGGTTCGAAGATGTCTTCGTGCAGCAACGCGTCATGATCGAGCGGATCCAGGGACGTTTGATCCGATTACGAAACGTCGAATTTGGGACCATCTTCACGCGCCTTCAGCGGGCCGTCCACATGACGTGCCAGGAAGAAGGAAAAAGTGCCGAGATCGATATCGAGAACGGAGCGCTGGAGGTCGACACACAGATCGTCGATCAGCTCATCGAACCGCTCATGCATCTTCTAAAGAACGCGGTTGTCCACGGTATCGAACCTCCCGAGATCAGGCGTATGCTCGGTAAGCCAGAAGTCGGACGGATCGTCGTATGTGTCAGGACAGACGGACCGAACATACTACTTTCCGTCTCCGACGATGGAAGCGGTATCGCCTATCAGAACCTGGTTGAAAAGGCGGTTGTATCAGGCCGTATTTCGCGCGATGAAGCCGAGCGGATGACGCAGTCACAGATTCGCGAGCTCGTATTCGTCCCCGGACTGACAACGGCCGAGAAATTAAATCTGAACGCGGGCCGAGGTGTCGGAATGAGCATTGTCCGAGAAAGCGTCGCGGCCGCTCAAGGTACTGTAACGTTTGAAACACTGCCGCAAAAAGGAACAACCTTCAAGATTCGAATTCCGCTGCCATTTGCAGATTTTTGTTTCTCTGAATCTTCGAAAGAACAACTCTTGGAGGAAACGACCGTACACGGATTAACCGTGCTCGTGGTCGATGATAGCCCGAGCGTCCGCCTAATGACTTCTCGAGTGCTTCAGGATGCCGGGTGGAATGTGCTAACTGCGGACAACGGGATCGACGCTCTCGAGAAACTCGCCGAGATGGATCCGCTGCCAAGTATTATTCTTTCAGATATAGAGATGCCGCAGATGGGCGGATACGAATTTCTGGCTGCTTTAAGCGAGGATCCGGCGTGGCAAACAATACCCGTCGTTGTAATCAGCTCAAGGGTCGGCAGCGAGAATCGCGATCAGGCGCTTGCCGCCGGTGCGATCGAATATTTCACGAAACCATACAATGAGCACGATGTGGTCGAGTTCCTCGATCGCTTCGCACAAAGTGAAATCCTCGTTCCCGCAAGTTAAGGGTTAATAGTCACAATAAAAGTACTTTCTTGTTTCGTGTCTTTTTTGTTTATTTCGTGGTTATCTTTTCTTAAATCCCACCACGAAATGCACGAAAAAGAACACGAACAAGAAATATCCCAAAGTCGGAAGTGACTTCGGTAACTGCTGGCCCACGTCACGAACCGACCAATCCGTCGCGAAGACGAACACCCGAGGCAACCACCGTAGCTAATGCGCCGAAATAAGAAATCTTCGATCAAGACGGGTCGCTTTCATTGCGACTATTAACCGCTAACAATTAAGTGTTGGGTGGACGGCTGGGACGGATCTCAATCTTGCTTGCGAGCGCCCGAGCGTCTAGCCTCAAGAGGCCAAGGACAGCGTCGGCAATGTCTGCCGGCTGAAGTTGCCATGCCTTTTCGGCTGTCGGTGTGTCGCCCCCGAACTCAGTATTTACGCTTCCGGGACAGATGTAACTGACCTTGATATTGTCATGACGGACCTCTTGCATCATCGCTTCCGTAAATCCGTTCAAAGCGAACTTCGACGCATTGTAAGCGGCCATCCTGGCATGCGGATTCTGACCGGCGAGGGACGAGATATTGATTATGTAGCCGCCTCCCCGCTCCTTCATCAGGGGAATCGCGTGATGGCAGGCGTAGAAAACGCCGAATAGATTTGTTTCGAGTGTCTGTCGAAAATCTTGGCCACTGGTTTCTTCGACGGTCTTTCCGAAATATCCGATTCCCGCGTTGTTGATGAGAATGTCGACACCGTCGAACTCTCTCGCACACTCCGCTAACATGTTTTCGACCTGCTCTTCGGATCGAACGTCGCAGACAACGCCCGCCGACCGACCGTGCGCGGATAATTTTGCAACTGCCGTTCGCAGATCGTCGTCGCCCCGGCCGCAGACAAATACAGCCGCACCAGTCTTCACGAGCGCCTCAGCGATCGCATAGCCGATGCCTTTCGTACCTCCAGTGATGACGGCGACCTTCCCTTCAAGTTTCATAGCTTCGATATCAGGATCTCATTCACAATTTTCGGATTCGCTTTGCCCTGCGACGCCTTCATTACCTGTCCGACGAAAAAGCCCAACAGCTTATCGTTCCCGCCTCGATACGCCGCAACCTGCGCCGCATTCGCCGCTATCACATCGTCAACGATCTTCTCGATCACCGACGTATCGGACACCTGCTCAAATCCTTTCTCGCTGATCACTCTCGACGCGGGCATCCCAGTTGCGAACATCTCAACCAAAACTTCCTTCGCCTGATTGTTGTTGATCGAAGCGGAATCGAGGATCTTGATTAGATCCGCCAGGCTCTCGGCAGTGACGGGTGAATCGCCGATCGCGGTCCCCGAGTTGTTCAGCTCACGCGTGAGCTCGGACAAAATGAAATTCGCAGATGCACGAGGGTTACCGGATCTTTTCGCGGACGTTTCGTAGTACTCCGCAAGATCCTTATCGGCGACAAGCTGCGAAGCGTCGGCGTAAGACAGCTCGTATTCCGCCATCAACCTGTCACGCATCGTGTCCGGTAGTTCGGGCATGTCAGCTTTTACACGGGCGATAAATTCAGCCGAAACGTTCAACGGCTGTAGGTCGGGTTCGGGAAAGTACCGATAGTCATGCGCGTCTTCCTTTTTACGCATGATACGCGTCTGGTTATTCTTCTCGTCCCAGAGGCGAGTTTCCTGCGTCACACCTTCCCCGCTTTCATGTGCTGCGATCTGCCGCTCGATCTCGAACTCGATCGCCTTTTGCATGAATCGAACCGAATTGAGGTTCTTTAGCTCGACCTTGTTATTGAACTTCGCGTCGCCCACTTTCCGGACCGAGACATTTGCCTCGCATCGCAGATTTCCTTTCTCCATGTCGGCATCGCTCGCACCGACCCACTGCAGCACGCGACGAACATGATTCACGTAATCGTACGCCTGCCATGAGGTACGAAAGTCAGGTGCGGTTACGATCTCGCCTAACGGAGTTCCCGCCCTGTTCAGATCGACGTAAGAGAATCGATCGACATCGGGAAGACCCTCATGCACGTTCTTACCCGCGTCTTCTTCGAGATGCATCCGCTCGATACGGATCGTCATCGGCTTCCACTCGGTACCTCGTCCTGCCTCATCACGTTCGGTCGTCATGATCGTCAGGTTTCCATGCGCCGAAAACGGTTTATCGTATTGCGAGATCTGATAGCCCTTAGGCAGGTCGGGATAAAAGTAATTCTTTCGCGCAAAGATGGAAGTTTCCTGAATTTCCAAACCGAGTGCCAAAGCGGCCCGGGCTCCGAGATCGACGACGCGTTCATTTAGAACCGGCAGAGCTCCGGGCAGACCGAGGCAGACCGGACACGTATTAGAGTTTGGAGCGGCACCGGTCTTCGCCGCACACCCGCAAAATATTTTCGTCGCCGTCGCCAGCTGCGCATGGATCTCCATGCCGATGACGGCTTCCCAACCTTCTTTGATCATATTTAAATTAAAAAAACGCGGACTTGAAAATCATAGTCCGCGTTCTCCGAAAACTCAAAAACTAACCTAACGCCACCTTCCCAGGTGCCCGCCGCCGCTTCGAATACGGAGCGACCGCTGCCTCGGAACAGGGATGACTTCGAACGCAGTAGCGCGATATCCTCCAGCCCGGTTGTATGGCCGATTGCCCCGGTAGTAGCCACGCCGATAACGTCCCGGATATCTACCCCAGCTTAACCCCGAATCGTACACGCCGGATCCGATGACATACCCACCACCGTATTCACGGGAGTCGATCGATTCAACTTCCGACTCAAGGCGAAGTATTTCAAGACGAAGTGTTTCCAGATCCTGGCCTCGACGCTCCAGTTCAAGACGCTCCCTCTCAAGCCTCGCCCGTCGAAGCTGCTCGGACAGCTCGATCCTCGCTTTCAAATCGACTTCGCGTTGACGGTCGAGTTCCTCTGGCGATGGAAACCCAAGACGCGCGTAATTCTCCCGGTAATTGCGCTCGGCTGCCAAACGCTTTTGCTGAATTTGAGCGAG
>JANPJL010000257.1:0-4831 GCA_031425495.1 Acidobacteriota bacterium
TGATTGAGCGGAGGATCTGCCTGAATAGAATTCTATGAAACGCTGTCCCGAATGCAGGCGCGATTATACGGACGAGACATTGAACTTTTGTCTCGACGACGGATCTGCGCTGCTCGACGGTCCGGCGTCGATGGACGAACCGGCTACCGCCGTTTTAGAGTTCTCCGCTTTTGGCAATCTTAGCGATGAAAGGACGAAGGTGTTCGGCGGTGTGTCATCTGAATCTTCGATTCACAACCAAAACTCGATCGCAGTGTTGCCGTTTGTAAACGTAAGTCCCGATCCGGAGAACGAGTTTTTCTGCGATGGGCTTGCTGAGGAATTGCTGAACGCATTATCGAAGATCGAGAAGTTGAAGGTAGCGGCACGCACATCAGCTTTCTCTTTCAAGGGGAAGAATGCAAGTGTTGGCGAGATCGGGGAGAAGCTCGGCGTCAAAAAGGTTTTGGAAGGAAGCGTAAGACGCTCGGGTCAGAAACTTCGGATCTCTGTTCAATTGGTTAACGCTTCGGACGGATTCCGTCTCTGGTCGGAAAGCTACGACCGTGAGATGGAGGATATTTTTCAGCTTCAGGACGAGATCACTTTATCTGTGATCGATGCACTGAAGGTAGAACTTCTCGGCGCAGCAAAGGAAGTAGTACTGCGTCGCTACACGGATGACGCCGAGGCTTATGAGCTGTACCTGAAGGGGCGATACCACCACTACAATTACACGGCGGACGGATGGAAGCGCGCTGTGGAGTTCTTTGAGATGGCGCTCGCAAGACAACCCGATTACGCACCGGCGTATGCCGGGATGGCTTCGTCCCTCGGTTGTCTGTCGTTCTTCGGGTTCCTTCCGGCGGAACGATCGATACCGCAAGGCAGATCAGCGGCGATCAGGGCACTTAAGTACGACCCCGATCTCGCCGAGGCTCATCTGTCCCTGGCACTCATAACCTTTTTCTTTGATTGGGATCGGGAGAATGCGGAGAAAGAATTTAAACTCGCGATCGCCCTAGACCCGAATAATGCTGGAGCCATGTCCTTTTACGCGATCTACCTCGGATCAGAAGAGCGGTTTGATGAGGCGGTGGAATGGAGCCGGCGTTCGCTCGAGATCGATCCGCTATCGCCGCTTATTAGCATGAATGTCGGATGGACATATTTTTCCGCGGGTCTATTCGATCAGGCTCGTGGCGAGATTCAAAAGATGATCGACATCGAGCCCGAGTTCTACGGCGCATACTGGTTGTCCGGGGCGATTCACCTTAGTCAGGGAAAGTACGACGAGGCCGTGAGCGACCTGGAGAAGGCAGTCGAACACGGCGGGCGTCAGATCGTTTTGTCCGACCTAGGATCCGCGTACGGACTTGTAGGAGAGATCGATAAGGCTAGGGAGATCCTGGATCAACTATCGGAAAACCGAGAGCGCGATTACGCACCCGCGATCTGCATCGCCCGTGTCTATTGCCGGCTCGGTGAAAGAGAGAAGGCCATCGAGTGGTTGGAAAAGGCTTTTGACGAGAAAAACGGCGAGATGATCTTCCTTGCGAGTGAGATCGAGGGCGCGGCCGATGGGGATCCACTCAAGAGTCTTGGTGACGATCCCAGAATAACGACAATTTTGGAACGGGTGTATTGATAGAATGATGACTCAAGAACAAATCGACATTTCATCCGACGACCGCAGTATTCGTGAAGCGATCGATAAGTACGCCCGCGGTATGGAGACGGCGAACGTGGAAACCATGCGAGGAGCATTTCACGATCTGGCAATACTCTGCGGCTATCTGGGCGACGAACTTATCGCGGCTCCCATCCAGGGGCTGTTTGACTGGGTCGGTTCGAATCCGCCACCGGAAGAGTTTAGTTTCTCGATAGTCGCTATCGAGATAACCGGCCGGGTCGCGACCGCCAAGGCTCGCGAAACGGATACGCACGGAACTGTTATCGATCACTTTCATTTATTAAAGGAAGGTGATGATTGGGGGATCGTTAGCAAGCTTTGGGATTCCGAATAAGAGGGGAGGCGGAGCCTCGGATGTTGGGGGACTCGACGGAAAGGCAAAGCCTTTCCGCTCATCGGGCGGCGGAGCCGAAGAAGATGCGGCGGTGGAGCCGAAAGAAGGTCGGGCGGTGGAGTCGCAAGAGTTTCTTTGCAATACGGAATACTAATTTATGAACGAAAAATTATTCACCAGCCTGATCTGTTTCACGTTGCTGCTCGCTAGCCCCGTAAGAGCGCAAGAGATCGTCGACCGCGACGTGATCGCAAAAATACGCGACGAGGGAATGAATCGGTCGCAGGTCTTAAAAGTGTTTACGCATTTCACGGAGATTATCGGGCCACGTTTGACGGGCTCGCCGCAAGTGAAGGCCGCGTCGGAGTATGGAAAGACGCGTCTTGGTGAATGGGGCCTCGACAACCCGCGACTCGAAGCGTGGGAATTCGGGCGCGGCTGGTCGCTCGAAAAATTCAGCATCGAGATGATCGAGCCACGTTATGTTCCGCTCGTCGGCTATCCGGAAGCGTGGTCGGCATCGACGGCAGGAGAGTTGACCGGTAAGCCTGTCTTGCTTGGGGATAAAACGCCGGCAGATCTCGCAAAGATGAATGGCCAGTTAAAGGGTGCAATAGTTTTCAGTCAGCCGTTGCAAACGTATTTCGAGTGCGTCGACCGCAAGCAGCCGACGCTTTCCGACGAACCGGTGGTGGTCGGGCAGCCTCGCGCTCCGGTTGGTTCGCAGCCGATGATCACAGGACCTGCGGCGAACAAGCTGCTTTTCGAAAGCGGTGCGGGCGTGATCATAAGACCAAATCGAGGTGAGCACGGAACGCTCTTCGTTCTCGGACGCGATAATGGCGAGGCCGCTTTGCCGAGCGTCGTGCTGAGTGCCGAGCATTACAACATGATCGTGCGAATGATCGAGCTTGGTGTTCCCGTAAAATTGCGCGTGAATGTGCAGACGAAATTCCTGACCGACGACAAGAACGGTTATAACCTCATCGCCGAACTTCCGGGCGGTGATTTGAAAGACGAGACCGTGATGATCGGTGCACACGTCGATTCGTGGCACTCGAGCCCAGGGGCGACAGACAACGCCGACGGTTCAGCCGTGGTGCTTGAAGCCATGCGGATCCTCAAAGCAATAGGCGTAAAACCGCGTCGCACGATCCGCATGGCGCTCTGGAGCGGTGAAGAGCAGGGGCTCTTCGGATCGACGCGTTATGTCGAAAAATATCTTGCGGGTGATGCGAACAAAGCGGCGCGTGACAAGTTCTACGCATACTTCAATCTCGATCCGGGCATGGGGCCGGTCTATGGCTGGTATCTCGAAAACAATACGGCGTTGACACCGATCTTCGACGCATGGCTCGAGCCTTTCAAAGATCTTGGTGCACGACGAAATATTTTGCAGCCGATCGGGAGCACCGACCACGTGAGCTTTATCCGCGGAGGCATGGCGGGATTCAATCCGGTCCAGGATTATGTCGATTACGACATCCGCACGCACCACACCAACATGGACACCTACGAACGCGTCAAGGAACAGGACCTAAAACAATCAGCCGTTATTCTCGCATCGTTCGCGTACCACGCCGCGATGCGGGCCGAACGATTGCCCACGGCGACGCCGAAGTAAACATATGAAACGATGCCCTGAGTGCGCACGGGACTACAATGACGACTCGTTGAGTTTCTGTCTTGACGATGGGTCCGAACTACTCTTCGGCCCTGCGTTAGTTGATGAACCGGCGACCGCGATCTTACACGATACGGCACCGGCTGGTGATGCACCGACAATGGCGCAGATCCACACGACGCACGGAGCCAAACCATCCGAAATAGAGCCGGCATCACCCGGGCAGAAGAGGGGAGGCGTCGATCGACGTGTGTGGTTATTCGCCGCGGCAGCCGCGATAACCTTCACCGCCGTTTTTGTCGGCTATCGTTACTATTCTCCGTTTGAAAAGTCGATCAGCTCGGTCGCCGTTATGCCTTTCGTCAATGCAACCGGAGATGCCGAGGTCGAGTACCTTTCGGACGGGATGACCGAGACGCTGATCAACAGCCTTTCTCAGCTTCCAAAACTTTCGGTTAAGGCGCGGAGCTCTGTATTTCGATATAAGGGAAAAGATCTCGACTCAAAGCAGATCGCCAGCGAGCTCGGCGTGCAGGCGGTACTCAACGGCCGCGTGCTCCAACGCGGCGAAACGATCACGCTTAGTCTCGATCTGGTGGATGCGGCGACCGGCGATCAGATATGGGGTGAGCAGTATAATCGCAACGTCGGCGATCTCTTGTCGCTGCAGAAAGAGATCGCGCGAGATGTGTCGAATAAACTCCAGTCGAAGCTTTCCGGTGAAGACCAAGAGCATCTCGCGAAAACCCCGACCGGCGATCAGGAAGCGTATCAGTTGTATCTACAGGGAAGGTACGAGTGGA
Organism: Acidobacteriota bacterium; assembly: GCA_031425495.1. GTDB lineage: Bacteria > Acidobacteriota > Blastocatellia > Pyrinomonadales > Pyrinomonadaceae > OLB17. Next base: position 4,434 of record JANPJL010000257.1, read on the forward strand.
ATAAGCGAACGGGGGAAAGCGTCCGCAAGGCGCGACAACTTTTCGAAAAGGCGATACAAAGAGATCCGCGATTTGCGCTGGCCTATGCGGGAATTGCCGACAGCCACGTGGTCGTTGATGACGCGGCACCGCACGACGAAAATCCGAAGGCTAAGACGGCCGCACTCAAAGCTCTGGAGCTCGATCCTACACTGGGCGAAGCTCATGCAGTTCTTGCGAACAGCTCTTTTTATTACGAATGGGACTGGCCAGGTGCCGAGCGAGAATACAAACGTGCGATCGAGCTTAGCCCAAACTATCCAACGGCCTATCACTGGTATGCCGAATCACTTTCCGCGGTGGGAAGATTTGACGAAAGCATTGCCATGTATGAGCGGGCGTTGAAGCTCGACCCGATG
>JANPJL010000258.1:0-2929 GCA_031425495.1 Acidobacteriota bacterium
GTCAGTGAGACACTGGGGCAAAGATGAAGTGGAGTATGTTAAGGCTCCGGAAATTCCGGTTCTCTACGCAAATAATGCTCAAATCGCCTTTAATAACTTTGACGTTTCATTGGTGCTAGGCGAGATTATGGAAGCGGCCGACAAATTAAGGGTTGCCCCGAAGGTGAAGGTAACCATATCTTTGCCGTTTGCTTTAGAGCTTCGGGATTTACTCGTCCGTAATATTGCAGTATTCGAGGATAAATTCGGTCCGATTCACACACCCGGCAAGGAGTTAATTATCGAAGACGCTCAAGCCTCGTGAGGTTGTTGTTGGTTGTCCCGTTCAGTCTCTCCGATAATCTCATCAACTATCGACTTGGCGGCGGTGTTCTCATCTTGTTCATCGTCGCCATTCACGTCTTGGCGTGTTACGGTCATTTGATCTTTTAGAATTTCAACTAAGGTTGGTTTCTTGTCTTGATCTTTCTGCATGTCGCCATTTTACCATCTGACGTAAACCACTCAAGACTTATCTTTCCCGGAGCAACACAGATTTAGGACACTACCAATTGCTCACAGTAAAGTGTTCGGTTTGTGGACGGTGCGTGGTTGCAGTTCGACTGACACAGAAAATCCCGCCTGCGGCACACAGGCGGGATCAGCGTGTAAGGTATTACTCTTTAGGAGGAGTTTCGGCCTTACAACAGTCGTTACGGTCGTGCTTTCGGAGCGGACGCCTGCGCGGGCCTTACGGCTCGCTCTACAGCGGCGGCCCGTCCCGGGCCTGAAACAACGGATCTGCCCGATGGTTCGGTTACCAGCCGGTAGCCGCTCGGCGGACTGAACAGTGACGGATCGGGTTCGTTGCGAACGATATTCGTCAAGCGGTAAGTCTGTTCGCCAACCCGTGGATCGCTGCGCTTCGACTGGACCACAAGCTGCAACTCACGCGAGTACCATTTCTCGTATGTGATCTCGATCGGTCGCTCATTGCCGATAGCTCCGGCCGGAATGGTTGTGACAGTGCGAGTGCCTTCTGCCTCGATTCCCTCGATGTTCTGCATGCCTAGTTGATCCATCCGCGACTCCCACTTCGAGTTTGAGCCCATCGAATTAGCACCGCTGACTGCGTGCAGCGAATCCGCGGCTGCGTATGTGGCCACCGCCGCCCGTGCAGCGATTGCAGGCGCAGCAGCGACGACGGTCCTGACCTCGCCCTTCAGCTGTTCCGAAAGTTGGGCTCCATCAACCGGGGCGCCTCCCGACGCTGCGGCAACGGCTCTGAACTCCGACTTTGCCTTTTCATCGAGACCGCTGATAACCCGCAGCGGAGCCCCAGGCGCGATCATAGTTTGTCGCGTCGTTTTGAGATTCGGGTCGATGGTATAGCTATAACCGCCAACCTGATCCGTTATCGTCACTCCCTCACCAAACGTGTAGTACGAACCAAGCACACCGCCGGTACCACCTTTCATCTCGCGTCGAAAGCTGCCTTCGCTGTTGCGATAAAGCTTACTGGTCGTATTACGAACAATGCGGTTTCCGTCAGCGAGCGTCTGAACGCTCTCGCTTACCGCCTCTGCCGAGAACGGCGAGTTCTTTACCCGTTTCTCGGACCTTGCGGCAAGCTCAGTAACAACTTTTGCATCCTGTGCGTTGATGCCGCCGCAAAGCAGGACGAACATAACAAATACGTAAATGATCTTCATAAACTCTCTCCTAAAGTATTATTTAACAACTCGGATCCCGCGGGTTACACCGTCGGGCCCGATAAGAAGGTCGGCTTTCACGACCTCAGCTTCATTCTCAAGCGGAATGTCCACACCCATAGCGAACAGCGTCGAACGTGGAATGTCGACGCGAACGATTCGGCCACCACGCTCGGTTTCGTGGGGGTCGCCCGTGTAAGAAACTGCGTAGAAACTGGTTTCCGGTTGAGCCTGTTGTGCCTCAGGCCGTTGCGGACGAATGCTCCTTACTACGGGTCGGCCTACGGTCCTTTCAGACCTGACCGGATGGACAACCGACGGCCGTTCGTTGTTAACGATCCTATCGGGTTCTGTGAAACGGGCGACGTTATTCGCCGATATTGGCGCCGCCGGCAGCGGCCGGACGGCAATTTCGCTCGGTTGCTTCTTCGAGATCACAACGACAAAAGCGAACGCTGCGATCACAGTTAGGGTCGCAAAGGCCGCGATCCTTGCGGGAAGATACGCCCGTCTTCTGGGGGCAAGGGGCGGTTCCGACGCGATACGCGCCCGGATCGAATCGAACAACGCGGGATCCGCGACCACACTTTCCAGATCTCGGGACAATACCGCATCGGTCCTTACCAACGCCTTCCCGATCTCATCAAGTTGATTTTTGTCCAGTTTTTTCATCACTAACTTCCAAGTAATAAGGACGCTGTGCCGGCGTCCGCGGTTACATGAACTTCTTCAAAACACGGCGAAGCGAGTTGCGCGCCCGCCACGCTTTTATTTTTACTTTTGGCGCCGACCAGCCGGTTACCTCGGCGATCTCCGCAACACTCATCTCCTCGGCGTAAAGCATCTGCAAAAGCGCCCGATCTTCGTCTCCAACGTGGGCCAGCAGTTTCTCGGTAAGATCGCGGTCAAGCAGATCTTTCTCGGCATTTCGTCCCGGGTCCGACACCAGTTCGACAAGCGACTTGGCTTCACCATCATTGAGCTCGCAGCAAAGATCCTCGGGCCTGCGCTTCTGAGTTCGGAGGTTATCGAGACACGTGTTCACCGTGATCCGTGATAGCCAACTCGCTAACGACAGGTCGTGAGCGCCGCGAAACCCGGCGAGATCGACAAACGCTTTCGCAAAACTGATCTGGATGATTTCTTCTACCTGTTCGGGTCTTCTAAAGTATCGGCCGGCGAGGACGGCGACCATGCGCTTGTGCCGGTCGAAGATCTGTTCGAATGCAAACTCATCA
>JANPJL010000259.1:0-7465 GCA_031425495.1 Acidobacteriota bacterium
TCGAGCTTCTCGGACCTGAGTTGCGTTCGCCTATGAACTTTGTTCATTCGATTTCAAATTTCAGATTTCAAATTTCAAATCGACTTTATATCAAGCTTCTCGGTCAGAGTTTGCATACCGCAGGTGCAAATCTAAAATCTAAAATCTAAACTGTAAAATTCAGATGTCCGATGAAGTAAAAAAATATCATGAAGAAGACGCGATCGGGAAGACCTACGATCTTCGCGTCGCCCGGCGCCTTCTCGGATACCTAAAGCCTTACTGGCCGATGGTCGCATGTGCGCTGGCGCTTACGCTCGTCGCCAACATTCTACTCAGCACCCAGCCGTATTTCACAAAGATCGCGGTCGACGACTTCATAACACCGAAACAAACTGACGGTATCTGGTTGTTTGCGTTCCTGTTCTTCGGCGTCTTCCTACTGCGATTTATCTCTTCTTACGTGCAGGAGATCTTGCTGAACACGGTCGGTCAACGAGTGATGTTCGATCTGAGGACGCAGATCTTTACAAAGCTGCAGCGGCAGGAGGTCGCTTACTTCGACAGGTACCCGGTCGGGCGGATCATGACCCGCCTCACGTCCGACGTTGACGCTTTGAACGAGATGTTCACGTCGGGCGTCATCGATGTGCTCGGTGATCTCGTCGTCATCGTCGCAATCGTTGCATGGCTATTCGCGATCGATTGGAAGCTCGCGATCGTCTCGCTCGTGACTGTCCCACTGCTTTTCGCGTGTACAAATTGGTTTCGGAAACACGCACGCAACGGGTTTGATATGGTGCGGACGCGAAACGCAAGACTGAACGCGTTTCTGCAGGAATACATTTCCGGTGCGCAGACCGTGCAGTTGATGAACGCCGAGGGAAAGGCCCGGAGCCGATTTCGAGCGATCAACGACGATTACCGGAATGCGAACATTGAAACGATCTACTACTACGCCATCTTCTATCCGCTCGTCGACTTTATCGGTGCCGTCGGGATTGCGTCGGTCATCTTCTTTTTCGGATATGAGTATCTGGCGGCAGCATCGGTCGCGGGTACGGCCGTGAAAATCGGAACCCTGGCTTCGTTCATCCAATATTCGATCTACCTGTTCCAGCCGATCCGCGATCTCTCCGACAAGTTCAACGTCGTGCAAGCGGCGATCGTCGCATCGCATCGGATCTTCATACTTCTCGACCTCGAGATCGATATCAAGAGTCCGGAGAATCCAAAGAAAGTTGGCAGGGCACGCGGCGAGATCGAGTTCCAAAACGTCTGGTTCGCGTATAAGGACAAGGATTGGGTATTGAAGGATGTGTCGTTCAAGATGCAGGCCGGTGAGAGCGTCGCGCTTGTCGGTGCTACCGGTTCGGGAAAAACTACTGTCACAAATCTGCTGATGCGCTTCTACGACGTTCAGCAGGGACGGATCCTCCTGGATGGCGTCGATATTCGCGAGTGGGACCTACACGATCTCCGTTCAAACTTTGCGGTCGTTCTGCAGGACGTATTTCTTTTCAGTGGATCGATAGAGAACAACATTCGACTCGGACGAAAGGATATTGACCGCGAGCGGATCGAGTGGGCGGCTCGTGAAGTCAGGGCCGACGATTTCGTCCAGAAGCTCGATGGCAAATATGAGTCGGAGGTCCGCGAACGGGGTGCGGGTCTTTCGGTCGGCCAAAAGCAATTGATCTCATTCGCCCGGGCTCTCGCTTTCGATCCGGCGATCCTGATACTGGATGAGGCGACCAGCTCGATAGACACAGAAACCGAGCAGCTTATCCAGCAGGCAGTTGAACGAGTGATGGAGGAGCGTACGTCTCTAGTTGTTGCTCATCGCCTCTCGACCGTCCAGAAATGTGACCGGATCATGGTCTTTCACCACGGCGAACTTCGGGAAGCGGGAACCCACAACGAGCTCTTGACGGGGCGGGGCCTGTATTGGAGGCTTTACCAGTTACAATATTCCGAGACTAAGATCCATAACGCGGGACCGGCGTCCCAATCGCCTGAAGCGGCAACGGAATCGGCCATCTAAAGCAGTTTGCACACGGGCTAGAAGACCCGCATCGCTTTTATCTATAATAGAAATCGAATCTGACCATGCAAACAACTGCCCACACTGATGAGCGACTCAGCAAATTCGAACCGCGGATCGAGGAGATCTTCGCGTCCTGCTCAACGAACGCTCCGAATTTTGGCGTGACGCGCGAGGTATTCGGAGCATCGATCACTAGCTCGCTTGTCAGGTTCCTGAATGCATCCGCCGAAACGCCGGCGACCGACGACGAGGTCACAGAGTTTCTTGCCCAGCTGCAGTCGGACGATCTCTTCCTCGCAATTGCTTGTTCGAACGGAAACGAGAGGGCCTGGTGGGAATTTGATCAACAACATCGACGTTACCTCGAGCGAGTCGCGCGCCAGCTCGCGAAAACCGATGTCGACGCCCAGGAAGTTGTCGACTGTGTTTACGTCGAGCTTTATGGAACGCGCGTGGTCGACGGAGCACGCGTATCGAAATTTGCGACTTACAGCGGACGCGGAAGCCTTCGTGGATGGCTCCGGACCGTGATCTGGCATTCGTTGGTTGACCTCCACCGCGCGAGCCATGACGAGGTGTCGCTTGACGAAATGACCGAAACTGTTGGCGAAGGCGCCGCCCACGCATCATTCGCGGTTGCCCCGCACGGCGGCGAGGCGACCATGGTCGATGAGATCGCACGGGATCGGTATCGGCGAGTCACTATCGATAGTTTGGAGTCCGCGTTCGGGTCGCTTGACGAGCACGAAAGACTACTACTTCTCTACTACCACGTGGAGCAGTTGAAGCTCCGGGAGATCGCCCGGCTTGTCGAAAACGAAGCGTCGCCTCTCCGGGGGTGGTTTCAGCGAAAGCTGCAAAGTCGCGAGAAGAACCCGAGCGGCCGCATACACGAGTCGACGGTCATGCGTTGGCTCGATAAGAGTTATTCGAAAGTTCTAAAGCATTTCAGATCCGAGTTGGAGACGACGCACAGCCTCTCGACCGAGGAGACCGAGATCTGTTTGGATCTTGCCACCCAGGACCTGGCCCCGAGCGGCATCTTTCGGAATCTGAGTTCCGCGCAAGCTCTCGATGTCGGATCCGGCGATCTTGGTTCGCATGCGAAAGAAAGTTAGGCAAATATTAGCTTCAATGGCGTCTGATATGCGGGAGGCAGGTAATCAAACAATGGGAAACACTGGACTCGAAAACGGAGAGAGCACTCGCATACAGGGCATACTCGATGGATACCTCGCCTCGCAACACGGACTCAAGAGCTCGGCCGGCGAAACAAGCTTTCATCTAGACGAGGATTCGCTTTCTGCTTTTGCGGAAGGAAATTTGACCCAACGCGAATCGCTTCCCATTGTGGATCACCTTGTTGCGTGTAAATTCTGTCGTCACAAGACAGCTGAGCTTGTCCGGCTGGATCTCGCTCTCGCCGGTACGCTCGAGGACATCGAACGCGTCGCCGACACGTCTGAGCCCTCAAAGATCTCAGCCGTTCTCAGCGGTCTCTTGTCAAAGATATTTGGAACAACGGACGGAGCCGTGTTCGCCCACGAGGACAAGGATAATCCCGAGAAAACCGAAGACACTGAAGAAAAGGACAAATAAAGGCTCGAACCACTTAGCACTCTTGTCACGGCTCATCGATTAAGATCGGTGGGCCGTTCGACCTTGTCTATATACCTGAACGACACTGGTCGTTCAGTTTAAAAATGGCTGATTCTTCTTCGCGTTATTCCGTCCTCTAGTGTATTCGGTGGTTCCGTCCTGAAAGATGACCACAGAATTCACTGAACAACACCGAGAAGACACGGGATAAGCAAGGTATTGCCCTGCGTCGCATATACACGCCAAGCCAGTGAATCCGAACTGAACCGTTACCCGAACATGACCTGTTACCCACTTTCGGATTGGTGGGGTATAATTCGTTTATCTTTTTATGGAAAGGGAGAATACTACGACGAAGCTGGCAGACTGCCCTCCGGACAGGTCGCCGATCTCGGTTGAGAGAGTTGCGGTGGCAAAACTACCGACGAGTCACGGCGACTTTATGCTGGCCGGCTATCGCTCGTTGATAAGCGATGAAGAGTTCGTTGTCCTCTACAAAGGCGAGATGGTCCCCCACTTTCCGACACTCGTCCGGATCCATTCCCAGTGTCTGACTGGAGATGTTTTCGGATCGATCAAGTGTGATTGCGGCCCGCAGCTTCACAAGTCAATGGAGATGATCGATGCCGCCGGGCGCGGTGCCGTCGTCTATCAGCAGCAGGAAGGCCGCGGAATAGGAATACTCAACAAGATCCGTGCGTATGCTTTGCAGGACGAGGGAGCCGATACGGTCGAGGCGAATGAAAAATTAGGCTTCGCGGTCGACGCTCGCAATTATCAGCAGTGTGCCGAGATCCTATTTGACCTCGGCCTGTGTCAGGTAAAAGTCATATCTAACAATCCCGACAAACTGAGCGCTCTCAAAGCCGCTGGTCTTAACGTCGTAGAGCGAATTTCTCTCGACATCGAAACCGAGCAGCCAGCCGCCCATTATCTGCGCACAAAGAAGGAAAAACTGGGGCATTTGCTCGATTTTTAGCAGGTTCAACTTTTCCGTATTGTATTCATAAATTTGGACTTTTACCCTGGCATTGCCCGCCCGCCCGCCCCTCAATTGTTAAAATACCTACGCTTAGCCCGTATTCCTTAGAGGGCATGGCAATTGCCTAAACACTCACGGATGTAAATTTAGACCTTGGGGGATCCTTCCTCGAATCTGTTTGCATAATCTCTAGAAAGGAATATCTGAAGCATGAAAAAGAATATTAAATTTTTTGCATTGGCTATTTTCGCGGTTTTCTCTTTATTTTTTGTAACCGCGACAATGGCTCAAACCAGCACGACTGGATCAATAGAGGGCGTGATACTTGACCCGAACGGAGCTGCTGTTCCGAACGCAAGTGTCTCACTCAGTGGTCCAAATCTTATTCGATCACAAACGACTACGACCGACGATGAAGGTCGATATCGCTTCCAACAGGTTCCGCCGGGACGCTACTCGATAGAAGTTGCGTCGACCGCGGGTTTCGGAGCGGCCAAGCAGGAAGAGGTTGAAATCAACTTGTCGAAGACCTCCACCGTAAACTTTACAGTTGCGGCTGCGGGTGTTGGTGGCGTAGTTGATGTTGTCGCGACCCCTGAGATCGATCAAACAAATAACACTACCGGAACAAACATATCTACTGAAGACTTTTCGAATTTCCCGACCGGACGCACGGTTCAATCGCTTTACACGATTGCTCCGACGGTAGCCCGCTCAGGTCTGCGTGATGCTTCGGGCCGAGACCGTGACCCGTCGGTCGCAGGTTCTTCGGGACCTGAGAACAACTACATCCTTGACGGTGTGAATGCTACCGATCCTGCCTTTGGTGGGTCGGGAGCGAACCTTCCGTTCGAGTTCGTACAGGAAATTGAGATCAAGACCGGTGCGTACGGTGCCGAGTACGGTAAATCGACGGGCGGTATCTTCAACGTCATCACCAAGAGCGGAAGCAACGAATTTCGCGGCGACGTTTTTGGATACTTCACGACAAAAGGCCTCGTACGTGAGGTAAAAGCAGAAGCCATCCCGAAGTTGGGTACGGCTCCCAACGGTTTCTCCGAGATCGATGCAGGTTTCGATATCGGTGGCCCGATCATCAAAGATAAACTTTGGTTCTTCGGTGCTTTCAATCCACAGACAAGAAAGAACTTCTTTCTGACCCAGACGTTTGGCACGGAAGTGGAGAGCAAGATCACAACTCCGTTTTATGCTGGCAAACTTACGTGGGGCATCAATGATAACCACACATTCACCTTCTCGACCTTTAGTGATCTCACTAAACAGGAAGGGCATCTGTTTGGTTTCAGCGGTTTCGGTGCTAATCCGGCGAGTTTCCGCGGCAAGATAGAAACGGGTGGCTCGAACTATGCATTTCGTCTGAACTCGGCCTTTTCGCCGAATTTTACGGGTGAGTTCTCGGCAGGTCTGCATTACCAGCGTGCCAACACAATCCCGGAACTCGACGAGACGCTTGTTACGGATCGATTCGCAGTCCTTCGCGGCGGTGCGGTTGTTACTCCAACTGAAACAACTGTGTTCACGCCCGGTGGTCTCCGACTGGCTTTTGTTGAAGGAACGGGCGGCTCCGTTCAGCGCAACTTTGTCCGTCAGGGATTCGGCCTCAAATCACAGCAGGACCGCGACCGCTGGGAAGTTGCTGCTCGACTGCAGAACATTGTGGAACGGCATACATTCAAATATGGTTTTGAGTTCAACCGTAACCTCTACCGAATAGATACTCGTTCGACGGGCCCCAACCAAAACTTTACCGCCGCTAACCCGGCAGGTCCGCATCGAATCGAGAATCGTTTTGCTGTTTGTGCTCGTACCTCTACGACCACGATCACCTGCCCGAGTGCATCGCGTACGACGAACGTCCAAGCGATCATCACAGCAGGCCAGGCACCGGTTGGTGTAACTACGGCGGTAACGGGTCCGGTTTCGATCAACCCGACTAACCCCTTCCTTCTTCTTGACGTTGTGCGAGCGCGTGGCTTCAGCCTGAATACTCAGGGCGGGTTCACGAATACCGATACGTATAGCTTCTATATTCAGGACGATTTCAGGGCCACCCGCAATCTCCAGATCAATGTGGGCGCCCGCTGGGATCTGCAGAAAGCTTTTTCAGTAAATGGAGAGCGATATCTCGAAAATAGTAACTTAACTAATCTCTTCGACACGCTTCAGCCGCGTATCGGCTTTACCTACGACTTTACAGGTAAAGGCAAGGGTAAGGTATTTGCTAATTACGCTCGTTTCGTCGAAACGCCTATTCCCCTAGACGTTAACGTCCGAGCATCCGGTGGCGAAATTCAGAATGACTTCAATCTGAATGTTAGCCGATTGAACGGAGCTACTGGTGCAGTTTCGATCTTAAACTTCGGCAACCTTGGTAATCATCCGACTCCAGGTCCGGACGGATTGAAGCCCCAGACAGTGAACGAGTTCACGGCGGGCGTTGAGTATCAGGCATTCAAGGATGTAACTCTTGGATTACGTGGTATCTATCGGCCGCAGGGATCGGTTATCGAAGACGGTTCGTACGATGACGGTAACTGCTACTTCCTTTTCAATCCGGGTGAAACCCCGACGACGGCGATAGTAGCCTTACTTGAACGTGATGGTTGTCTGAATGGTCCGGGTCAGCCGACGTCGGCAGATATACTTGCTGGCGGTGACATCTTTGGACGTGCCCGACGTTTTTACCGCGGACTTGAATTCACAGCGACGAAGAGATTTGCTAACAACTATCAGTTCATCGCTTCGTATGTGTTTTCAAGCTTGACCGGTAACTACGAAGGTCTGTTCCGAAATGACAACGGTCAGTCGGATCCGAACATCACTTCGTTGTTCGACCT
>JANPJL010000260.1:0-10407 GCA_031425495.1 Acidobacteriota bacterium
TGGTGGAATCTCGCCGGCGGGACGGGTATCACACAAGCGGATATTGCCTTTGGTTACGGTGACACCGACGTGGTTGGTTCTGAAATCTGGTATCGCGCCTACAGAGTTGTCAGTGGCTCGGCGACGCGGATCGCATCGACCGGGAACACGACGACAAACCGCGTTACGGCAGTCGGAGCTTTCTCGATCGGGGACTGGACCCTCGCGGAGGGAACATCTGCGCCGCGGACGCTTTCGGGCCGAGTGACCAACCCCAACGGTCGAGGTGCGTCGCTCGTGCTCGTTTCACTGACGGACGAACTCGGCGGTATCCGGTACACCATGACGAATCCGTTCGGATACTATCGCTTCCAGGACGTCTTGACGTATAAGGCCTACACCGTCCGAGTTACGCCGAAGAAGTTTTCGTTTGCGGCTCCGTCACGGTTGGTGGAGTTCGACGAACTCACGCCACCGGTTGATTTCGTGTCGACCGACAACTAGCAAAGGTAATTATCGAGCTTTGGCGATGCGGGATTGAGACCTGTGCCTGCTCAACTTCGCGTTTCCAGGAAATTATTGATTTGTCATCAAGTTCGTATTAATATTCGTGAACCGGCAATTTCAGTTATTGCTTCCATATCGCCTCTCCCAGCGCTCGTTCGCACTCAACTCATGCATAGCCTCATATCTGTAGCCCGCTGTTTTTTATTTGTACTCATAGTGTTTCCCGCTGTAGATGTCTTCGCCCAAGGCTCATCTCAGCCTCTGACGTCCGCGCTCAACGCGGATGGCTCGATGAAGCTGGGTGTGAGCGGCAGCTTTGATTCGAAAGGTTACAGCCTCTCATACGGCCCCAAAGGCGAGCCGCGTTTTGTCAGCTCGGCCGAGGTTGGTCCTGCCGGCTGTGGAGATAACTGGGATACCACCTTTAAGCCGAACGGCGCGAGCGGTGCGGTGAAAACAATTGTCTCGGACGGTGCAGGGAATCTCTACTTTGGCGGGAGCTTTACCTCCGTGCAGGGTGTATCCGCGGCGGGAATCGCCAAATGGGACGGAGCCAATTGGTCGGGTTTAGGATCCGGAGTAGTCGGCGGCAGTGTGAATGCGATCGCCATTTTGGGGACGGATATCTACGTCGGCGGCGATTTTGGACAGGCCGGCGGTTCTCCCGCCCTCAACGTTGCCAAGTGGAATGGTAATGCATGGTCAGCTCTCGGGGCAGGGCTCGGTGGAGGCACACACGATGTCTACGCCGCAACCGTATTTAATGGCGAGATCTATTTTGGCGGCAACTTCAGTATCTCCGATGGATCTCCGGCCACGGGGCTGGTCCGGTGGAACGGGTCATCGTTCTCGGGTGCGGGACTAAACGGGCAGGTTTATTCGCTGGCCGTTGGCGGCAGCAACCTGTATGTAGGTGGGTTTGTCGTCTTGATCGCCGATCCGACGGTTGGCGGTCTCCTGAAATGGGATGGCGTGTTTTGGTCAGGCTTCGGATTGACGGCCGATACTACGACGGTCGACGCGATAGGCTTGAACGGAACGGACATATACGTTGGTGGCCTGATAAGGAGAACCGGAAGTCCGAATACCCAACTCGCAAAATACAATGGAACGGCGTGGACGTCGCTCGCGTCGTCTTTGAACGGTAGCGCTAGAACGTTCGCATTTATCGGCACCGACGTTTATGTAGGCGGGTCATTCGAACGATCGGGCGGGATCGGCATCGGAAACGGCATACTGAAGTATAACGGGACGACATGGAGCGCCCTGGGCTCCGGCACGGAGTTGGGCAGTCACACTGTGAGCGCGATCTACGTCTCAGGGAACACGTTCTACCTAGGAGGCGACTTCCAGCTCGCCGGCGGCGTAGGTGCACGAAACATAGCGACGCTAACTGATGGGACGACATGGGGGACTCCGTTCCCGGGTACAGGTGTCGACGCTCAGGTGAACGCGATCGCTGTATCCGGTACCGACGTCTATGTCGGAGGTACCTTTATCACGGCCGGTTCGGTAACCGCCAACCGCATAGCCAAATGGAATGGCGTCACGCAAACCTGGTCGGCGCTGGGGAGCGGAATATCCGGCTTCAATACAGACAACAGTTCGATCAGCGGCCTGGGCGTGGTCGGTAATAAAGTTTACGCCGGCGGAACCTTCTCCACTATCGGAGGAATCTCGGCCAACAATATCGCCGTTTGGAACGGCACTACCTGGGCGCCTCTCGGAAGCGGGCTTAACGGGCGCGTCTTTGCAATGGTTACGAAAGGCGACGACGTATACGTGGGTGGAGACTTTACTACAGCCGGGGGCGTCGCAGCCCCTCGCATCGCTAAGTGGAATGGGACGGCATGGAGTGGGCTGAATTCCTCGACGCTTCCCAACAGCGTGGTAAGTATGGCGTTCATGGGCAACGACCTCTATGTCGGCATACCGACGACGACAATTGCGAACGCGGCCTATTTCTCGAAATACGATGGGATCAATTGGACATCTCTCGGTGCGGATCTTGGAGACCGCGGAGTGAGTTCTGTCGCAGTGATCGGTTCCGACGTATTTGTCTCGGGGGGCTTCACTACGATCGGAAGCCTGACGGTCAACCGCGTTGCGAAATGGAACGGCTCATCGTGGTCGGCACTCGGCAACGGCCTACCGGCCGGTGGCTTTGGGATATCAGGTGCCCGACTAGCGGTCGACGGTACCGACCTTGTCGCCGTTGGCGACTTCACAGTTGCCAGCGGAGGGACGGGCGATCGAATTGCCAGATGGAACGGAACGGCGTGGTCGGCTCTGGGTACAGGGTTGAATGGAATTGCCGGTACTATCGTCGCGGCCGGAGGCGATGTTCTTGTGGGTGGCGGCTTCACCACGGCGGGCTGCAATTCTTCCCCGTATTTCGCACGTTGGAGGCAGACAGTTTGGACAGCGTCGGTAAACAGCGACTGGCACACCGTCAGTAATTGGGGCAGCGGATCGGTCCCCGCACCGAACGCGGGTATCACGATCACATCGGCTGACGCCTCGATCACCTCTGCCGACGTGATCGTCGGGGATATGATCTTTGGCGGCGGCCGCACGATAACTATCGGTGCCGGACGAACACTTACGGTCAACGGAAAACTTGACCTCAGTAACGGCTCGCTTACTGGTGCTGGAAACCTTGTCGTGAACGGCGATCTTAATCTGAGCACGGGCACTATTTCGAATCTCGGCTCGGTCGTCATTAACAACGGAACTCTGCGCGTCAACAGCGGTAGTATTTCTAATCTCGGCTCACTTGTCATCAACGGGAAGCTCACCCTGACCACGGGTAACATAACGGGTACCGGACCGGTCTCGATCACAACCTGTCTGGCCGAGGCAATTGTGGGAGGAAGCGTTACGTCGTTCATTGCCTCCCCGCTTACGCGATGCGTTAATTCAGCAGGAATCTATCGATTCCCTGTCGGGGCAGGATCCGCGTACGCGCCGATCTCTTTGTCGAATGTTGTCGGAAACGGGAATTTCACTGTCGACGCGAAGTCGGGCGCGTACACTGACCCGGCAGCCGGGCTAAACGTGAACCGGCTGCAACGTTGGTGGCAGTTCACTAACGGAGGAATTACGCAGGCGAACTTGGTATTCAATTACCTTGACAGCGACATCGTGGGGCTCGAAGGTGCGTACCGTGTCTATCGCATCAGCAGTGGTGTCGCTGAGCACGTACCGGGCGCATTCGATACAACGGCGAATACCGCGACGGTATCCGGTGTGACATCATTCTCGCCATGGACGATGGCCGAAGCTCCGGCCGATAACGTCTTCGTCGGGGGCCAGGTTACGAAACCGAATGGCCGCGGCATAGCCTACGTGCCGGTAACGATAACCGACGGCATGGGAGACACGCGAACCGTCCTTACGAATCATTCGGGTTATTACAAGTTCAACAATATATCGACGCCACGGGTATGGACATTCAGTGTCCAGCGGTTTAAGAGAATGACCTTCACGGTGTCGCAGAAGGTAGTGACGGTGTCGGAGAATCTGACGAACGTGAACTTCGTGTCGTCTCAGAATTAGTTGGTAAGTTTACTCAGGCTAACGAAGGTAATCTTCGAGCTTTGTCGAGGTGTCGGTTTTTTCGTCTCGGTATTTAACGATGATCGGGCAATAGATCGAGAGTCCGTTCTCACGCCCGAAGCCGCTAGTTATCTCGCGCGAACCTTGAACGACCACGGCACCGGCTGGAACTTCGAGCGGCTTATCACCGTCGGATTTTATGACTCGCGAGTTAGGAAGATCGAATAGCGGCGTCGAACGGGTCAGAATAACTCCGCTCGCGAGGACTGCTCTTTCGCGAACGACTGTTCCCTCATAGACGCCGGTGTTACCGCCAACTAGAACATCATCTTCGATCACCACTGGGTTTGCGTTGACGGGTTCGAGGACACCGCCGATCTGAGCTGCAGCCGAAAGATGCACGCGCTTTCCGATCTGCGCGCATGACCCGACGAGTGCGTGCGAATCGATCATCGTCCCCTCGTCGACATACGCACCGACATTCACATAACACGGCGGAACAAGCACGACACCCGGAGCGACGTACGAACCATCACGGATCGTCGAACCACCCATCACGATCCGTACTCCGTCATCGAGCGACATCGGTCTAAGCGGAAACGTGTCCTTGTCGAAAAACTGAAAAGTCTCGGTCGGCTTCGACATCTCTACCATTTTGCCCATCCGAAAACCGAGCAGGATTCCCTGCTTGACCCACGTGTTCGCGTGCCAGTTACCTTCACTGTCCTTTTCGGCAGAGCGGATCTCGCCGCGTCGCAATGCTGATTTGAACTCTTCGTAGACTTCGCGATCATCAGCCGTGAAATCCGAACTCGCGAACAGGTTTTCGATCTTTTCTCGTAGTTCCATTTTTTAGAAAACTTTACGAAGGCCGCGTCTTCCGTCTTACGTTCTTTCCGTGTTTCTCTCTCTCCGTGTTTTCCGTGTGTTCCGTGGTCTACTCCCCGTCGCGCATTGCCTCCGAAGAGGAAGAGACCGCCGAGCTCACTTAAGCAATCCTACTTGCTTCATCACCGCGCGGAGTTTCACCTGCGACTCTTTTGTAACCGGCACGAGCGGCAAGCGAAGGTTCTCTTCGAGCAAACCCATCTCCTTCATAACAAACTTACACGGCGCGGGTGAAGACTCAATGAAATTCGCCTCCATCAGTGAAAGGATCTGGTAATGCAGTTTCCGAGCCGCCGTGTGTGCTCCGTCGAGCGCCTTTTCTACCATCCGGGAAGTCTCGCGTGGTATCTCGTTCGAACAGACAGACACTAATCCGTCTGCCCCGAGCGCGATGAACGGAAGCGCCGTCGCATCGTCGCCGGAAAAGAGCTTGAAATTTTTCGGCCGGCTTTTCAGTATCTCCATTACTTGCGAGAAATTTCCCGACGCCTCTTTCGTCGCGACTATATTCTCGAATTTATCAGCCAGCTTTAGCGTCGTCTCGGCGGATATGTTCGACGCTGTACGGCCGGGAACGTTGTATAGCATGATCGGGAATCCGCGAACGGACCTGGCAATCTCGGAGAAGTGCGCGATCATCCCCGCCTGGGTCGGCTTGTTGTAGTACGGCCCAACAACAAGCGCCGCGTCTGCCCCCGCCTCGCGCGCCTTACGCGTGAAGTCGATGGTCGCAGCGGTATTATTGCTTCCCGTCCCCGCGACCACCTTTACTTTGGTACCCGTCGCCACTTCGACACTCATCCGAATGACGTGGAGCCGCTCCTCGTCGGACATCGTAACGCTCTCTCCGGTCGTCCCGCATGGAACCAGCAGGTTCACACCGCCTTTGATCTGACGTGCAACCAGCATTCGAAAACAATCGTCATCGACCGACCCGTCCTTCTTGAACGGAGTCACAAGAGCCGTCGCACAACCGCGCATCCAATCTGTTCGTGTTGTCATAGAATCTTTCTTCAGAGATCTCGAATCTATCAGTTATGAACTCGAATCTATTCGAAAGAATGCTTTTGAATAGATTGTAGATGCTAGTTTTCAGATTCCAGATACGATCGGTCATTGCCAACAATTTCGTCAATCACATCACTAAATTCATAGAACCCTTTCTTCCCCACGATCCACTCGGCGGCCATCAATGCACCTGCTGCAAAACCTTCGCGCGTGCGAGCAGTATGGTCCAATAAAACCTGGTCTGCCGGTCCGTCGAATCCGACGCGATGCGTGCCGGGAATATTTCCCGCTCGAGTAGACGAGACACCAAATTCTTTCGTGATGTGTGCCGAGACTATTTCGTTCAGCTTCAGCGCCGTCCCGCTCGGTGCATCTCTTTTACGCGAATGATGCTGCTCTTCGATGAAGACTTCATACGCCGGAAACCTCGCGAATAACTCCGACGCAAAATCAGCGATGCGATAAAACAAATTCACACCGATCGAGAAATTCGCGCCGAAAACGAACCCGCCGTCGGCGTCGCTCACAAGTTCCTCGATACGGGTTCTTTGGTCATTCCAGCCGGTCGTCCCTTCGACCAGCGGTACTCCGGCAAGCATACAAGCTTCAACGTTGCGCAGCACCGCTTCGGCGGTTGTGAAATCAATGGCGACATCAACGCCGGATAATTTCGCCGCGATCTCGAATGGGGATGACCCGGCTGCCGTCTCGTCGATCACGACCGCGATCTGGTGCCCTTTCTCTTCCGCCAGAGTGCGAATGAATTTCCCCATCGCCCCATATCCGATCAATGCAATATTCATCTTTTCTCAACTAAAATTCATCTTCCGCATCAGCTCAACAAAAGTTATTGTCCGACCGCCGTCACTTATTCGTGTTCTTTTTCACGGATTTCGTGTGATTAGTGGTTTTCTTTTCTTAAATCCGAACAACGAAATACACAAAGCTTAAGACGAATCTATGTATCAAGCAGGTGCTTAGCGAGCCGAACATACAGTTCAACCGCAGCCGCGAGATCTTTCTTCAAAACGAACTCGTCCTTTGTATGCGCCACTAGGATGGACCCGGGTCCGAGGAGCAGCGGCCGGCCCCACTTTGTGAGGTAAGGAATGTCGGTTGTGAATCTCACGGTCTTCTGTGTGAAGCCTTCGACTTCGAGCATTCTGACGGGCTCGCTGCACGACAGCACTTCGATCTCGCCACGATCGCGAACAACATTTCGCAGCGCCTCCTCGATTGGCGCTCGCGGCGTCGTCAAGCGGATCAACAATCCTGCCTCGGCTCGCGGCGGGATTACGTTCAGCGCAACTCCACCCTCGATAGTCCCGATATTAACCGTTGTCTCGCCAAAGAAGTCGTCATGCGGGAATTTTGTGTGACGGACATCGTCGAGAATATTCAACAGCCTTTCGATCGCCGAGTCGCCGATCTCCGGATACGCCGAGTGGGCCGCTTTGCCGGTCGTCTTGATCTTCAAACGGAAAGATCCCTTCGAACCGATCGCGAGATCGTTGTCCGTCGGTTCGCCGTTGATCATGTACTCGCATTTTGCCGCGAGCGGATGATCGTTGGCCGCCCGCGCACCTGTCGATGAGGCTTCCTCTTCGACGGTGTACAGCAATCCTACGTCGTCGATCCCCTCTTTTCTCAACTGCTCGGCAGCCGTGATCTGCGCTGCGATAATTCCCTTCGCATCACACGATCCGCGGCCATAGATCTTTTCGTCGTCCTCGGTCGGCGGAATGAAGGGCGGGACGGTGTCGATATGCGTCGAGAACCAAACACGCGGTGTGTCATTCAACCAGGCGATGACGTTGTTCTGATTGTCAGAGACTTTCTGCAGCTCCACCGTCCAGCCGAGCGACTGCAGATGATCGCGTAACCAGAAACCGACTGCTTCCTCTTCGCCGGAAGTCGACTGGATGTTCATTAGCGAGGTTGTGAGTTCGTATAAATTCATATATTTCCAAGTCGACGTGCACGGAAGACGTATCAAAGCAACCGACGATCGTTACAGGTGCAAAAGCCCACGCGTAAGCACGGGCGATAGGCTCAATGATGAGCCCGTCGCATGCGTTCCCCTTCCCCCACCATGCCCGGTTTCAAATCTGCCCTCTGTCCTAACTAGGCGACGTGCGCAATGTTGAGCATATCGCCCGTGCTTACGCGTGGGCTTCTGCATCTTGTGACCATCGTCGTTTGGGTCGTGCTACGTTCGGTTCAAAAGAACTCGCCGTGCAGTTTCTTGATCACGTCCGCCACAACTTCTACCCTTACGACGAAAGTCAGGTTAACCGCCGAGGCACCATGTGAGACTAGCGCGATATTCACGTCGTCGATCGTGGAAAATATTTTCGACGCTAGTCCCGTGGACGCCCGGAGTCCCTCGCCGACGACGCAGATCACGCTGTAACCCGGTTCGACCTCGACATCTCCGAGTCGCCTTAATTCAGCTACGATCTTGTCTATCTCGGCGGCGTTGTCGAGCGTCAGAGCGATCGAAACTTCCGAGGTCGAGATAACATCTATCACTGTCCGATATCTTTCAAACACCTGGAATACGGCGCTCATGAAACCGTAGCTTCCGAGCATCCGTGCCGATGTGATCCTAAGGATCGTAATGTTCTTTTTGTGCGCGATCGACTTTATCTTGTTAGGTGCTTCGCCGGACTCGTTGACCACCATCGTCCCGACCTGATCAGGCTCGAAGGTATTGCAGACGCGTACGGGGATCCCGCTATCGACCGCAGGCTTGATCGTCTTCGGGTGAAGTACCTTGGCGCCAAAGTATGCTAGCTCGGCGGCCTCTTCATACGAGAGCACCGGGATCGTGCGAGCCTCACCGCAGATTCGCGGATCGCATGTCATCACGCCTGTAACATCAGTCCAGATCTGAAGTTCGCGAGCATTCAATGCCGAAGCCACAAGCGCGGCTGAATAATCCGAACCGCCGCGCCCGAGCGTAGTCGTCTCACCGCTCCGACTCGCCGCGATAAAGCCCCCGAGGATCGGAACCTCGCGGTTTTCGATCAACGGCTCGAGTTCGAGTTTGACCAGCTCATTCGTCTCGTCGATTATCGGCGTCGCCGATCCGTATTCGTCGTCGGTCACGATCAGCCTCCGCGAATCCACCTGCCGAGCGTTCACACCTTTTGCTTTGAGAACTTCGGTGAGCAAGCGGGACGAAAGCTGTTCGCCATAAGAGACGACCGCATCCTTCAACATCTGCAGAGGAAGCGAGCGACGCGACACGCGCATCAGCAGCTCGGAAAGCTCGCCGCGGGCGAAATCCAGCTCGCCATTGAATGCGTTCGGCGTTCTATCGGGGATGAATTGTTTGGAAACTTCATGATGCCGTTCGAAATGCGGTTCAAGCGATGCGAATGCTTCGGCAAATTCGCCCTTCTTAGCAGTTTCAAAAGCCGAGAGCAGAGCGTCCGTGACCTTCGTCATTGCGGAGACCACGACGACCGGATGTCTATCGAGTTGCGTAGATACGATGTGAAAGACGCGTTCGAATGCGGCGACGTCACCGACAGACGTACCGCCAAATTTCATTACAGTTGGACCGGAAGGATTGCTCAAATCTGGTAAGAGGTTCGACTGTTTGTCCGCGTCTTGTCAAGTTACAAATGAATTGAGGAAACGGATTATCTCCAACACAAAAAGGCGAGCGTCAGTCGCAATGTTCCGCTTGGCCGGAAGGCGCGCGGACGGCAACCTCTTTCTCACCTTTACTCCACTTGTACCTCTTATCCTCTTATTCCTCTTATTCCTCTTCTTCCGTGGTCGCTCTTATTCCGCCATTAAGAAATAACCACTGAACAAGAGGAACAAGAGGAATAAGAAGAACAAGAGAGGAAAAAGAAAAGCTCCTTATTCCGTATCGCCGCGGTCGCCCTGGCCTTTCTCGACTTTTGTCTTCGCGTGCTGACGAACGTCCTGGCTCAACGATCTCCCGACGTCGTCGCTCTCCTTAAATTGCCCATCATCGTCTCGACGCACGTAACGCTTATCCGTACCCGTGTCGATCAACTCGCGTTTGCTATCCGAATCTTTTTTCTCTGCCATATATTCCCCCTTTTCTAGTAGCTACTATTTTTTTATCGTCGCTGGAAACCTGCGGACGCTTGTCACTGTCTCGTTCGTCGAAAGGGACGACCTGTTTATTTCCGTCGATCCCGGTTCCGTCCCCGGCACTCGTTCCAGCCTCGTGAATGTCTCCACCCTTTCCGCCTTTTCACCCGGGCGGTGTGGACCGTTCGATTCAAATCCCTTATTAAAGTTTTGTTTCGGCGTAATTACCTCCGCCGATAGGTGAGCAATGAGTATGCCACCGGATTTGTGTATGTAAGCGCGACAGCTGAGGCCACCGTCGCTTTTTTAACGCGGATTGGTCGGATTTGGCGGATGAAGACGGATAAGAAAGATTTTTTTCAGATCCGCCTTAATCCGCCAAATCCGCCA
>JANPJL010000261.1:0-8590 GCA_031425495.1 Acidobacteriota bacterium
AATAGAAAGATCGAACGGCGTGAATAGCCACTTGTGCGGGTTTGTCACGATCGAATCAGCACGTTCCCAGCCGGCGAAGTGATGCTGCATCTCGGGCACGATCGCCGCTGAGCCTGCGTACGCCGCGTCGACGTGCAGCCAGATGCCGTGCTTCTCGCAGACGTCTGCGATCGCGTCGACCGGATCGACGCTCGAGCTCGAGGTCGTGCCGATCGTTGGGATAACGCAGATCGGAATGTACCCGGCCTCGAGATCCTCGACGATCGCATCTGCAAGCGCACGGGCGCGCATCTCGAAACGCTCATTTACCGCGATCTTACGCAAGCTCCTAATTCCCATCCCAAGTGTGATCACACTTTTGTCGATCGACGAATGTACATGCTCGGAGCAGTAAACCCGTAGCAGCGGCAGGTCGTCGCGACCGCTCATACCAAGTTCGCGAATATTCAACCCGGCGCGTTCACGAGCGGCTGCGATCGCGTGCATCGTCGAGACCGACGCGGTGTCGTAGATGATCCCTTCGAAAGACTCGGGAAGTGCCATCATCTGCCGGAGCCAATCGAGGACGACGTCCTCGAGTTCGGTCGACGCGGGCGAGGTCCGCCATAACATCGCTTTCATATCGAACGCGGCGGTCAACATCTCGCCGAAGACGCCTACCGATGATGTCGATGTAGCAAACAGGCCATGGAAGTTCGGATGATTCCAATGCGTTACCGCCGGCAGAATCAATCGATCGACGTCTGCCAGTACGTTTGAGAAGTCCTCGCCCATCTCCGGAGCGGACGTGGGGAGGTTGTTCTTGAGCCAGTCCGGTTCGACCTGCGAGAGTACCGGATACTCGCCGATATGCTCGAAATAGTTCGCTATCTGATCGACCACCTCGTAGCCATAACGGCGAAAGTCTTCAGCCGGCATATCTCCCAGCTTTTGTAGATCATTATTTTTCATGTCAGTTAAGCCCCTGTTTTGTTCGCATTTAGCGGATCGAAACTCGACATGGGACCTTAATCGAGTATAATGCGATTCTGTAAACCGAGTTCGCTGAAGGGCATATTTTCGTTGTGCCGGCAAAACTTTTACCCGCTGAGCGCGTAAGATTTCCAGCGATTCGTATGCTTTCCTCCAACTAGCAAATTTTATCCGAGAGGTATTTATGACCAGAGTTTTTTTAGCATTCAGTTTGGCTGCGTCGGTTTTCTTATCGTTTGCATGCGTTGAAAAAGGCGGCAACACTACGACCGCTGAAACCGGCAACACGATCAGGATCGGTGTTTATGGTGATACGACCGGAGCTACATCGAGCTTTGGTGTTTCCACAAAGAACGGCATCGAGCTGGCGTTTTCTGAGATCAATGCCGCGGGCGGCGTTAACGGAAAGAAGCTAGAGATGATCTTCGAAGACGATCAGGGAACTCCTGAAAAAGCCAAAACCGTCATCTCCAAACTGATCAACCAGGATAAGGTCGTCGCCGTCCTCGGCGAAGTTGCCTCGTCGAACTCGCTGGCTGCGGCTCCCGTCGCACAAGAAGCGAAGATTCCGATGATCACGCCGTCGTCGACAAATCCGAAAGTAACCGAAGTTGGAGATTACATTTCCCGAGTTTGTTTTATCGATCCGTTCCAAGGCTCGGTCATGGCGAAATTTGCAGTAAATACCTTAAAAGCGAAAACGGCCGCGGTGTTAGGAGACAATAGCTCCGATTACAGCAAGGGCCTGACCCAGTTCTTCGAGCAGGAATTCACGAAGCTGGGCGGAAAAGTTATTACGAAACAGACCTACGCGCAGAAAGACCAGGATTTCAAGGCTCAGTTGACCCAGATGCGCGACCAGAAACCGGACGTCATCTATATACCCGGTTACTATGGCGAAGTCGCGATCATTGCTCGACAGGCCCGAGAGCTGGGGATGAATCAGCCGCTTCTGGGCGGCGACGGCTGGGATTCGCCCGAGCTGTGGAAGCTGGGCGGCGACGCTTTGAAGAATGCGTACATTTCCAATCACTATTCGGCGGACAATCCCGCTCCGGAGATCCAAAACTTCGTAAAGAACTATACCGCTAAGTTTGGTGTCGGTCCCGACTCGCTTGCAGCACTTGCATACGACGCGGCAAAAGTTTTAGCGGACGCGATCAAGCGTGCCGGTGGGACCGAAAGCGTAAAGTTGAAAGATGCGATCAATTCGACAAAGGGCTTCGCAGGTGTGACGGGAACGATCACGCTCGATGACAAACGCAATGCGGTTAAGCCCGCAGTCGCCCTGGAGTTGACCCCGGCGCAAAGCAAGTTCACGTTCAAGGAAACTATCTATCCGGAAGGAATGGCGGCTCCCGCCACCACGACTTCGGCGAACACGAACATGAACACTAATTCAAACGCTGCAGGGAACACGAACTCAGCAGCGGCCGGAAATACGAATACAAACTCAAAGGTAAATTCTAACGCCACACGCTGAGTTTCTAGTTTCTAGTTTCACGTTCCAAGTTCAAGCCGGCGACGACCTTGAACTTGGAACTTTTAACCTGGAACGTTGAACTTCGCCCTTATGGACACATTCGTTCAGCAGCTAATTAATGGCCTGACCATCGGTTCGATCTACGCGCTCATCGCGCTTGGCTACACGATGGTTTACGGGATCCTCAGGCTTATAAATTTCGCCCACGGTGATATTTATATGGTCGGGGCATACGCCGGCTTTATGCTTGCGGTCGCACTCGGGTTTTCCTCGGAGCCGTCCGCGATCGGGTTTGGCGTGACATTGATCGGGGCGATGGCGATCGCAGCCGCGCTTGGTATGGCGATCGAGCGATTTGCATATCGTCCGGTGCGAAAGTTCTCGAAGATGACGACTCTGATCACTGCGATCGGCATGTCCCTATTGATCGAGTATCTTTTCATTTTCTTTTTTACGCCGACGCCTCGTTCATTTCCGCAGCTTTTGCCCGTCGGCAGCATCACCCTTTTTGGTAACGCGACGATCTCGACTTCACAGATCATGATCTTTGTCGTCTCGCTACTTTTAATGGGTCTCCTCCAATGGATCATCTTCAAAACGAAGATGGGGAAAGCGATGCGGGCGGTTTCGTTCAATCTAGATTCTGCGAAACTGATGGGGATCAACACCGACTTTGTGATCGCGTTCACGTTCGCACTCGGGTCGGCACTCGCCGCGGCGGGCGGTGTTCTGACGGCGCAGTACAATCCGAAGATCGATCCGCTGATGGGAATCATGACGGGTCTAAAAGCGTTCGTCGCTGCCGTACTTGGGGGAATCGGAAATATTCCGGGCGCCGTTCTCGGTGGATTGTTGATAGGTGCCGCTGAAACGCTGGTAGTAGGATACGGCGGGCACATCGGGATCCCGTCGACATACCGGGATGCAGTCGCATTTGCGATCCTGATCATCGTGCTGCTAGTTCGTCCGGCCGGACTGTTAGGGTCGAACGTGCAGGAGAAAGTGTAGCCATTTTGGATTTTAGATTTTGGATTTTGGATTGCGTGGATTGCGGTCCTTCTTAGAATCCAAAATCCAAAATCCAAAATCCAAAATAAAAAGATGTCTTCGTGGGTTAAAAGCTTAATCTTTGGAATAATCGCGATCGCGGTGCTGTACGTCGTGAACGCGATGATGAGCGCGACGGGGTTTTTTGGTGTTGGAGTAAACGATTATCAGGGTCGCCTGCTCGTTTTTATTGCGATCAACATCATCCTCGCTACCTCGCTAAATCTGATCAACGGATTCACCGGACAGTTCTCGATCGGCCACGCCGGGTTCATGGCGGTTGGTGCGTATGCGTCGGCCTACTTCACCGTGACATACGGGAAAGCCATCGAGGCGTCATTCTCCTTCCTCGGCGAGACCGGTGCGGGAAGTGTCGTGCTGATAATCGCCATCCTGATCGGCGCTTTGGTTGCAGCGACGATGGGTTTGATCGTCGGAATACCGAGCCTGCGGCTGAAGGGTGATTACCTTGCGATAGTCACACTCGGTTTTGCCGAGATCATTCGCATCGTGATCCTGAACATCGACGCAGTTGGTGGAGCGACCGGTTACCAGGTTCCGGGCTACGCTAATTTTCTATGGATCGGCATTTTCGCGATCATTACCGTAGTCGTTATTCACAATATCGTCAAATCCGATACGGGGCGTGCCTTGATCTCTATACGCGAGGACGAACTTGCGGCGGAGGCGATGGGTGTCAACACGACGCGATATAAGGTCACGTCGTTTGTGATCGGCTCAGCGTTCGCCGGTGTAGCCGGCGTGCTGTTTGCCCACTACAACAAATTTCTTCACACGAATGATTTCCAGTTCATCAAGTCGTTCGAGATCATCATCATGATCGTGATCGGCGGCATGGGTTCGATGACGGGAGCGATACTCGGTGCGATCATTGTCACGCTCTTGCCGGAAGTGCTACGTCAACTCCCGGACATTCAGATCGGTGCGACGACGTTCAAATTTGCCGACCTCAGGCTCGTAATTTTTGCACTGATCCTGATCGTGACTATGATAGTGCGGCCGCAGGGAATTCTCGGAACCATGGAGATCGGCGGATTTTTCAAACGCTTCCGGCGTGCCGATAAGGATACCGGAGGTTTGACCTAGATGGCCGACGGAAACGGAAACCAACACATCCTTAAGACCGACAAGGCGACGATACGATTCGGCGGACTGATCGCGGTTAACGAACTCGACATGGACGTTCGTCAGGGTGAGATCTACGGTCTCATCGGTCCGAACGGTGCCGGTAAGACAACGATCTTCAACTTGCTGACCGGAGTCTACGCACCGACGTCGGGCGACATCAACGTCGCAGGTACCCGCGTCAACGGGTTGAAGCCGTATCAGATCTCGCGGCTCGGCGTTTCGCGAACGTTCCAGAATATTCGGCTCTTCCCGAGCATGACGGTGCTCGAAAACGTGATCACCGCCTGCCATCGTCATTCGCGGCAAAATCTGACGGACGCGATCTTTCGCTTGCCTCGATATCATCGCGACGAGAAAGAGCATCGCCAGTTTGCACTCGAATTACTCGAGATCTTCGAACTCGACAAGTATAAGGACGAAGGCGGAACGTCCTTGCCGTACGGCAATCAACGGAGGCTCGAGATCGTACGTGCACTTGCGACGCGTCCGAAACTGCTTTTACTCGACGAGCCGGCGGCGGGTATGAATCCGTCCGAGCAGGAAGATCTCACCGCGCTGATCAAAGAGGTCCGCGATAAGTTTGACCTGACTATCGTCCTGGTCGAACACAACATGCGGGTCGTCATGGGCGTCTGCGACCGGATCCAGGTAGTCGATTACGGTAAGTCGATCGCACTCGGTCTGCCGCAGGACATCAAGAACGATCCGAAAGTGATCGAGGCGTATCTTGGGGACTAGTCATTTTAGATTTTGGATTTTGGATTTTGGATTCTTTCCGACAATCCAAAATCCAAAATCGAAAATCCAAAATCGAAACATGCTTAGGTTAGAAAATGTATCAGTAAACTACGGTGCGATCGAAGCACTGACCGACATCACCCTGAATGTTGAGCAGGGCGAGGTCGTGACCTTGATCGGTGCGAATGGTGCCGGTAAGACGACGACGCTTCGGACCATCACGGGTCTACTCGAACCGAAAGAAGGCCGCGTGATGTACGAAGGCAAGGAGATCAGCGGTGTCGCGACGCATAAGCTTGTGCCGATGGGTATCGCGATGTCACCCGAGGGTCGCGGCGTTTTTGCAAATCTCAGCGTCCGCGAAAATCTCGAAATGGGTGCGTTCATTCGCAAGGACAAGAAGGGGATCGCCGACGACATGGAGCGTGGCTTCACGCTGTTTCCGCGTCTGAAAGAACGCGAACAGCAGAAGGCGGGTACGTTGTCAGGCGGTGAGCAGCAGATGCTCGCGATGGCCAGGGCTCTGATGTCGCGGCCGCGTCTTCTGTTGTTGGATGAACCGTCACTCGGTCTTGCGCCGCTCGTCGTGCACACGATCTTCGAAGCGATCGAGCAGATCCGCAAAGAAGGCTCAACGATCTTGCTGGTCGAACAGAACGCGAATGCAGCGCTCCACCATTCGGATCGCGCTTATGTTTTGGAAACCGGGCGTATCGTCATGGAAGGTGATTCGAAGCAGCTTGCACAAGATCCCCGAGTCAAAGAAGCGTATCTCGGCGAATGATCGATTTTTGAATTTTGCAGACGGGCGGAGGGTTTTACGACCGTCCGCTTTTTTGTGAACTGCGTGGTGTGGACCCGCGTCATAGTGCGGTCCAAATAGTTTCAGGGCGGAATTGATCGGCGGGGCGTTCACTTTGGTTCCGTGTTCTTCTCCGTGTCTTCCGTGGTAAAGCTAAAGATCAGACCACGGAATACACGGAAAGCACAGAATAGGAGCACGGAGAAGAGGATCGGAGCATATGGAACGCGACAAGATTTTAAGATGGTTGGGAACAGTCGGCGTCGGAGTTTTGATCGCGATCATACCGCCGCCGGACGACGTCCCACGTGCGGCCTGGACTCTGCTCGCCATCTTCGTCGCCACGATCGTTGGTTCGATCCTGCAACCTTTGACCGGGAGCGCGATGGTGCTGCTCGGTGTGATCGCGACAACCGTCTTTGGTGCGTTGAAGATCGAAAAGGCGTTGAGCGGTTACGCCGACAAGTATGTGTGGCTCGTGCTCGCCGCATTCTTTATCTCGCGTGCGATGATCAAGACCGGTCTCGGCCACCGGATCGCTTTGCTGTTCATTCGGATGATGGGGCAAAAGAGTCTTGGTCTCGGCTACTCGCTCGTTTTCACGGACTTTATTCTCGCGTCCTTCGTCCCATCCACCGGTGCACGTTCGGGCGGGATCATCCTGCCGATCGCGCGAAGCGTTTCCGAAACCTACGATTCACGACCCGACGACGGAACCGAGGCAAAGCTCGGAACATTTCTAATGACCTTGCTCTATCAATGCGAGGTGATTCTCTGTGCGACGTTTCTTACTGGTCAGGCTTCGAATCTCATCATCCGAAACTTTGCCGCGACGCACGCAGGCATCGATCTCAACTATTCGATCTGGTTCATCTCGGCGATCGTTCCGTCGCTCGTTTCTTTACTCGTAATCCCGACATTCATCTACCGGTTCTTTCCGCCCGAGATAAAAGAAACTCCGGGCGCTGTGGATTTTGCGCGGCGACAGCTATCGGAGATGGGGCCATTGAATCGGCCGGAGAAGATATTACTCGCTGTCTTTGTCGTCGTGGTCGCTCTTTGGATCTCGACGCCCTGGCATGGCATCGATGCCACGGTGATCGCGCTGTCGGGCATCGCGCTTTTACTTATCGCCGACGTACTAAGCTGGCGCGACATCACGGACGAAACGCACGCATGGGAAGTTTTCATCTGGTATGGCGGGCTGGTCATGATGGCGAGTGCGCTCGGCGAAACAGCGCTCATGAAACTGTTCGCCGAATCGATTGCCGGTACGATGAGCGGCTGGTCATGGCCGGCGGCCCTTGCGGTGCTCGCACTCGTCTACTTTTACGCTCACTACGGATTTGCAAGCATCACCGCTCACGTCACGGCGATGTTCATACCCTTCCTGGCCGTGACGATAGCAGTCGGTGCTCCCGCGGGACTGACCGTGCTGCTGCTTACTTACTTCGCGAACCTTAGCGCCGGCCTTACCCACTACGGCACGACGCCCGCACCAGTCTACTTCGGCACCGGATACGTTACGCAGAAGCGCTGGTGGACGGTCGGGCTGATCGCGTCGGTGATGAATATTCTGATCTGGTCGATCGTTGGGTTGGCTTGGTGGAAAGTGCTGGGGTGGTGGTAGGAGAGAGAGTGGTAAGTGGTAAACGGTAAGTGGTAAGTTCGTATGGTTACCCATTCAAGGTTACCTCACGAACTTACCACTCACCGTTTACCACTTACCACTAACCTATTGCTGCAATCCTCCGAACGGGAGCGCTGGCTCGTCCAGTTTGGCAATGACGTCTTTGTAGATCTTGATATCGCCGGCCTTTTCGAGTCTGAGACGTGTCGATGCGAGATAGTCTTGAAACACCTCACCGCGTTTTCGTCCGAGCATCTGTTCCATCAGCATGTCGCGCTGCTTTGCGAAATCTTCCATGTTCGCCTCTTCACGTTTGGTGACACCGACGATGTAATAATTCTCGCCGATCTTGATCGGCGTCTTTGTCGCCTCACCTTCTTTCATCGCGTAGATGGCATCTTCGAGCGCTACGCTCGTCGTCGCTGACGGACCTTCGCCGAGAGGTGATCCGAGAATGAAACTCTTCTGGTCCTTCGCCTTGAGATTCTGCGCGATGGCACCGGTTGCGATCGTTGCCGCCGTCGTTGAACCGGCAGCGATCTGGTTTGCGATCTGCTCGATCTTCGCACGTCCCATCTCGAGCTTTACAACCTCGACAAGCTCCGCTTTAACTTCGTCAAACTCGGCATCGCGCGGCTCTTTTTTCTCAACCAGCATCGGTATAGCAAAGCCGTTCTGGATCGGGGTTTTTTCACCCACGTCCTGAGCGTTCTCCAATCCGGCGATGCCCTCTTCGAACTGCGGCGACGTGCCGATATTTTCGACGTTG
>JANPJL010000262.1:0-4775 GCA_031425495.1 Acidobacteriota bacterium
GGAGTTTGATCAGCGTGGCCGCACAGTTGGCAATGCCCGTTTTAGCCAAGGTCTGCAATGACCGTTTGTTTTGATTGGGCCAGCCAACCTTCTTCGTAAATGAAGAAGAGCGGATCCAGACATCACGGGAAGAGGACTTGAAGAAACGTGTCCTCGCTAAAATACCCGAAGAGATGAACGAGTGAGCCACGGCGTGCTTTACTCGATACGTCCGACGCCACGCTTCGGACAAAAACAAAAATAAAAACTAAGTCATGAACGAATCCATTGTCACAACCCGAACATTTCCTCGACGCTATTTCGGCGCCACGGAACAGCTGTGTCTTGACAACGAAACCGTCTTTAGAGATGGCTGAAGCCGCGCTGCAGGCAACCGATTCCACGACCTGAAGGTCGTGGCAATTTAAACAGCCGGCTCCGCAGGTTTGACACAGATTCTGAAGGTCGTGGCAACTTAAACAGGCGAAGCTAAAACAAGATCGCCGAGCAACTTAATTGCTAAAACCAGGACCGTCGTAAGGAAGATCCGGCGGAGCCACAGTTCGTTCATGTGTGAGGCGTAGTGTGCCCCGACGTAAGCGCCGGCGAACATGGCCACTGCCAGAATAATTCCGAGGCGGTAATCTACCAAACCCTGCCACATAAAAATCAGGGTCGCAATTCCAGACGAAAACACGTTGATCAGCTTTGTCGCGCCGATCGATTCGGTAAACGTCATTCCCGCGAACGCAACGAGGGTCGCGGTCAGGATCGTGACATATCCGCCGCTGTAGAGGCCGCCGTAGATCGCGAGAATGAAAGCTACCAGACAGGTGGCTAAGCTTATCGTGATCGGACCGCGTGCATGAATTGGTACGCCGGGCGCGGCTGAAGTTTCACGTTTTCGCGGATTGAAAAGCGTGAAGAGGACTATCACGATCATCGCGATCGAAACGATCACCTTAACCGCCTCGTTGGTGATCAACCCGACAAGCATTGCACCGATGGCCGACCCGACTATCGTCACGCCCAGGATCGGAGATAACCGTCGAACGTCCAGGCTTCCCTGCCTGACGAAGGGGATCGTGCCACCGATCGCCATGAATGTCAGGCCAAACATATTCGTCGCTACAGCTACTTTTTCGTCGATGCCGAACTGAAACATTACCGGAACCGTAATGAGCGAGTTGCTACCGGTAACGACACCGATGACGCTGGTTAGGAAAAAAAGCGCGGTGAGAATTATGAGGTTTGAAAGCGACATCAAAACTATACGCCCCTGCGTGCGGCGCGTTTCAGACCAAGCTCATGTTCAAGCTTTCGAATCTTTTCGATCAGCGTGACGGTTTCTCTTTTGCCGACAGGTTCGCCACGAATAATATCCTCACACGCGAACATAAGCCCTTCGATCTCGGTCGCGTCGTGCCCAGTCCGCTCGTGTATCCGGATGGCGATCTCCCGCCGTGTCGAAACGGTATTATCGAGTCCGAGCAGACCGCAGACACGGCGGCGGAAATCCGAATAAATGTTTTCGATCGCGAGATCGTACGCCCGGGTGCGCTGCTGAAGCTGTGCCATTGCGGATATGTATTCGAGTTTAGAAAGCCGGCTCGGATCGGTCTCGGGAATAGGGCGAGCAAAGCGCCGGCTCTGTGAAACGAAGACGAGTGCGGCAAGGAGTCCCAACTGTAGAAAGATCGACAGAACAGGCGTACCGTCAAAGTACTGAAAGAGGCGATTGTTATTGCTGCCAAAGCCGTGATGATATTCGTCAAAGGCGATCGTACCGTCGCGGGATGTAACCAGATTGATCGCGAGACGCGAGTTATCGACCAGCCCAATGCCGGCATTTGAAACGATGTAAGGATCGGACAAGACGATCACTCTCCCTTCCGCGAATGGGGCTTCAACCAGGAGATGACCCCGCGTGCCTGTGAGATGTGCGAGCGGGGCTGTAAGCCTGGGTGCCTCTTCGATGTCGCCGTTAGAGTCTTCCACTTCTATCTCGTCGGGATCCGTCTGCAGATGAGGATCATCTGGGGTCTGTTCGATGGGTTGGTCGCTCGAGTAAAAGTCGTAAGGCGTTAGGGACGGCGACTGACCAGTCGGTGGTCCGACATCCTTAAACCTCTCTAATTCGAGGGCAGATGCGAACCGTGACGGCTGGACTGCATTCACGCCGTTTGAGAATTGGGAAGGGATCCGTGGCTTAACCGCGGGAGTCTCGGACGTCATCTGTTTTTGATCCGAAGCATCGACGGTGTAGACGTCCGGGTCGACTTGCTCAGGAGTCGAGACCTGCCATTGCGACGTCGTCATGAAAAGGTCGGGCGATGGATTGCGATCGATAAGGATGAGCGTGCCGCCGGCACTGACCCACTGCATCAACTGCGTATTCTCCGCGTCAGTCAGCTCGCGGCGCAGCGGGCCGATCATGACGAAAACGGCGGGCTTGTCGCTGGTGTCCGACGCAATTGTTTCCACCGACGACTTCCAGCGACTAACCTTCCTTCCGGTTTCTGCGAGGAGCGAGTAGAACGCCTGCGTGCCGGTCGTACCGGTATTGAATGTCGAGCGATTCGGAGCGAACTCCGTATCGGGCACCTTCTCCTTCTGGACATACGTCGCCGCGTTGAGACCGATCAACACTACGATCAGCAATCCAAGGCCGAGAAAAATGAAAAGTTTTTGCTTCATTGCTAAGGCGGCCTATATGTTCCGGATCGCCTGATCGTACTCGTCGCGAAAGCGCGTCCAGTCCTGTTCGCCCGATTCCTGAAAACCGTACCAGTGCCGCTCGAAAGTTTCAGTCACGACTTTCATTCGCGGATGCAGCTCGCGACGTGTGCGAACGTCACGCAGATAGTCGCGGTTCGTCTTATGCCGCGCCAGTCCGATCACTTTTCGATCGCTCAGATCGCAAAGCAGAGCGATATAACCCTTCCGGATCGCACCGCGCAGGTTTCCTTCGCGGGCGAGCCGGTCTGCCTCGCGGAAGAGATCTGAAGCATTCTCGTTCTCCGCGATGTGCTCGCCGAGAATTACTCGGTTTTCCTTTTTCAGCTTTGCCGTCCGCTTCAGGTTGGGAAAAAGCAGCGGCACGACCTTAAAGATCAGGAACCCAATCACCGCGGCTAAGCCGATATAGAGCAAGATCCGCATTACATAAACGAAGGACTCCATGCCCGAGAAACCTCCACTGGGAACCTGTGGTTTCGGCCATAGATTGGCGAGCCACTCGAGAATCTCGCGAAGCCATCTTTGGAAGACGCTTTCGCCGGCCTGCTGCGCTTCTTGATATTCCTCTCGCCGCAGAATTTCGGCGAGCTTTTGTTTGTCTTCGTCTTTAGTGCGGCCGTCAGAAGAGATCCGGTCTAGCTCGTTGAGCTTGAATGAGACGGCTGACAAATATTCGCGGATCGAACTTACGATCGGCTGCCGCTTTTTCATGTCCGACTCTTGCTCGACCGCGCGTGCCTTTTCGAGCAGCCATGAGTTAGAAACCTCAACCATACCACCCGACCACTCAACGTTCTCGGACGGCGGGAATTCGCGCCGGATCCGTTCGACGAGCAAACGCCAGTTCTCCTGATCTCTGTCGTCTATAGAATCCAAGAGCTCGACCTCAGCTGCAGTTGCGGCAACGTCATCGACCCGCCTTTTGAAGTCATCGAGGGTGACCGAGAAGATCACGCCGGGAAGGCAGAGCGCAAAGATACCTGCCGCAGCTACCCGGGAAAATCCTTTGACGATGTTCCTCAGAGAATTCATTTGAGGTTGAGCGTGGTGAGCGAAGAGCTGCGATCCGGCCGCGGCTCCGAGGTCCGGTGTGCGGCCAGAGCGGGCTGCAGAGGATTCACGTAGGTGTGCGGTACCGACGGGATCTCACCGAGTCGCCGTGCGGCCATAAGCTCGATATCGTACCCCTCATGCCGGACGCGCTCGTCAACGTAGAGCAGACAGAGCCCGACCATCCAAACAGGCGCCAGGATAATAAGGCTCGCTTGCCATATAAGCTGCGAGGCTATTTCGTACCATGCCGGAACCAGGTCGGATTCAAACGAAAATACCTCCACCCCCTGAGACCACGCATAAAAAGTGAGCGGTACATAGAGCAGTGCGAGGGCCGAATATGTTGCCAGGATCGAAAAGATAAACAGGGCGGCAAGGCGTTGTACGTTTCCGCTAGCAAGTCCGGCGCTTCGTGCGATAGACGAGAATACGCTCTGCCCCTCGACCAACATTATCTGCGGAATATACGCAAAGCGCGACGCGATGAGAAAGAATAACCAGACGGTGCCGCCGAGGACCGCAATAGTCAGAGCGACACTGACAAGCACGGCGAGTGGGGGGATAAGCTGCAACGCTGCGATCGCGAGCAGGACGACTAACATACCGACTGTCAGACCGATATAGAAGACGACAAATCCTACGCCCCCGAGTACGAACGTTATGATCGTCGAGGCAACGAGCAACCCGCCGAGACGCTTCCATGTGTTTGCGTAGGTTTCGCGAAAAGTTACGGGCTCTGAAAATAAGAGATGACGAACAAAATTGCGCGATGCACCGCCCATCACAGAAAGCATGGCGACGGATTGTGTAAACCAGATGACGATCGAGCCAAGCCAGACGAAAATATAATAGAAGGTAAGATCGACAGCATCGCTAGAAGAGCTAAGCGTGAAAAGCGAACGGGCGAGAAAGGTCCAGCCGAGAGAAATCACAGTGCCAACAACTATTGGCGGCGCGGCGATCATCACGAACGTCGAGAAATTGCGGCGATAGAATCTCACCGC
>JANPJL010000263.1:0-5784 GCA_031425495.1 Acidobacteriota bacterium
AATGTTCCCGGTTCTCGACGTGAACGGAAACCCGATCGCGTTCGGTGCTCGTGCGATGGGAGACGATCAGCCGAAGTATCTCAATTCCCCTGAGACTGCGGCGTACGTAAAAGGACAGCACCTCTACGGATTGTTTCAATCGAAGGACGAGATCCGGAAAAAGAAATTTGCGATCCTCGTCGAGGGCTATCTTGATCTGATCGCACTGGTTCAGCACGGCGTCACTAATGTCGCAGCGAGTCTCGGAACATCACTGACGCAGGAACAATCAAAACTGCTTGGCCGGTTTTGCAAGAAGGTCGTCATCAACTATGACGGAGATATCGCCGGCATCGGCGCCGCCCGGCGAGCGGTCGAGGTAATGATGCCGAACGACTTCGAGATCAAAGTACTGGTCCTGCCGGATGGCAAGGACCCGGATGACTACGTCCGTCAAAACGGGACCGAAGGTTACAACCGTGCACGCGGTAACGCAGTTCCCTTTCTTGACTTCGTGCTCGACGCGGCAATTCGCGACCGCAGCCTCGCGAACGCGAAGCAAAAGGCAGAGGCCATCGAGGATGTTCTGCCCATCCTGACCGATATCAAGAACCCGATCCAGAAACGCGAGAGCTTTGACCAGGCGATGAATTTCTTTCGAGTCGAAAATTCAGGCCTCAAGCGTGAACTCTGGAATGCAGTCAAGCAAGGCAGCACCATGGGATCGGAGAACCTTCGCAAACAGGTCAAGCGTGCAACCGCGGCCAAGATCACCGTCGCCGAACAGCAGCTTCTCGAACTGCTCGTTTACGACCCCGAGCTTCAAACCAAGGTTCTTCCGTTGCTAGAGGAAACGGATTACGAAGCCCTCGCGACGGCCCCTGTATTTCGTGCGTTGATCGACCTAACCGACAAATCCGAGGAAGTTACGCTGGAATCGGTCACCGAGATGACGGGCGAGGACGATGTTCTGCAGGATTTTCTGCCCATGCTGTTTATGACCCAGCCCCATCGCGAGGTCGGTGAGGTGATCGACGAGGTGCTTCATCGTGCCGAGAATTGTATTTTGACCCTGCGTTCGATGGCGATCTCCAATCGGATACTCGAAGTCAGCCATGATCTGATCGCCGCTGAACAACTCCGTGACACGGCTCGTATCAACTTATTAGTGGACGAACACCTCGAACTCTCGAAAATGAAGCAGCACCTGCTTAATAAAATCACGGAAACCTGATATCATCTACGTTTTTGATACTTGCCTGGATCCGCCCTTAATGGGAACGGCCCGGCGTTAATAGATATTTTTGCGAACAACGAGTTACTTCGCTATTTAATCAAAATCGTTTACGAAATATGGCCGATTACGACGAAAAAGAAGATTTGATGGACCGCTTGCTGGCCCTGGGCAAGCGAAAGAAATTTTTAAGCCTCGACGAACTCCACCGGGAGATCCCTGAAAACATGATGTCGGCGGACGATCTCGAAGACGTGCTTGATCGTTTGGAGGGAGCAAATATCCCTGTCGCCGAGACGGACGCGCAGCTTTTGGAGCGGGCATCTACGCTGACCCTGGACGAGGACGAGGAAGAAGCTCCGGTCGATGAAGAGGATCTTGACCTCGATTTATCGGCTGGTGCTCTGGATAAGTCGAACGACCCCGTACGTCTTTACCTCCGGGAAATGGGAATCGTCCCGCTGCTGACTCGTGAAGGTGAGGTCACGATCGCAAAGCGCATCGAGCGTGGTCAGATCAAGACGCGCAAGGCGATCTCGCGTTCGCCGATCGCCGTCGAACGACTTATTAAACTTGGAGACGACCTTCAGAAAGGGCGTGCGACGATCCGTGAAACGGTAGCGTTTTCCGAACAAGCCGAAATATCGCTTGAGGAGGACAAGGCCGAAGAGTATATGCGGTGGACCCTCGAGGGCATCGGGAATATCCAGCGGACTTACAACGAGGCTCTTAAGTCGGTGGCCGCTTACCGAAAGGAGCAGGTCATCGCCAAAGACAAGAAGAAGCCGCGCAAGCTGCTTCGTCTGCGTCGTCAAACGGCGCGTCTGCGGTTGGAGATCGCACAGGAGATCCGGAATCTGAATCTGACCGAGCACTCGATGCAGGTCCTGATCGCATCCATCCGAAAGGTCGCCGAAGACATTCGGAAGATAGAACGGTCGGTCAAGACCCTTCAGAACAAGGTCGACAAGAAACCCGCACAGCCGCAGAAGCGTGAGCTGACCGCGAAGTTGCGCGAAGCGAAGGCGGCGATCCAGGAGATCGAAGACGAGTTTCACCTGCCGCCTGTCGATATCAAACGTGCGTACCAGAATATTAACGTCGGCGAGTACGAAACGAATCAGGCGAAACGTGAACTGGTCGAAGCTAACTTGCGTCTTGTCGTCTCGATCGCGAAGAAGTACACGAATCGCGGACTGCAGTTTCTCGATCTGATCCAGGAAGGAAATATCGGCTTGATGAAGGCGGTCGACAAGTTTGAGTGGCGTCGCGGGTACAAGTTCTCGACCTACGCGACGTGGTGGATCCGACAGGCGATAACGCGTGCGATCGCCGACCAGGCGAGGACCATCCGTATTCCGGTGCACATGATCGAGACGATCAATAAGCTCATTCGGACATCGCGTCTGCTCGTGCAGGAACTAGGCCGCGAACCGTCGAGCGAAGAGATCGCGAAGCGCATGGACATTCCGGTCTCAAAGGTCCGGAAGGTTTTGAAGATCGCACAGGAACCGATCTCGCTCGAGACACCGATCGGCGAAGAGGAAGATTCGCACCTCGGAGATTTTATCGAGGACAAGTCGATCCTGAATCCGGCCGAGTCGGTTACATTCTCGAATCTGCGGGAGATCACCGATGAGGTCCTCGCGACGCTCACGCCGCGTGAAGAGAAGGTGATCAAGATGCGTTTCGGTCTTGGCAATACCGGGTCCGAGCACACGCTCGAGGAAGTGGGGCAACACTTCGCCGTCACACGTGAACGTATCCGTCAGATCGAGGCGAAAGCGTTACGTAAGCTCCGCCATCCGTCGCGTTCGCGTCGCTTGAAAGCATTCCTCGAAGGAAAACAATAGTCCCTGTTCAGAGTGCGAGCTTCAGCTCGTTTCCGCCTAAGGGCAACGAACGAAGCTCTCACTCTGAACTCTTTAAATGCCACTCCTAATTCAAATCTACACGCTAGTGATCCTCTCTTTGGTCGTCGCATCCGTCGCGTGGACGGTGACGCAAGAGAAGATCTTCGAAGAATGGCGTGAAGCTGCTCTGAAAAAAAGCGAGGAAGCCAAGAACGTCCTCGCCCGCAAATTCTTCTATGTGTGGACCTGCGAGTATTGCTTCTCGCACTGGGTAACGATCGTTGTTCTGGTCCTAAGCGAGTTCCAACTTCTTATCGACGGCTGGCGAGGTTACTTGATCTCATTCTTCGTCTTGCCGTGGATCGCAAACCAATGGATGAGCTTGTATAGGCGTCTGCGCGTTGACA
This sequence comes from Acidobacteriota bacterium, assembly GCA_031425495.1. Classification (GTDB taxonomy): domain Bacteria; phylum Acidobacteriota; class Blastocatellia; order Pyrinomonadales; family Pyrinomonadaceae; genus OLB17. The sequence continues at coordinate 3,474 of JANPJL010000263.1, forward strand.
TCAAAAAGGAAAACGCCATTGCCGAAAAGGTCGTCAAAGAAACCGGCGGCGAAAAGAAGTAGTCACCTCAACCGTTTGGCGGCCTCTCGAGCTTCTTCGAGATCGCTGATCTTCCCATCGAGCTGCATTTCATAAACTGTGTCGAGGATCTGTCTGAACTGCGGCGACGGGGTAAGGCCAAGTTCAATAAGGTGTCGGCCGAGCAAGATCGGATCCGGAGCTTTTTTCTCGATCTGCAGTTCTCGCACCTTTGCGATAAACCATTCCTGAGCCTCCGAGCCAAACCATTTTTCTTTGGGAAGCCAATCGGGATTACGTCCCAGGCTGTCGGCCTTCGCGACACGATATAGGAGATCCGGTTCAACTTTCCGCGCGAGTCTACGAAACGCCCCGTCACCGACCGGGCTCTTGGCTTTGTAATACTCACCCGGCTTCAGATGGTAACGAACAAGTTGCACGATCTGATTCCGCACATCGAATCCATTGAGAGTGAAAATCCCTAGTCGATCCAGAAACGAAAGCGTCGGCTCGACGCCGGCTTCATCGTGGCCGCGTGATCGCGTGCGACCGTCGACGAACTCGGTAGTCGGCGGCTTACCAAAGTCGTGTGCGAGAGCACCAAGCATCACCGTCACCTTCCTCTCATACGGCAGATCGTCTATCAGCTTTCTCGCCTCATCGGCCACCATCAGCGTATGCACGTCGACGTCTCCTTCGGGATGCCATTCGGGTTCCTGCGGCACTCCAACGAGTGATTTCATTTCGGGAAAGATCTGATCGACGACACCCAACTCGTACAGCCACTTCAGCCCGATCGACGGTCGCTGCGATTTCAAAAGAAGCTTTTCGAGTTCGCCCCAGATGCGTTCCTTCGGAAGATCCGTAACGTCGATCAACTTGCACAGCTCAACGGTTTCGGGAGCGATGTCGAACTCGAGTCGTGAGGCAAACTGTGCCGCTCGAAGAACTCGCAACGAATCTTCGGCGAACGTTTCAGACGACACATGGCGAAGAACCCGTTTCCCTATGTCCTCCCTGCCATTTAACGGATCGACGATCTCGCCTGTCAATGGATCTTTAAGGATCGCGTTGACCGTAAAATCGCGTCGCGAGCAGGCCTCTTCGAACGACATCGTCGGATCGCCTTCGACTACGAAACCTTTGTGACCGCGACCGGTCTTGTTCTCGCGTCGCGGGATCGAAACATCCAGATCGCTTCCGAGTTTGTAAACCGTGAACGCCTCGCCAACCGCATTGACCTCATCGAACTTAGACAGAATTTCTCGCAGTCGTTCGGGCTCGATGCCATAGACCTCAACGTCCCACTCGTCGGTTGCAATGCCCATCAATTCGTCGCGCACGCATCCTCCGACGAGCATTGCGCGGCCGCCCACCGATCGGACGATCTCCGAAATCTGTACGACTTTGTCGAGTGTTCCCTTCATTCTCTTAATCTATAAACTAAAATCTAGCATCTCGAATCTATTCGGAAGCTCTCCAAGTAGATTATAGATGCTAGATTCGAGATCACAGATTGGTCCGGGCATTTGCGACGGCGGCGGGACTTTAACACTAGGCCGGACCGCTAGTGAGTGATCTTCCCATTTACAAGGGTCATTATCTCAGACTCCAACTCAATTGCCTTCCGTTCGATCTCGGCTCCATCGGCGATCACACGATCGGCGTACGAACGGTCCTTCAGTCCCGCGGCATTTATCTTCACATTCAGGTACGCACCCATCACGGCGGAGCGGATGCAAAGAGCTCCCACTCCGGCGTCTGATACGGAATTGGGATTTCCCTTCTCCGCCATCGCTTTAATTATTTCGAATGCGTCAAACGATCGCTGCATCGTGCGGAAGGGAACGTCGGTCGCGTATTTCGTCGCATCCTGGATCGCGGCGGATCTCGCCGCCTTTTCTTCGTCCGTTGTTTTCGGTAATCCGAAAGCGTCCATGACCTTGTTGAATGAGTTAGTGTCTTCATCGACCAGATTCAGAAGATCATCCTTGATCTGCTGACCGCGGACCGCCCATTCGGAAAACTCTTCCCATTGGTCGTCCCAACCGGCTTTGTGCGATGACAAGTTCGCAACCATTGTTGCGAGAGCCGCACCAAGCGAACCGAGATAAGCCGAAATAGAACCGCCGCCTGGAGCCGGCGATTCCGACGCGGTTTCGTCGGCAAAAGCGCGGCATGTCATGTCGATGAGTTTGTTCATTTGTTCATCAGCTTCGAGGACGTACTCGATGATCTTCTCCGCCGGATCGAACGGCTTGAGATCGTCGAGGCCCATCGATTTGATCGCGAT
>JANPJL010000264.1:0-23336 GCA_031425495.1 Acidobacteriota bacterium
CCCTGCTCGCTCTTCTCCGGTGCGATGAACGTCCGCACACGCGACGAGGACTTTTCGAGCTCGCGATAGTAACGATACTGATCGGCGGTGTATGTAAGTTTGTTCGGCGTGCCGATCGGGTAACCCAGGATCTTCGCCGGGCTCGGCACCTTTGCCGACGACGGCAGGTGATCCACGAATTCCGTGAGGAACATTTTGTCCGTCGTGTTTTTGAGGATCGAGTCTGTGTACTCGCGGTCCACCGGTTGCGCCCGATGGATGGACGGCTGATCCGTGGAAGTGTTTTTTGCCGACGGTCCCTGAGCCTGGGCTGCGACAGACAAGACGAGCACCGATATTGCTAGAACGAAGCGGTTCATAAGAGTTCTCCAGAGGAATTTAGACTGCAAAGCGAATGATAAATTTATATTGCATCGGACCGTGCGAACACAAGGAGCGAGGTGCATTTGGGATTTGGGGTTTGGGATTTAAGATTTGGGTTTTGGGATTTGGGATTTGGGATTTGGGATTTGGTTTGGTTTGGTTTGGTTTGGTTTGGTTTGGATATGGGTTTGGGTTTGGGTTTGGGTTTGGGTTTAGATTTCAAATTTCAAATTTCAAATTTCAAATTGCAGCCTACGCGGCTTCGCCGGCCGATAGAGCGGAAAACGTCGCTCTTAGGTAACTCGAGTCCGCTTCGCCGCTCGGTGTGCGGAAAAGCTTTGCTATCGGAAAGTCTAAAATAGGGTCCGCGGCTAGGCCGCCGTCCGCAAGGAAAGGCAAAGCTTGGCTCCGCTAGCAGCTTGCTACGTTATTTGGTTCGCGTCTACAAACATTGGACTCCTAACGAAGCGCGAAAAACTCCCTGCCATGCCTCGATGATCGTTGGCGTTAAATTTGCAGTAAATCAGATCGTCTGCCGAGTTGGCGTCTTTCCCGCTCAATTGTGTGGAGATACGCAACACTCGCAGATCCGAATGGGTCAATTTTCCCGCTAGGCCCCCATGTAATCAAACCAACAAACGCACCCGCTGGATCCGGAGCCTTGATATCCTAAGCCTTACATCAACTGTAACGAACCAAGCTGATACGGCATCGAACGTTGTCCGCGGCGTCGGCATTGACCGACTCGCCGCAGTGTTCGCTGCTCTCGTTGGCGCCCTTGTCATCGTGGGTTGGGCTCTGGACATCGAGACGCTAAAACGTCTGGTTCCGAACCTGGTCGCGATGAATCCCTCGACAGCGTTCGCATTCATCTTTCTCGCTATTTCAGTATGGGCGTCCCACTTCGAAGATGGGTCGCAGCCTGTGATCATTGCAGCGAGGTATTCGGCGTTTGTTGTGCTTATTATCGGCAGCTTGAAACTCTGCGAGCTTACGACAGGCTGGTTCCCGGGAGTTGATCAGATTTTATTCATAGATAAGTTATCTGCCGACTCGACGGGCGTGCCAAACAGAATGGCACCCAACACAGCCTTCAACTTCGTGCTCCTTTCGGTAGCGATAATCTTCCCCCGGAGAAAACAAAGCGGCCGCATCGACCTGTCGACGGTACTGATCGTTTTGTCTATTTTCGGTTCGTTCCTTCCGATAATCGGATACCTTTACGGAACGAAGCCGTTTTACGGGGTCGGTCAGTTTATACCGATGGCCCTTCACACCGCTTTCACATTCTTGATCCTAGGTCTGGGCCTGCTCTTCGCCCGACCCGGACGACCGCTTGTCGCAACAGTCTCGGACAACGGTATGAGTGGAATAATGGTGCGACGGTTGCTCCCGGCCGTTATCGGTCTGCCGATATTGCTCGGCTGGCTAAGACTGGAAGGTCAGAAACTCGATCTTTACGACAATGAGTTGGGTGCAGCGCTCGTCGTAGTAGTCCAGATCCTGCTCCTCGCAATAATGGTCTCGTGGAACTCCTTCATACTTTTGCGCATCGATAAAGAGCGAAGAGATGCTGAGTCAAAGCTAGCTGAACTGGTGCTCACCGATGATCTGACCGGCTTGCGCAACAGACGCGGGTTCACCCTCCTGGGCGAACACGAGTTGAAACTGGCGAATAATAAGCGGATGGGAATTGTCCTGTGGTGTCTATATGCGGATCTCGACGGCTTGAAAAAGATAAACGATACGCTGGGCCACGACGCCGGGTCGCAAGCGATCGTCAACACAGCGACCGTCTTAAAGGCGACGTTCCGCGAGGCTGATATCATTGCCAGACTTGGCGGAGATGAGTTCGCTATTCTTGCCGCGACAAATACTAGCACAGGCGGAAATCTGTTGATCGAGAGACTACAAGCGAATGTCGCCGCCTTCAATGCGGGGAACGACCTGCGATATAAACTTTCATTGAGCGTCGGCCTCGTTCCTGTTGAGCCCGACGAAATGCATACGCTCGACGAGATCCTGAAAGCCGCCGATGCGCAAATGTACTCAAACAAACAGGAGCGTAAGAACCTGACGTCCCCCACGATCCGCCTCGTTCCGACGTTGGTTTAGCGGCCACTCTGCTTTCCGCTTTCTGCCTTCTACCTTCCGCCTTCCGCCTTCCGCTTTCCGCTTTCCGCCTACCGCTTACCGCCTACCGCTTTGCCGAAGCTGCGGCCGTACATGTCTCCCCAACACGCAGTCCGGCGAACCGGTAATATCCGAACGGGTTCGTGACCGAATGACGCACAATGCGCGGTATTCGTACCGCCACAAAGTTTTTTCGAGGTTAGATTAAGGTCGGCCCGTGGTAACCGCGGAACTTCGGTCGCATCTCGTGTGCAATAAGCTCTCGATCGCACCACAAAGCGCCGAGGAACCGAGCACCTGAGTAATTAAAAAATCCGGTCATACTTAAGTTGTGGGAAGATAAAGTAACTGTCTGAGTTTGATGTCTGCACTATAATTTAAGGGGACACACCCGTTCAACCGGAGGCATTATGAGAGAATCGGTCCGTAACCACACGCCACGCCTTGCATTCGTAATCGCATTGATCGCGATCGCCACTTCGACTCTCTCAGCACAGTCGATGTTCCGAAAGGTGAACGACTTCGACGGTGACAGCAAGGCCGATTTTGTCGTTACGCGGGCCGAGAATTTCTTAATGGTTTGGCATATCTGGCGGAGCACGGCAGGGTATCTGCCAGTTCAATGGGGGGTGCCCAGCGATCGGGTCGCCGCCGGAGACTATAACGGTGATGGGCGCACTGACATCGCGGTCGCCCGCGAGACACCGGGTGACTCATCATCATTCTCGACGTACATTCTTCACAGCCAGGTAAACTCGATCGAGATCAAGACCGTGACTAATCCGTTTAGTTTCGCGTTGTTTTCCGGACCGCAGGATTATGACGGAGATGGGCGAACTGATCCAACCGTTAGCCGGAGCGCGAATGGGACGACTTCGATCTTTTTTCTTTCGAGTTCGAGCGGGGTAACCGGTGCAGCATCACTCCCGACCGCTCTCATCGCACGCATTGGTGATGTCACCGGCGACGGTCGGTCTGAAGCTGTCTCGTATCTTGTACCGGCGGGAACACCAAACGAAAAATTGTGGATCCGCAACCTGGCCACCGGGGAATTGCGAAGCCAGCTTTGGGGAGTTCCTGGCGACGAACCATTGCGTCATCGGCGACGTACCGGTACCTGCGGATTATGATGGTGACGGCAAGACCGACCAGGCAGTTTATCGCGCGGGCTCACCGGGAATCTATTTCGTGAATGGAAGTCTCACCGGGTTTCAAGCATTCCCGTGGGGCGTCCCGGCAGACAGACTCGTTCGGTACTAGTTAAAGGCGAACACGTTCGTGGGCTCCCGCCTCCGTGGGCAGCCCTCAAAAATTTACTCGATCCGAAATTCTGCTGTCCGGTCCGAGAGGCACAATGCCCTGCCCGTGGTCAGATCAGTTGGGACGATCGCTACTCCTTACCTGCCACACTTCCCCACTCCAAACGGCGATCTTGCTCATCTAAATCGCAACTTCTGTCAGATGACCAGCGGCCCGATGTTTGATTATCTTTGCTGCAAAGGTTCCGCATTATCGCCTGGCTAAGTGCTCGTCACGACGTGCACAATAGACCACAACCAACCTCGTCCACTAACGATGCTAACGCAGCTGATGGCTCCGATATCGCAGCCTTCGAATTCGCCTTCGCCCCGACCGCGGCACACGTTCGGTCAGCGGTCGAGTCACTACCCCATATGCAAAATGGGTATCGGGTATCGCCAACGCGACCGTAGTTGCGACATCGGCTGACGGTTCTTCGTGGATGGCGCGTAGTAACGGCTTCGGTTCTTCGAACTCATCGGAATCCCGGCTGGCAGCACATACTTCATCACCGTTTCGCACAAGCGTTACAGTTTTGAATCCCAGACGCTGAGTCAGCAGCGACTGTGTGCGAGACCGTACATACATTACTCATCTAGAAGCCCAAGCTGACAGTACTCAAGTAGATATTGTCGGTATCACCGCTTGAAGATGCAGGGCTGCTGTTCGAGGGCTCTAGCTACTCTTCCGAACAAATGTTTTCGCAGGGCCAACCTCGCAAACTGGTCCGTCTGCGACTCTCACATGCGTCGGAAATATGAAAAAGGGGAACAATAATGGAAAGAAATAACTACACACTCATCACCCTCCTGATGGTGTTGACTCTAATGCTGGTAGCGGCGACCGAGACAAATGCGCAGCGCTACAGCGGACGCGCTACAGCCGTGCGGACAACCGTCGGCGTACCGCTCATCAGTCCAGTGACCACGGCGGTGAACGACACTGGAGAGTTGCCAGCCGCCGGCGGCAGCATAACTCTGGCAAGTGCCGGTGCGTCTATTGGAACGCCGCCATTCCTCACGGCCGGAGCGTCGAGCTCGATGACGAGCGGCGGTGCCAACGCAAGCCACTCCGAAACGTCCGTTTCTAATCTAAATTTCAGTGTGCTCGGAAACACCATCATGGCGACAACTGTGGCCACACGAACTGATTGTTCCTGCCCGACCGGCAGCTGCACCGGAAGCACGACGATCGTCGGTTTGACGCTGAACGGCAGCACGGTGACTGTGACCGGGGCGGTCAACCAAACGATCATTTTGACTGCCGGCCCGCTAGGCCCCGTCGTCGGTACCCTAGTCATCAACGAACAGATCAGCGGCCCGGGCTCCATCACGGTAAACGGTCTTCACGTGAATGTAACCGACTCGGCTACCGGTATAACAACGGACGTCGTCGTCGCGTCATCACATTCGGACATCATTTGTACTATACTGCCGAACTTCACTTTTTTCAGTGGTCGTGCATTTAGTATTGGTACCACTGCAACCACGCAGGACTTGATCCTTGGAACCAGTTCTGTAGCCGTTCTGGTCGCGGACACGGGCGATCTGCCGACATCGGGGGGATCGATCGGACCCGTCGTAGTCGCCGGAGCGAATATACCCGGCGTCGCCACTTCGGGAACACTTACCAGCTCAACTTCCGGAGGCATAGTAAACGTGCTTAACGCGTCGGATTCGTCATCGAGCGTTCAAAATCTGAATGCGACGGTGGCCGGTTTCACGATTACCGGATCACTATTAACGTCTGTGACACATTGTGAATGTTCACTTTCGTCCCCGACTACCGATTCTACGTGTACGGGCAGCTCAACGATCGCGAATCTATTGATCGCAGCTCCGTTTGGTGGCAGCGTTAATGGAGCGGTTACTGGTGCGGCGAACGAAACGGTCACGCTGGAAGTCGGCGGCATGGTTGTCGCTACGTTGATCTTTAATGAGCAGACGCCGACACCGCTGCCGACCAACGCGGGCACGGTTACCGTCAATGCACTGCGTATCATGACGGCGACATCTGTCCCCGGTGTTTCGACAACTCAAACCAACACGATAATCGCGTCCTCACATTCGGACATCGAGTGCGGGTTGCTTACTACAACGGCGGCATCTGTAAACGTGAGCGGACGAGTCGTGAACGCAGACAACCGTTCGGTCCCACGTGCTCGGGTGACGTTATCGAGTGCTACCGGTGAGACGTATGTGGCGATGACGAGTTCGTTTGGATATTTCAGCGTAACGGAAGTTCCAGCCGGGCAGACATACATTGTCAACATCGTCGCCCGCGGTGGTTACACCTTCGAACCTCAGACGCTGACGGTGAACGACGAATTAACGGACCTGACGTTTGTCTTGGAGCAAACTGAGGGCTACGGCGGAAAAGGGCTTCAACTATTTGGCTCACGCGGCTTGAAGTAATTCTTTAGGGGAAACAACTGCAAGGGTGAGCTCTTCAGGAGCAAGATCATTTACTCCGATCTCGCTCCTGTTTTTTTTGGCGATCGATGTACGAACCAACGGGATAAAGACTCGGCCAGACCTTATCCGTAGAACTGCCGTTGTGCCGTCGTAGAGCTGATCCCAGCGGATATTTAACCGAATCGTGTTGCGAACGATGAGTAATCTCCCGACCTCGCATTTCGCATCGGCCCTCCGAGCAAATCAGCGCTATCTCTCGTTCCCTTCCCATCGATAGGCGAGCTAAAGGACTGTACTATAGAAAGCAGGAGTTTTGAATTATGAGTGATGGTAACGATACAGGCAGCAACGCGGTGTGGGCAATCGCTCTCATCATCATCGTCGCGATCATCGCGGGTGTTTTATATTACAGCGGAATGCTGTCAGGCGGCCGCGGGCAAAAAGACGGCGTGGACATCAACGTCACGGTGCCTGCCGCCGCGCCGGCTCGATAGGAATAGTAAAAAGGAGAAATATTAATGGCGGATGATATTAAATGCGGTCACAACATTTGCAACTGCGTGGTAGTCGACGGAGCACAGTACTGCAGCGAGTCCTGTCAGGAAGCAAATAGTAATGACGCAACGGACGACCCCTGCGATTGCGGCTGTGCCGGTTGTGAGAAGGCTTCTTCATGAAAAAAGTTTCGATACACTACTGCTCTACGTGACCGATAAAATCAGTTATGGCTTCCCGTGTGGCGGCTCAGCTTAGCAAAGATAATGTCGAGGTGGAGACGATTCGGGGCGGACTCGGCGAGTTCAGCGTGTACATCGACGACGAGAAAGTTATTAACACGAATCGCCTCTGGTATCCGCTGCCGAGCAAGGTCGTCAAGCGTGTTCGAGATCTGCTGGCAGAATAAAGTCTGCTAGAAGCGCCGTGTTAGATCACCCCGCCCTGATTTGGCGGGGCTTTCCTTTGTCCGCCTCCAACTATGCTAGAATCAGGCCGCTTGCTGCCACGAACTTTCTTAGCAAGCCTTCTTTATTTACGCCCTATACCGAGTTCATAGTTTAGCGATTTCTAGTTGAGGTCAACTTTATGAGGCAAGCACTCCTTTTTTTTATCTGCATTCTGTCTTTGTCGATCCATTCATCTGCACAGACAACGGACACGTTCGACATATCCACGTTCCAACCTCCTAAGGATTGGCAGAGGCACCCGAGTGAAGCCACGATCCGGTTTTCGACCGAAGACAAGGCAACTGGGACATATGCCCTCATAACTGTCTTTAAATCCCTTCCGGGAACCGCCGACGCCAAAGAGAATTTCGATGTGGCATGGCAGACGCTGGTTAAAGGCTCGGTCAACGTCGCCACCGCTCCGCAAGTTTTTCCATCGGATAACAAGCAGGAATGGAAAGCTCAAGGCGGGTTTGCCCCATTCGAGAAGGACGGCGAGAAAGGGGTTGTCGTACTTGTAACTATAAGCGGCTACGGCAAGATGGTGAATGTTATGGTGCTGACGAACACCCAGACATACGAACCCACGATCACGGCGTTTCTTGAATCGATCAGTTTGAAAAAACCGATCGCCGAGACTGTGCCCCTCAAAACAATTTCAGCCTCACCGATCACCGGTCCGACCGCCAGTGCAAACGGCTATGGCTTTGCAACAACCAATTTCGACGACGGATGGACCAGCACAATTCAGGAAGACTGGGTGCAGGTAACTCGCGGTCCCACGCGAGTGCTCATCCACTATCCCAACAAACAGGCCGATGCATATAACTCGGTGCTGATGGATGGATTGAAAAAAGCATGGGACTTTCTCGTCGCCCCGCGGTATACCTCGGGCAGCAACTTCGAGTTCAAGCCGATAACCGGGTGGCAGTCGATCGAGTTTGCGGAAGCCGACCTGACCGAACGGGCGACAGGAAAAACCGTCCATGTCGTACTTTTCAAAATGAACTACTCGAATGGCGGCGGGAGATATCTTGAATTTATCACTCCGAGTAAGGGCGCATTCGAACAGGAATTCGGGGCTTACCACCAGAAGACATACGGTTGGGAGAACCTGGAGAAGATGGCGAACTACAACAAGTTCGGTATCGCCGCGGCGGACTTGAAAGGTAAATGGACAAATGATTTTTCCGGCTCGCTGTCTTACGTAAACGCATACACCGGTGCGGCGGCCGGGACCGACACGCATGCCTCGATCGAGAATTTTTCATTCGGGCCGGCAGGAACTTATAACTGGGACCTCGGCGTCGCGAGCGGAATGGTAGGAAATATAAAGTTTCAGAGCGTGAAATCGAGCGGTAAGGTTTCGGTCCCCGGAGTTTGGCAGATCACGTTCTCGAGCATTGAAGGCAAGCCGCGAACATACGCCGCGCACTTCTCCAGCATCAAGGGAGCGAGAGTCTTATGGCTTGACGGCAAGCCGTTCGGCAAACTTCAGTAGTCGTAAGTTTGGCAGGCGAGAAACGCGAGACAAGGCGGTCGTATGCTTCACCTGAATAATAAGAACTCACCGGTGAACATGATCAGTTGGGAAAGATCAGATAAGAAATGAAAAATATATCAAAGATAAATATTGCCCTTATCGGCGTCCTTTTGATCGGGTTATCCATGTCGTGTAAATGGTTCACGGCAGCAGATTCCAAAAAAACAGCGACCGGCCCCACTATCGACTTCACCACGGGAAAAGGTCTCGACGTAAAAGTGCAACTCGATAAGAAAAAAACTGCGACCGCAAAGATCTCGGCTGTTGGCGGCAGCTTGTCGCTCACGTCAGCGGACGGGAGTACATTCAAACTTGAGATCCCGCCAAACGCTCTAGAAAAAGAGACTGAGATAACGATGACGGCCGTCAAGACGATCGACGGCGCTCCCTTAGATAAAAACACTCCGACGGCCGTACAGCTGGAGCCGTCAGGATTGTTCTTCAAAGAGGTCGTCACATTAACCATTGTTCCGGCCAAAGAGATCCCGGTAAAAGAACAGATCATCTTCGGTTACGAAGGCGAAGGAAAGGATTATCACCTCGCGATGATCGATCCCAAGAGCAAAGAAGTAAAGGTCCGGCTCACCGAATTCAGCGGAGCTGGAGTTGGCAGCGGCAGCGACATCGCGTGGGCCGCGAATCTATCATTGCAGGCAAGCACCACGTTCACGCAACTGCAGCATCATGCAGGCGTCATCACCTCGCAGGAACGTAATCGTCAGTTGCTCGGCGATGAATCCGGAGCGGAAGGCTGGGTGAAAGAAATGGAATCGATCTTTGAGCAATACTACGAGAAGGTCTTGCCAAAGGAATTAGCTGCTGCGGAATTAGATTGTCGATATGCGAAACGAGCCATCCAGAGCATGCTTGGAGCCGAACGACAGAAGCAGTTGTTGGGCTTTGAGGTAAGGAATTGGGACACGACTTACGCGACGATGCAGAAGCTGGCCAAGATCGGAGCGGAGTGCAAAAAGCCGGCGGCGTTTCAGATCGTCGGGGGCCTGGCCGATTGGCAGACGAGCACCAAGGTCTGTGACATTCTGCAGCCCTTCAAACTGACGGGCGGTGGATTCGTGATGGATCTCACCGGCGGCCTCGCAGGTAACTATACCTACAACGGTCCATTCAACTCGAAAGGCAGCGGCACGTATAAGATCTACCTTCCGGACGGACTCGACAAACCCGGCACAATGGTTGGTTCGGGCGAAGGTTCAGCGGAGGGCTACTCCAATAGCGGTACTGAGAATTACACACTCACGCCGATTCCGCCGTGCGAGTAGTTTGGGCAGTGCTTTTTAAATTGCCTCCAGCTTTAGAGGGCGTGTCAAAACTAGCAATTTCGGCAGCGAAGCTGCCAAAAGAAGTTAGCCAGATGCGGAGCTTCTGGAACGGTGCAATATAAGTACTCCGCCCTGAAGGGGCGAGAGACCATATCTGCCGCACCTTCAGTGCGGAAATGACATTCGAAGTTTCCCAGACGTTTCACGTCTGGCTGTGATCTTTAAGCAGCTTCGCCGCCAAGCTTACGAGTTTTGACACGGGCTCTTTAGGGTTTGTGTCAAAACTAGAATTGTCGGCGGCGAAGCTGCGAAAAGAAAATAGCTAGATGCGAAGCTTCTGGTAGGGTGGAAGTGGCCGACGCTGCCCTGAAGGGCGGAAGACTAGATCTGCCGCACTTTCAGTGCGGAACTGACGTGTTAATAATTCCAGACGTTTCACGTCCGGCTAAGCTCTTTAAGCGGCTTCGCCGCCTAGAGTAAGTGCCCATACACCCATGCAATAAAACGCTTATGAAATATTTCATACTTATAATCGCCCTTCTCTTCCCTCTTCACATGTCGGCTCAAACGGCGACCGTCGTCTCGACGCCGCAACATATCGTTGTCGACAGCAAGGACAATATTTTCGTCACACGGCAATATGGTTTGGTGAAGATCGCGCCGGATGGCACCATTACCGATCTTTCCAAGCAAGTACCGGGAAAGGGCCTGGACCGCGTGTGGCATGACCTGATCGTCGATTCCAAGGACAATCTTTACGCGAATGATGGGAACGTGATCTACAAGATCGTCGTGTCCGATCACAACAAGGTGACGTTGACGAAGTTTGCCGGGCAGGAGTACAGCTACAAATTAGAAGATGGCCCACTCGCGACCGCCGGATTCAACGTCATTGGGCTGATGACGATCGATCGAAATGACAATATCTACGTCACCGATAGTTTCGACAAGATCAAGGAAACGATCGGCACCAACTTTGTGGTCGACAACTTCAGTTTGAGCGAACAGGCGAAGAAATACCAAAAGAGTAATCGTCGCAGCTACAGCGTCATTCGCAAGATCAGTTCAGACGGTGCGGTCTCTACGCTGAAGACACCGGACAATAAATTCATCCTGGTAAATCAGGTTAGCGGCATGGCCGCAGACTTACAGGGGAATATTATCTTCGCGTCATACAGCTTCGGCCGCTTTGTCGGGAAGATCGATCTAGCAACGGGAGCGATCACACTGGTCGCGGGCCAACCGTATAAGCGCGAATGGTGTCCGGTTTATACCCAGGGCCCGATAGCCACAGCGGAGTTTGTCGAACCCGAGACCATCATGGTGAACAAGAAAGGTGAGATCCTTTTAACCGACCAGCGCCTACACCGCGTGATCAAGATCGCGGGCGGTAAGGTGACCACGCTCGCAGGCGGCAATACTATCCAGTCATGTTCGCACAATATCGCCGGTCGGGCCGAGGAAGGAAATAAGGATGGACGCGCGTTGACGGCACTATTCAACATGCCGAAAGGAATCGCATACGACAGCAAAGGTAACCTCTTCATCGCAGACATGAACAATCACTCCGTTCGTAAGCTTTCACCAGATGGGGTCGTGACGACATTCGCAAAGTAAACCTGCGGCGAACGAATCGGGGTCGGTTTACGCGTATTGGTCAGGAGCCTCTCCGGAATTAATATGAAAAGACTACAGACCTTTCTATTCGTCGTATATTTTTGCCTGATCATGATCGTGCTAGGTGGGACGACCTTCGCGGTGATGGTGGAGTATCCGAATTGGTTTGCGAACGTGCCAGAGTCGCTCGAAGCCACCCGTGATTACTATAAGGTCCTACACCCCGGATATTTTTTCCAGATCTTCGGTCCGCTCAGCATGCTTGCAGGTATCGGTTTCGTTATAGTCGGCTGGCGGATCGCGTCTGCTCGCAACTACGTACTTATTTGCCTGGCGATCTTCGTGGGTATCGAAGCGCTCACATTTCTTTACATCTATCCGCGTCTCGGCATCATGCTCGGCCCAGACTCATCGTCGCAGTCGATCGACGCTCTTCGCGTCGCCGCTGAGCAGTTCACGATCGCCGACCGCATCCGAACCGCGCTTTCACTTATAGCTGATGCCTTCGCAGTCGCCGCCGTATTTCCTTTCTTCCGGTATCGATACTCGGGCGAGTGACCTTTCTTATTCCGTGTTTTCTCCGTGTTGTTCCGTGTATTCCATGGTCATCCTGCAGGCAAGAACCACGGAATACACGGAAAGAACGGAACGCGATCAGCCATTTTTAAAGGTGAACCACTACTAGAAATGATTTGCCTTGAGGTAGGGTACGGTTTGCGGCTATCCTGTCGTAGCAGGCTAGCAGCTCATTTTATCTATGGCTCGAAACGAGAATGTCGTCGCAGTGATACTCGGAGGAGGAGCGGGTTCGCGGCTGTTTCCGCTTACCCGTGAGCGTTCAAAGCCGGCGGTTCCGCTCGGCGGAAAATACCGTCTGATCGACGTTCCGGTCTCGAACTGCATCAACTCGAACATCACTCAGATCTTCGTACTGACGCAATATAATTCCGCTTCGCTCAACCGGCACATTTCGCAAACCTACCGGTTCTCGAGCTTCTCGTCAGGCTTTGTAGAGATCCTCGCAGCGGAGCAACGTAAAGACAGCCCCGACTGGTTTCAAGGAACGGCGGATGCCGTCCGGCAGATACTTCCGCACTTGCGCGACTGGGGCGTCAAAACGCTGCTCATCTTGTCGGGCGATCATCTCTACCGGATGGATTATCGAAAATTCCTCGAGAGGCATCGCTCCACAAATGCCGATGTGACGATATCGGTCATCCCCTCAAACCCCTCGGATGCGGAGGGTTTTGGCCTGCTCAAAACCGATAGTGTCGGAAAGATCATCGAGTTTAGCGAGAAACCAAAAGGCGAGGCTCTCGACGCTATGCGTGTCGATACGACTAGCTTCGGCCTGTCAGCTGAAGAAGCAGAGCGTCGTCCTTTTCTTGCTTCGATGGGCATTTATGTTTTCGATTATCAAAAACTGATCGAACTGCTCCAGGCTGATGAATCGGCGGTCGATTTCGGCGGCGAGGTCATTCCGTCGGCGATCAATCGGTACAATGTCCAAGCTCATCTGTTTGATGGTTACTGGGAAGACATCGGAACCATTCGCGCGTTCTACGAAGCGAACCTCGACTTGGCTTCACCGCTTCCGAAGTTCAACTTCTTCGACACGGAATCACCCATATACACGCGCAGTCGTTATCTGCCGCCGTCGAAAATACACGACTGTGACATTGCAAATTCAATGGTGAGCGAAGGCTGCATCCTGAACGGCGTAGATGCACAAAGTTCGATCATCGGATTACGAAGCCGGATCGACGTCGGCGTTCGGCTTGAAAGCTCGATCGTCATGGGCTCGGATTATTTCGAGTCGATCGAAGAGCTCCGGTCCAACCTCGAGCGTGGCGAACCGTACATGGGAATAGGGACCCACACCCACATCCGTCGAGCGATCATAGATAAGAACGTGCGGATTGGTAAGAATGTGAAGCTACTTAATTCCGCGGGGCTGGATAATTATGACCACCCGAGTGGGTGCCTTTATATCCGCGAAGGAATAATAATCGTTCCAAAGCGGGCGACCGTGCCCGACGGAACCGAGATCTAGGACGTCCTCAACTTTTTCTTCTTTGGAACAACGTAGCTGTCGCGAGCTCGGATCGCGACGTCCGGCCGGGCAACCCGCACTTTTATGCGTCGAGTTTTCCCCGGAACGCCCTCGCTCGCCGGATAGTAACCAAGACTATAAAATTCCCGGAGCTCGCTCGCTATCTTCGAGAACGCTGTGTTTAAATTCCCTAGTGTGGACGCAACATAGATCGTTCCACCCGTATACGTCGCGAGCTTGTCGAGGTATTGTTCCGCGTGGCGATACTCTTCGACGGTCGTCCCCTTATCGTTTCCGGTTCGAACAACGGGTCCCTGCGGTATCGAAGTCGGATACTTAGTTCCGCTTGTCGGAATTGTCGGCGGTGTCGTAATGATCGTCCCCTGGCCGGGAAGGTCGACGATCGGCTTGTTCTTCATCGCCTGCACATCCGCGAAAGTGTCGTAACGGATCGGATAGATCAACGCATCCATCTCCATCGCGTCGCGCAGGTTACCGAGATCGTTCGCCCGAAGGCTGGTTGTATCAACACCGTCTGTGAACAGGACGATCGCCTTACGGCCCTGGACCCGACGAAGCCGATCATTCATTGTCTTTCCGACAGCCTCATAGAGGCTTGTTCCGTTTGAGATCCTTGTGCTACGAATAGCGCGATAGATCGTATTCCGATCGTTCGTCGCTTCGCACAGCATGTGCACTTGCTCATCGAATGAGATCACCATGACCCTGTCTTCGGGCCGAAGCTGGTCGATAAATGAAATCGCCGCAGCCTGTATCTCACTGACCTTGAATGTCGTCGAAGGACTCATGTCCAAAACAAGCGCGACCGTAAAGGGCTGGGATTCGTTTGTAAAGTAGGCGATCTCCTGTTCGACGTTGTCTTCGAATACCTTGAAACTTTCTCGCTGCAACCCCCCAATGAAACGATTCTTTCGATCCAGGATCCGGACGGGGATCGTGACGAGGTTCGTATCCACTTGCACGACTTCACCGGAATCCACCGCGCCTGCATCCGTTTGTAATTCCGGCTCGGGTGGTGTCGGAGTCGCTTTGGGCTCTACCGGTCGACTGTTGGGCTTGTCGGTCCCGCCGCCAGGGGGGACACGTCGCGACTGAGCATGCGAAAGCGAGACCGCTACCGACAATACAAAGCAAATTAGAACAAGTACTTTCATGAAACTCTTAGCCTGACCGAAACGATTGTACGATGCGATGAACTAACGGGAAAGATGTATCGACCGCCAGTAGTGGTTCATTTGATTCTTGCTCCAAATTATTCCGTGTTGTTCCGTGTATTCGGCGGTCTCTGCCCTGCAAGATGACCACAGAATACACCGAACAACACTGAGAAAACACGAAATGAAAAGGTCCTGAACTGCATTGTATATGCACTCCGGAATGTGAGACGGACATTGTAACCGGATCGCAGCGGGGCCGAGCTAGCTAAACAAAAGAGGCCGCCTTTTTCAGACAGCCCCATGCATTGCGATCTCACACGATCCTTGTTATCGCCCGGCCAGTTTATCGCTCTGACCAAAAATATATGTACTCTTCGCCTTCACGATCACGCTCGGTCGCATAACGCGAACGCTGATCCGGCGTCGTTCGCCAACCTGACCAGCCTTCTCCGGGTAATATCCGAGCGAGTACTGCCGACGCAATTCTTCGGCGATACCTGAAAAAGCAGAATCAAGATTCGAAAGAGAATCGGCTTCGAACTTTCGCCCGCCGCTATTCTGGGCAAGTGTCTCGAGATATTTGAGTCCACGAGCGTATTCGCCCGAACTCGAGCCCATCGATCCGCCCCCGCCGCCTCCAATGCGCACGGGCTGGCCCGTTATGATTCCGATCCAGTTGTCTATGCCGGAATTACGCTGGCCTCCTCCGCCGCCTCCACCCCCGCCAAGTCCCCGCTGGGTGTTGTACCGGATCGGGTAAAAGAGAGCATCGACCTCTTCAATATCCGCAACGGTCGATTGGTAATTAGCTCGGCGAGATGTCGTATCGACACCGTCGGTAAAAATAACAACGGCTTTGCGACCGGTAATATTCACAAGCTCTTGATTGATGACCTGATCTATCGAGTCGTACAGGCTCGTCCCGTCTCCGAACTGGGCTTCGTATATCGCATCACGAAGGACCTGCCGGTTACTTGTCGCACGACTGAGGATTCGGACCCTCTCATCGAACGCGATCACCATAACCTTGTCGTTCGGACGAAGCTGGTTGACGAAGGCGATAGCTCCCTCGTGGATCTCGTCGATCCGGAACGCGGTGGACGGGCTAACGTCGATCATCAGCACGACCGTGAACGGCTGTTCGACCGACTGAAAGTAATCGACCTTTTGCTCGATGCCATTCTCGAAGATCTTGAAATCTTTTTGCTGCAAGTTACCGATGAAACGACCATCGCGATCCAACACGGATACCGGCATTGTAACGAGGTTGGTTTCGATCTTTACGACCTCGTCTTCTTCAACAGGAGTAGTTGT
This sequence comes from Acidobacteriota bacterium, assembly GCA_031425495.1. GTDB lineage: Bacteria > Acidobacteriota > Blastocatellia > Pyrinomonadales > Pyrinomonadaceae > OLB17. The sequence continues at coordinate 16,139 of JANPJL010000264.1, forward strand.
CGACGTGGTCGGAGCTTGCGATCCACCAGTAAGCACCGGCGGGCGGCGATCCGTCGTCGAGGGGAGCTCATTTCTCAAACTAGGAGCATCCGGCGTAGGCGTGGGCGCCACGCGAGGACGCGTGCCGCGGTTGGTTTGGCCTGCAGCAGCCAGACCAAATATCCCCATGCAAACAAAGGCGAGTAATAGACGTTTCATAGACACACTCCAGGCGTAGACGAGTTCTTTGGGGAAAGTACGGCGTTTTGACGGGTTCGAACCGTGTTTAGTTGCTAAATATCTTCGTCGAGGAGGCCGATCGCCAGCTCGTGAAAACCTCGTCGGACCGAGTTTATATTGACGAAAGGAAGCGGATGGTTGTGAGTTCGATTGGTCAGCAAGATGAACACGCGTTCTTTCACCGGATCGATCCAAAGACTAGTGCCGGTAAATCCGTTATGGCCGAAACTCTGCGGCGACATTTTCGTTCCCGCGGTCGAGTCCTCGGTTGAGGCGAGTTGGAACGCGAACGACCGATCCTCGTTCATTCCTTTGGTGAAGTTCGTGCGGAATAGTTCGCACGTTTCCGGTTTTAGGAGCTTTGTGTAATTTGGCAGGAACTGCTGTGCGATCTTGAATACTTCTTCGGCTGTGGAGAAGAGACCCGCGTGACCGGCGACGCCTCCCAGAAAATGCGCGTTGCCATCGTGGACCTCGCCCCAGATCGTCTTAGTGCGGAATGCCGAGTGCGGAGTGTGGAGTTTCTGCTGGTGTAAATAGCCTTGGTCGATGCAGGTCTGTTTCTCGTACTGGTTTCCTTCCTCGCTCGCAGCGATTTCCGAGCGGTCAAGAGAGCCGATCCACGACTCCGTCACCGGGTTGAAAGCTGTTCGCTTCAGTTCTAGGACGTCAATAACGTCGTAGCCAAATTCGTGATCGATCCGTAAGCCTTCGATTGCAAAGCCGAGGGCGATAAAATTCAGATCGCTGTATTCAACTTTCCTAGCTCTCTCCGTTGTTATTTGCTGATCGGCAACAGCCTTTCCAACGCTGACTAGCGATTTCGCTAATAGGTACAGGGGAACCCAAGCCGGCAGACCGGACATATGCGTAGCCAGGTTCCGAATTGTCAAATCAGAGATTGGGGAATCCTTGAACACAGAAAAGAAATCGCCAATTCTAGCGTCGAGCCTGACCTCGCCATCTTCGATCGCGATGGCCGCCAACAATCCAGTCACCAACGGCTTCGTCAGACTCGCAAGATCGTAGATCGTATCGAGCTTCGCCTCGATCCTTTCCGGCTCGACGACCGCGTACCCGAGCGCATCATGAAACTTGATCTCACCCTTTTCCGCAACAAGATAAACCGCCGACGGAAAATCACCGGCGTCGATGCGAGATTTGAGAAAGTCGGAGATCGATGGATGCATGTTGAGGAAAAGGTTGGTTGTCGTAAAGGGTCCCGGCCCGCGTTAAAAATTCGACGCCGGCTGTTTAAATTGCCACGACCTTAAGGTCGTGGATAACCGTCGTTGCCTAGGGCTTCAAGCCCAATATCGTAAAAAGCTTCCTTTCGGCTTTAGCCTTTGGGCTGAAGCCTATCGGATCTTGCCCTCTTTATTTGGCTGAAGCCGCGCTGCAGTCACTCGACCCACGACCTGAAGGTCGTGGCAATTTAAACAGCCAGCCGAGCAAATGGCTGCCCTGCTTTCCTCGGGCGTCACGAGCTTTCTCTCCAGGTCACGTTCTCACACATTCAACCTTCGCATATGCTCATCGATCTTTTCCAAAACACCCACAGCCAGCGCCAACGCACGACGGCCATCGTCGCCGGTGACCGGAGGCGCGGTGTCGTTCTCGATGGCATCAAGGAACGCCTTGATCTCTGCCCGTAGCGGCTCGACATCATCGATCTCAAGACGGTTGATCGATATTCCGAGCAGCGGATGCGCGGCGTTCGGATTGAGTGATGTAAGCGACGCAAACTTCGTCGCGTAATCGAGCACGACGTATGCTTCCGTCTGATAGAAGCGCGTCTTTCGAATCTTCTCGGTTCCGATCCGCGAAGCGGTAATGTTCGCGACGGCCCCGTTCTCAAACTCTATGCGCGCGTTGGCCGCGTCGACCTTGTTCGAGATCACCGGAATGCCGACGGCATGTATACCGGAAACCTTTACATCCTCGCCGACCAGCCACTGCACCGCGTCGAGGTCGTGGATCATTACGTCCAGCACCACATCCACATCCAACGATCGATTAGGAAAAGGGGATACGCGGTGGATCTCAAAATACAGCGGTTTCGTGACGTGTGGCCGAAGAGCGACCATGGCCGGATTGAAACGTTCGAGCTGGCCGACCATCAGCTTCGCGCCCGACTTCCGTGCAGCGGCGATCATCCGGTCCGCTTCTTCGAGCGACACTGCGATCGGCTTCTCAACTAAAACATGCACGCCGTTCTCGAGAAAGGCACAGGCGATCTCACAATGTGTTTCGGTAGGAGTGGCGATGGAAACAGCGTCGACCTCTCCCAGTAGATCATGCCAATCCGTCAGCGAACGGTCACAGCCGTTGTCCTTTGTAACCTGCTCGGCTGTCTCTCGATTCGCATCGCACACGGCGACAAACTTCACACGCCCTTCGCGTGCGAGCTCGGCGTAATTCCTTGCGTGATGCCGCCCGAGGCTGCCGGTGCCGATAACGGCCGTTCGAATATTTCGGATTGCGGATTGCGGATCGCGGATTTCGCTCATCTTTTCGGATTTGAATCGGTAAAACAATTCAGTAATACTCTACATTCTCTGTGAACTCGTCCCAGATGACAAAGAGCAACCCCTCAATCCGCGACACGCGATCCTCCATGTTATGGCTGCTCTTCATAGCAACGGTAGTTCTTGTCTATTTCTCCGGGCTAACGATGCCGCTCGTCGGGCCTGACGAGCCGCGATATGCGCAAGTTGCACGGGAGATGTTCGATCGAGGCGACTGGGTGACTCCAACTCTGGGTGGTTTTCACTGGTTCGAAAAACCAGCGCTTTTGTACTGGCTCCAGATCGCGTCATTCAACTTGTTCGGAGTTTCCGAATTTGCCGCTCGTTTTGGATCCGCGTTGTTTGGACTCGGAACAGTTACAAGCCTTTGGATTCTCGGCAGACAAGTCGAGCGAAACACGACGAGCGCCGAACAACGAACAACGAACAGTTTCGCAAACTGCCTCGGTCTTATCTCCGCATCGACTGTGGGGATAATTGCTTTCGCCCATGGCGCGAGCTTCGACATCATCCTTACGTTCCCGCTCACGGCCGCAATGGTCAGCTTTTATATATATGATCTGAATGGCCGCCTAACGCCGCTGTTGTCTTTCTATTTTTTTGTCGGGCTAGCGTTGCTTGCCAAAGGACTTGTAGGAGTCGTATTTCCGGCGGCCATCATCGGCATGTACCACGTAGTGTCCTGGAAATTCCCAAACAGGAAATTGATCGCGAGCTTCGTTTGGGGAGCATTGCTTGCTTCATCCGTGGCGGCACTCTGGTATCTGCCGATGTACCTTCGCCACGGACACGAATTCATCGACCAGTTTTTTATCCAACACCACTTTCAGCGATACACCTCAAATAAATATTTCCATCCGCAGCCGTTTTACTTTTTCTACTGGGTCTTGCCATTGATGACGATTCCGTGGATGCCGTTTTTTCTCGCGGCATTGTGGCGGCTTTGCCGAAATTCTGTCAGTCGTGCACGGGGCGAAGAGTCGGAAAGGACATCGCCGCTACAGATCTTTTCGCTTTCCTGGATCGCGGTTCCGCTTGTCTTCTTTTCGTTCTCCGGATCAAAACTTCCCGGTTATATTTTACCGGCGGTTCCTGCGGCCCTGATCCTGACGACGATCTATCTGACGGCTTTGATTCGCAGACGAAACTGGGGAGGAAATCTTTTCAGGACTATAGCCGGCGGCACGTTCGTTTTCGTGCTGATCGCGATCTTCTTCTTCGCACCCCGATTCGCGGAGACGGATTCGGTCAAAGCGCTTTTCGTTGATGCGAACGGGCTTGGGTTGGACAACGCTCCGGTGATTATGCTGCACGGAGTCTCACATAACGCCGAGTTCTACGCATCGGGGCGGATCGTCCGCGATACGGACGGCAAGCAGAAAAGATTTCCGGCCCCGAAAGAAGTTTCCGAAGCGCTCAACGGAAAACCGGGACTCGTATTGGTCCCGGTGGAATATCTCGCGCAGTTACTGGAGAGCAATTATTTAAGAGCGGAACTTGTAAGAGATAACAGCGAGATCGCACTCGTCGCCGTGTATCCGAAATAATTCCCCTATCGTTCGGCAGCCCGACGGATCCGATCCATTAACGCCGCCCCGATCCCTTTCTCATCGACGGCCTCGCAGAATATCCGCTCGATTCCCGCCCGGTCACATTCCCGAAAAAACTCGAATAACGATGACGCGTATTCTTCGACTGTATGGCAAATGCGGGTAAGTACCAATTCTCTGTACGGTGGAGATAGTCCGATATAAGCACCGCTGTTTCCGACCGTGAACTCATGACCAGCGTCGACGATAATAACCGCTGCCTTCGGAGCGTAATGCTTGTGGCGCACGCCGGGGCTGCGAGCGATATCGTCCGCAGATTCGCGGAAGTCAATCGCATCGGGAATAATCTCCCGCATTCTCTCGATAGATACCGCGCCTTTGCGCAAGATTACCGGGACACCCGCCGTACAATCCACGACTGTCGATTCGAGACCGATCTCCGCTGCGTCACCCTGCAATATGCAATCGACACGCCCGTCGAGATCTTCCTTTACCGCTCGCCAAGTCGTCGGACTCGGACGGCCCGAGAGATTCGCCGATGGCGCGACGACGGGTGTCCCGCAGGCACGCAAGAACGCTCGCGCGACCGGATGACGAGGCATTCGGACGCCGATCGTATTCAGCCCGGCTGTAGCGAGGGTGGAAACTTCTGCGGTCTTGGTAAGGACAATTGTAAGCGGCCCTGGAAAAAAGGCATCCATAAGTTTCCGCGCGGCAGCCGGCACGGATACTACAAGCCGCGTCACATCTCGTTGGTCGGCAATGTGCGCGATGAGAGGATTGTCAGCCGGGCGGTTCTTCGCCTCAAAGATCTTCCGTATCGCCAACTCGTTGAATACGTCAGCGCCGAGGCCATAAACGGTTTCCGTCGGGAAAGCGACAGTGCCGCCGGCATTCACAAATTCCGCGGCCTCGGTCGGCGATGTCGTTAGGCGTGTTTTCACTTCAGCGAGTGTCGCCCAGAACGCCCGGCTATTGCAATTTCGCTTAACCCTCGGCTTCCCGGCTGATCGCTGCGTCTCCACCGACATTTGCGGCCGCCTTCGCCAGAGCGATGAGAGCGAACACCGCGATCAGTGTCGCGAGGATCGCATATGTGTAGAGGCTGGCCAGGCTGTCTTCTTCGCCCAGCAAGGATTTCATTGACGCCTTGATTGCGTCGTTCCACGCCAATGCACACACAAGTCCCAGCGCAGCACCGGCCAGCGTGATCATCGACTGAATTATCGCTCGCGACTGCTCGATCGACTTTGCCATTAGTTTTGTCTCCTGAAACCGAAAGATTTGAACTGCAGGTCTTTATCGCGCAACGGTCCAAAGATGTCAATTTTGATTAGCACCGCCGGCAAGTGTTAGATTTTGGATGTGGACGAGCTGCAAGAAAAACTCAAGTCCCTGCCGGTTGCGGCCGGCATTTATCTGCACAAGAATGCCGCCGGTAAGATCCTTTACGTCGGCAAGGCGAAGAATCTCCGAAGCCGTGTCCGCCAATACTTTCAATCAAGCCGGAATCAAGATGCCAAGACGCGACGGCTTGTGCGAGCGATCGCAGACTTTGAATTCATCGTCGTCGACAACGAGGTCGAAGCTCTTGTGCTCGAGTCGAATCTCATTAAAAAGCATAAGCCGCGTTTCAACGTCTTGCTTAAGGATGACAAGTCTTACCCGCACTTAAAGCTGACTAGCGAGCCGTTTCCAAAAGTAGTGATCACGAGGCGGATCGAACGCGACGGTTCGAACTATTACGGACCGTTTCTACCCGCTGTCCTTGCGCGGAAAACGCTCAACCTCGTCAATCGCGCATTTCAACTACGGACCTGCGACATCGATATCGACGGCAAGTTGCCGCGGCCGTGCCTCGAATATCATCTCAAGCGATGTCTCGGGCCGTGCGTGAAAGGCCTCTGCACTCAAGACGAGTATCAGGAAGCCGCGCGTGATGCAAAGGTTTTGCTCGAGGGCAAGAACAAGGAACTCGCAAAGGATCTGGAACAGCGGATGTGGAAATTTTCGGACGAAGGTAAGTTCGAGATCGCCGCCCGATATCGCGATCTTCACCGGACGATTGAATCCCTCGGTGAGCAACAGAAAATGGCGACGACAGCCGAACGCGACGTCGACATATTAGGTTTTTATCGAGAAGGTCCGCGACTCGCGCTCCAACTCTTTACAATGCGCGAAGGTCGGATCGTGGGAAGGCGGGAGTTCTTTTGGGAAGACCTCGTCGATGACGATTCGTTCGATCCATCCGAATTTCTAGGCGAAGTTCTCGCTCAGTACTATTCGACCGATTACGTCCCGCTCGAGATCCACGTCCCGAACGATTTCGAAGATCGCGCAGTTCTTGAAAAAGCTCTCACCGAACGGCGCGGCCGACGCGTGAGGATCTGCGATCCTAAGCGGGGCCAGAAGCGCGACCTCGTTCATCTGGTCGAGACAAACGCCAAGATCGCTTTCGAGCAACGCTTCCGAATTCTCAAACCCGACAGCGAGAAGGTCCTTGCCGAGCTTCAAGAATTGCTTGAGCTCTCCTATTTCCCTGCTCGCATCGAATCGTTCGACATATCGAATATTTCAGGCGCGGAAAACGTGGCCGGCATCGTCGTCTTCGAAAACGGAAAACCCGCAAGAGCGGAGTACCGTCGATTTATCATCAAGACGGTCGAAGGCTCCAACGATTTTGCCTCGATGAACGAAGCGGTGTTCAGACGGTATAAGCGTCTGCTTGCCGAAGAGAAACCGCTCCCGCAAGTGGTCTTTATCGACGGTGGTAAAGGACAGCTTTCGGCGGCAGCGGCCGCGATGCAAGCACTCGATCTTGAAGCGATAATGCTCGTCGGTCTCGTCAAGCCCCCCAAGATGCACAACCAGATCTCGCATCTTCTGGTTCACGGTCGCGAA
>JANPJL010000265.1:0-7716 GCA_031425495.1 Acidobacteriota bacterium
CAGCGAACCGTTGAATCCGAGGAGCGAGTCGAGGTCGGTGCAAGCGACAAGTACGAAGCAAGGTGCAGGCGATGCTTTATTCCGCACTCGGATGCGCCAACTCCGCTTTAGCCCAAGGGGCGGTTGATAGTTGATAGTTGACAATTGATAGTTGTAGTGGTGCCTACGAGACGTGCCAACTTCACGGACTATCAACTATCAACTATCAATTCTCAACTTCCCATCATCCCTTCGGTATTTTCATCGAATACATTATCGCGGCGAAGGTGTCCCGCTGTTTATCGAAGTTTGAGCCTTTCGTCGATACCATTATGTTCAGCTGCTGATTCTGGCCTTGATAATTTCTGAACGATATCCACTGATGGCGGCGCGGGCCGTCTCTGTCCTCGGGCATCGCCTCGACCCACTCCACGCCTTTTACGCCGTCGATCTCGAGCCATCGCACCGTTTCATACTTGCCTTGTTTCAGTTGTTCGAGCGAACTCGTATACGTCGCATCTATGCTTGCTTCCGACGGAAAGCTCGATGGCATTACTGATATCGACGCGATCAAAAATCCATTCGCGGGCGAGCCGTAATTAAACGATTCTTTACGAACTTCCATCTTTGGCCAGCCGGCGGGTAACTTCCAAGAGATCCCTTGATCGTCCCAGCTCACTTCGGTCGAACCGTCCTGAATGCTCTGTTGTGACGCGGTAAGTTTCGGCTTCTCTGTTGTACCCGATGCGGCTGATCCCGCCGAACCGTTCGACGAGGACGACTCGCTACTCGAACCGCCGCCGCCGCTGAGACTCTTGAGCCGATCGCCGAGTCCGCAGAACGTAAGCGCAAATATCAACACGCCAAGGGAAAGAATTGATTTCATGGACTGTGCCTCCGAAAGGGTGATTCTGAAACTGCATCATTTTCACCGGATTCTGTTCAGAATGCAAAATCGCATTCGAGAACTGCAGGCGAGTTTTTGTCGATACTATTTGCCGCCTGTTATTCTCTAAGAAACGTTTAGGAAAAAGTGCATACTCCACAGCTCTTCTCGGATCTTCTGATAATTCTGCTGGTATCCGTACCGGTGGCTTACCTTTGCCTGCGCGTGAAACTGCCGCTTCTGGTTGGCTTAATGCTGACCGGCATCGCCATCGGGCCGTCGGGATTCGGTCTTATAGAAGAGATCAGCGGTATCGAGGTTCTGGCCGAGATCGGCGTGATGATGCTGCTGTTTACTATCGGCCTCGAGTTTTCGATCAAGCGCCTTGGTGAGATGAAACGCCTGGTGATGATCGGTGGCGGTCTCCAGGTGGGCTTGACTATAGCGGGGACGGCGGGAGCGGCGATGATGTTCGGCCGACAGGCTAGCCAAGCTGTATTTTTTGGATTTCTCGTCGCGTTGTCGAGCACCGCGATCGTGCTCAAAAGTTACACGGAACGCAACGAGGTCGATTCGCCGCATGGCCGGGCAGGAATCGCAATACTCCTCTTCCAGGACATCAGCATCGTCTTCATGCTGCTCGGCATCCCGCTGCTGGGTGGTGAAGATATCGTTTCTCTTACTTCGATCTTTCTCAGCCTTGGCTCGTCGTTGCTCGCCCTCGCATTGATCGTTCTCGCGGCGTGGTTTCTACTGCCGAAGTTTCTGAAACAAGTCGTGCATCTGCGGAGCCCCGAGGCATTCCTGCTGACGGTCGTACTGCTCTGTCTCGGGATGTCGTGGGTCACTTCGCACTTCGGTCTGTCGCTTGCTCTCGGAGCGTTCATCGCCGGCATGGTCCTGGCGGACTCTGACTACAGCCATCAGGTCACATCCGAGGTTCTCCCGTTTCGCGATGTATTCAACAGTCTTTTCTTCGTCTCGATCGGAATGCTGTTGTCTTTGCCATTGCTGATCTCCAACATCGGTTTGGTGGTCATTCTGGTGCTCGCATTGATCCTCGGTAAGGCTCTAATCGTTTGGGGAATAATTCGTATACTGGGCTACCCGCAGCGGATCGCTACGATGACTGGTCTCGGCCTTGCACAGATCGGAGAATTCTCATTCGTTTTGGCGAAAGCCGGACAAGGTGCGGACCTTCTGCCGGATACCGATTACCAAAGTTTTCTCGCGGCATCGATCATCTCGATGATCGCTACGCCGTTCCTGATAGCGGCTTCACCGCGCATTGGATTTTTCGTGCAATCGATCTTTAAGGACGGCAAGGTTCACGACGTTGAGAACACCGAGGAGGATATTCACCTAACATCGAGCGGTGGGCTCCAGCAGCACGTGATTATAGTCGGATACGGTTTGAATGGACGAAATCTCGCTCGTGTGTTGCGAGCGGTCGGCGTGCCCTACGTCATCCTCGAGTTGGATGCCGATGTTGTTCGTCGGGCAAAGGCGAAAGGCGAGAAGATAAATTTTGGCGACGCTACACGACGAGAGGTACTGCTCCATGCCGGAGTCGAACAAGCCTGGTCGATGGTTTTCGCAATGTCAGATCCCGCCGCGGCGCGTAGATCGGTGGACCTCGCGCATAAACTAAACCCCGACCTTCACATCATTGTTCGAACAAGGTATGTCTCGGAGATCACCGAGCTTTTCGGGCTCGGCGCGAACGAGGTGATACCGGAAGAATTCGAGACGAGCATCGAGATCTTTTCGCGGGTGCTGCACAGATACGGCACTCCGCGTGACGTTATCGAACAGCAGATTGCCAGGATCCGGGAACAGGGTTACGAGATGCTGCGCTCTGCCGCATCTCCCGACGTGCCGATGAATAGTCCAACGTTCAATCTCGATGGGGCAAGCACTGCGACGATCACGCTCCGTGCGAATTCGCCGGTCGTCGGAAAGGATCTCGGCGAGCTGGATGTCCGAGGCCTGAGCGGTGCGACCATCATCGCGGTGGTACGCGATGGCGAAACAAAGATAAGCCCGGGTGCCAACTACAAACTCCGCGAAGGCGACACAGTAGTTCTGCTCGGTTCGCCCGGCAAGATCGACCGGGCAAGAACATTGATCAACGCCGATCCTTCAACCGGCTTCAACGCATAGTTTCTTTACAAACCGCGCAAGAACTTCCTTGAGACGGCGTTCAGCTAATGAACAAGCTTTCCCCGGGGATAAGAAATCGTGAAAGAAGGAGTTGTTGTATGAAGTTGAGATGTATCTTCGGCGGGATCGCCGCACTGTTTGTATTCGCTGCGGCAGTCGCCGCCCAGACCACGGCCTACCGGATCTCCGCTCCCTACTCGCACAAAAATCTGACGATCTACTTGATCCACGGAAAAGACGAGACGAACAAGACGAACATTCTTACCCTGCAGGAGGCGATGCAGCGGCAGATCTTGCGCGTGTATGAAACCTCCGACGTGAATGAGTTGTCGGTGGAGAACATATCGAAGCAGTTCGATGTGTTCATTCAATCCGGCGACATTGTAAAAGGTGGAAAGCAGGACCGTGTACTTTCCGTGAGCATTATCATTCCCGCACGGTCGGGGCGGATCAAGATCGAGGCTTTTTGCGTTGAGTCCGGCCGCTGGCAGAAACGCGGCAACGAGGATTCGAGTCAGTTCTCATCTTCTAACGATCGCATCGTTTCTAAAGATCTAAAGCTAGCCGCAAACGGAGTGCGGTCGCAACAAGAGGTGTGGGCAAAGGTTTCGGAGGCGCAGGAAAAGCTTAGCAGCAATGTGGGATCGTCGGTGCAGAGCGGTCCTTCCCGATCAAGTCTTCAGCTCAGTCTGGAGAACGGTAAAGTTGCGGCAACGGCGGACGAATACGTGAGCAAGTTGGGCACACTCATCGCCGGAAAATCGGACGTCATCGGCTACGCATTTGCGATCAACGGTCAGATCAACAGCGCCGATGTTTACGTTTCGAATGATCTGTTCAAGAAGCTCTGGACGAGAATGCTCAAGGCGGCGGCGGTCGAAGCCGTTGCGGAACAGAATTCATCCGCCGCACATGCGACGCCCGCAAAGCCGGATGCGGTCAAGGCTTTTCTATCAGACGCCGATCGCGGCCGGGCGGAGGAACGTTCAGCGAGCGGCGGCACCAAGATTGTGACCCGCGATCAGGAAAATAGTGCTGTGTACGAAGCTCGCGACGACAAAAGTAAGACGGTCGTCCATCGGGCATACGTTAGAAAGCACTAGCGGCGTGACCTCGTGCGTCCGGTTCAGTACCTTAGGCAAAAAAAGAGAGGCGCTTCATGCAGAGGCGCCTCTCGAGGTTCAATAGGTTCAAGGTTAGAAAGTAAATCTACCACCGAACTGCATGGTGAACGGCTTACCGACCGGCGGGCCGAAGCCCGGACCGAACAGCGCGAACGGAGTAAGGAAGTTTGGCGGGTTTGAGGCGGCTCCAGTCGCGGGAGAGATTGCCAAACGCTGCGAGAACGCGAGGTTATCGACGGCGAAGATGTTGTAGAAATCAACATAGGTGCTGAGGCCTATCCTTTCGCCGAGCTTCCATAATTTCGAAGCGCGGAGATCCACGTTGAAAAATCTACCATTTCCCTCGCTTCTGATGTTGCCAGCCGGATCGACGATCAGCCCTGTTCTCTGGCTGTTTACAGTAGCCTGCGTGCAATTCCGTGGATTCAATCCGAGAACAACTGTGGCCGGAGTCACCCCAGCGGGCCGATTCCGGATCGCGGAATAAAGCGCGACGGGGTCGACGCCGGCACAAAGTCGGTCGACGGTGGTCAAACCATCGCCATCAAGATCCAACCCTGCTGTTGGGGAGTACGGGCGAGCCGTCGCATACTGCGCGACCGGGGCGAGCTGCAGTCCCCACGGAAGACTGAAGACACCGCTCAGAACGATACGGTGACGCTCGTCGAGTCGGGTCGGACCAAACTCTTCGGGCAGGAACTGTCTCTCGGGCGTCACGGCAATGCCGTTGCCTGAATAAGACGCGACCGGCTGACCGCCCCACGACCGATTACTTGCCAGAACGTAGCTAACATTCATGATCGTCTTGGCAGTCTTGTATTTGAGCGTCGTCGTCCAGCTGTCAAACAGTGATCGGTTGTTCGTCGAGAACATGTTGATCTGTTCGATCCTTGCGACTTGCTGCTGAGGTGTTGTCGTCCCCGGCGGCTGCGTCATCGGGAGACCTGCGGCGATAAATGCCGCATCTAACAACCTGGTTGATGCTCCGCGCGGGCACTCCGGTCTGGGGGTAGAATTACCGCCAAACAAATCGTTGCAAAGCTGGGAGATCGGGGGATTGATATTAAGGAACCGGGGCTCTTGAAGTCCAAGCGTGTGAACGAAATCGCTTGATATCGAAAGTTTACCGCTAAGCTCACGCTGGAACCCGATCGACCACTTTTGGATGTACGGCTCTCTCGCATCCGGATCATTTATTCGGCCCACCGCACCTTGTTGTAGAACCGTGAAATCGAATACCGGTACGGCCGGAAGCGAGGCGGGACCCGTATAAATGAAATTGTTGAGCTGCGTGCCCTGGTAACTCAAAGCAGTTTGAAATATCTCGGGCTGCGACTGCACGGATGAGAAGAGCGACAGGTTCTGGAAAATCTGATCATAGAAGATACCGTACCCGCCCCGGATCACGGTCTTGCCATCTCCCCACGGATCGTAGGCGAAACCAAGGCGGGGTTGAAACTCTCTCCAACTCGGAGTGGTTCGTCGGAGCTTATCGGCGTCGGAGGTCAACGCGCGTGCTCGCGGGTGATTCAATCGGCTCAGAAGGAGGATCGTTCGGTTCTGATCCTGGGCAGGAAGATTGCCGATATTCGCGTCCCAGCGGAGACCGATATTCAGCGTCAATTTCCTACTTATCTTCCAGTCGTCCTGAGCGTAAAACGCGAGTTGATCAATCACCTGGTCGTGCGAGGCCGCGCCATCGGAATAGGTCAACGCGGTGAGCAGGCCCGGACGGTTGAATCCCAGAGGGTCAGCTGCTATCACACTAGGAAGGTCGCGAAAGGTGAGGTTAAATCCGCGTGTTCCGAAGTAGAAGTATCCGCCCAAGATCGTGTGGATGTAGTTGGCGCCAAACTTTAGAGTGTGGGAACCCTTCGTCAGCGTGAAATCATCGCGGAACTGATACTTCCGCTCCTCAGTAGCCTGAGGCGTGTTTGCGTTCTGACCGATATTAATACCGGTCGGGAAATTCAAGGTAAGTCCTTCGATCACCGGCAGGATCTCGTTCTTGAAATCCTGGACGTGGAAGGTAAATTGATTCAACGCATTCGGCGACACGTTCCACGTGTGGTTCACCACAGCGCTGTAAAGTTTGTTTGTCGTCAGGTTTCCGCCCGTTAGATCAGTACGCGCAGGTGTCGCGATCTGGTCGTTAGGTGATTTGTTGTTCTGATACGAGAAGCGATAGAACATTGTCTGGTTGGACGCGAGGTTGTGATCGATCTTCGCCGAGAAGAGCAGATCGTCGTAAGGAGTCGGTATCTCGGCAATTGGGTTCGCACCCGGGATCAGGCTGAGCTGGGAAAACACGCCTGGTGCAAGAGCATTAGACCCCCGCTCACGAAAAAGCTCGAGGGCGGTGAAATAGAACAGACGATCTTTCTTGATCGGCCCGCCCAAACTGCCGCCTACCTCTTGGCGTTCGAAGGGTGGCTTTCTATAGCCGGGGTTAGTTTCGCGGGAAAGATTGTCGAAGTAGTTGGATGCCTGGATATCGTCGTGCCGAAAGTTCGCGAAGAATGACCCGCGGGTGCGGTTGCCACCGCTCTTGGTGATCACATTCACGACACCTCCGATCGCTCGGCCCTGATCTGCGCCCCAACGATGTTGTTGTATCTGAAACTCCTGGATCGATTCGAAGGAAAAATTCTGCAGGAGGCTGCCGACCACATTATCTTTGTTATCGCCGCCGTCGACGTTGACGTTGACACTCCGGCCGTCGCCGCCGTTAAACGCTACGTTCCCGATACGCGTCTTGGTCGGGTCAAAGTTGCCGACCGGCCTTGCTTCAGGTGCGACAACGGTTAGCCCCGCGAACGTCCTGTTCAGCAATGGTAGATTCTGGATCTCGTTCGGCGTCACCGTATGACCGATCTCCGATTTGGTCGTCTCAACCAGAGGCGTGTCCATTGTGACAGTCACGGTCTCGGACACATTGCCCGGTTTGAGATCAAAGTTGACGGTCTGTCGGGAGCCGATATTCAGCTCGAGATCGTCGACGAGTGCTCGGCTAAACGATTGGGCTTCGGCCGAAAGGTCGTAGCGACCCGGGGCGAGCTCAGTGATCACGTAGTCGCCATCGCCGCTCGTCATCACGGATCTTTCATTACCGGTCGCCCGGTTCTTGGCCGTGACTTTTACGCCGGGTACGACATTTCCCTGACCGTCGACAACGCGGCCGGTAACGGCAGCGGTCGTGGACTGGGCGGTAGCAGAGGTAAGGGAAAGTAAGGTTAACGCAAAGATCAAGGTCAGAACTTTTAAAGCCTTGCACATAACGAGGTGGCCTCCATAAGTTGATTGTGTAAGTTACGATCGAAGTCGAAGTGCTTCGGACTACCCTTGCTCGAATTTAAACCCGCGTCAGAATGCGAGTTAGTCAGGCAATCGATATTCCATTGTAGCGAAACGCCCAAACCACAGCTAAAAGTTAAAAAAAACGACAGCCTTTACGATGAACGGGTCTCGAGATAATTCAAAAAAACGGATTCAGTGACAAATTAATGGAAATCTTACAGTAATTTTCGTCATGAGTTAATCGCTGGTGGACTGTGCGGGTGCGGA
>JANPJL010000266.1:0-14655 GCA_031425495.1 Acidobacteriota bacterium
ATCGATTCGACGATCGGGTAAACTTCACCGATCGTGATCTCGACGGCGGCGGGGCTTCCGGTCGTGACATCGCGGCCGCGGACCTCGGTCGATTTCCCGATGTCTTCAGGCAGGTACGCTGTCGCAAATGTCGTCTTTAGAAGCTCGGTTGTCTCTTCGCCTACTTGCAGACCACGATGGCGTCTGAGATGCGTCGCAAGTACCGCGTTGATCTCATTGCTGCCGAAACGCTCGGATGTCGAATGGACGATCGCGCCTTTGGCGACGATCGCAATATTCGTCGTCCCGGCTCCGATGTCGATGATCGCCGATGCACGTTTGTCGTTTGGAAGAACGCCCGCGCCGAATGCCGCGGCCAAACCTTCTTCCATCATGAAAACTTTTCCAATACCAGCTTCGTCGGCTGCGTGGAAAAGCGCACGTTGCTCGACGTGCGTCACATCCGAAACCATGCTCATCACGCCATGGATCGCGATATTCGACCCGCCGGTCTTCGCCTTCTTTACGAAGTGGGCAAGCATTTTTTTCGTCCGTTCAAAATCACCTACGACACCGCCGCTCAGCGGAGCCTTGACCGTGATATCGCGACCCTCTCGGCCCGACATTTCGGCGGCTTCCTGACCGAACGCAACTATCTCTTCGGTGATCTCGTTAACGGCGACGAGTGAGGGCTCGTCAAGAACGATGCCGCGGCCTTTGACCGCGATGATGGTGCTGGCGGTACCGAGATCGATAGCCATCGAATCGGTAACAAGTTTCTTTAATGAGGAAATCTTTAACATACAGCTGGGATGAGATAATTATATTCTTTCCGAACAGAGCGTGTCACCATTATTCTGCTCGCTCTTCTCAGTCCTCTCTTTCACGTAGTTCCGGAGTTTGCCATCTTCACTTAACCACGGAAGAAGAGGAACAAGAGGAACAAGAACAAAACGAGAAAGAAGATTTCTCGTCGAGTGGGAGCGGCCCTAGCTCCACTTGACCTCAAATACGTTAACGGGCTGGATTCGATTTTTCACCGTTAGAGGTTCGCGAGGATCGACGGGTATTAGATTCCTACAGGCCGCAACGGTTGCCTCGCTGATAAGGATCTCGCCGCCGCGGGCGTTTGACTCCAATCGCGAGCCGAGATTGACCGTATCACCGATCGCCGTATACTCCGATCGCCTGTCGGATCCGATATACCCGACGGTCGCTTCACCGGTATGCAAACCGATACCGACTGAGATCTGTTCGTACCCGTTGTCATGCAGCTCCTGGTTGAGGGTTGCGAGCCGCTTCTGCATCATGACCGCGGCCTTTACCGCGTTCAGGGCATCGTCGGGAGTCGCAGTCGGTGCACCGAATAGTGCCATCAAACCATCGCCGATATATTTATCGAGCGTTCCCCCGCGATCGAAAATGATCTCGCTCATCGCCGAGAAATAGCGGTTCAGCAAGCCGACGACCTTCTCGGGTTTCTCGCGCTCCGATATTGCGGTAAAGCCGCGGATGTCGGCGAAGAGGACCGTGATAGTTTGATTGACGCCGCCCAGTCGAAATGAGTTCGGATTGTCGAGGAGTTGTTTGACTACGTACTCGGGCATGAACCGGCTGTAATTTGCCCGCGCAACTTCTTCGCGTGCGAGCCGCCGGTGTGCCTTGACGGTCTCGACAGTGACGGCCGTCTGTGCGGCGACTGCGCTGATCAGCTCAAGGTGATCGGGCGAGAATGCGGCGAACGGATCCAGGCGGTCGGCGTACAGGACGCCATGAACATTCGATTCGGTGATCAGAGGTGCGCAGATCGTTGATCGTACACCCTGTGAAACGATCGAATCGGCACCGGAAAACTGGGCGTCAGATCTTGCGTCCTGCGACAGCAGCGCCACCTTCTCACGCATAACCTTTTGTGTGATGGTGCGGCTGATGGTCAACTTTTCGGTAAGCTTGTCCAGCTTTTCGTCGCGGGTCTTGATGCCGATGGCGACGAGGTTGTTGGTGAGTATCCTGCCGTCATGGGTTTCATCCGCGATCAAAGCGACAACTCGGTCCGCCGGCGTGCCTCGAAATATGAGATCGGTCGCACGCTCGAAGATCTCTTTCAGATCGAAAACCGTTCCGAGCGATTTGCTCATCTCATAGAGCAACTCGAGGATCTTTGCCTTCCGGCGCAAGTCCTTGATCTCTTCCGGCGTGGCCTGGATCGGCGTCTCCATCGAGAGGTGCGATTGCCGGCCGATTATCTCGTTCGCCGATATCTCGACCTGTGTGTGGCCGAGCGGTTTGTCGTCATAGTCGACTACCTTCGGCTGGTCGACTACCGTCTCATCTTTGTGTTCGACAGTAGGTAACGTATCGGGCAGTTGCGGTGTGATCTCGTGAGTCACATCGGTGTCGACCTCTTCCACATATTCCAACCGGCTCTCGCCGATAACCACGACGTCGCCGGAGACGAGGTTCTTTTCGAGCGTCTGCGCTCCGTTAACAAACAGGTGGTTGACGCTCCGTGCAAGCTTGCCGTTCTCAAAGGACCCATCGATGATCCGGAACCCCTGCGAGTCACCTGCGATCTGCGCATGCTTGCGCGACGCTCGTCGATCGTTCAACACGATGTCGTTCTCTTTCGCACGGCCAATCGAATAGATTCGTCCCGGCTCTAGTTCGAGTTCCCACACACGTCCATTTGGATCGGTTATTTTGATGTTACGGCTCACGATGTGCGTTAATTGTAGTTCGTCTTTGGGTATTTGTCTTTTGAAATTGGGCTTTGCCTTTTGGCCTTCGGTCTTCGGCCTTTGGTCTTCGGGCTTTGGTCGACCAAAGAGCCAAGACCGAAGACCAAAGGCCGAAGGCCCAAGACCCAAGACCCAAGACCCAAGTCCCAAGTCCCAAGACCAATGATTTATTTCGACAACAACGCCACCACAAACCTAGCGCCCGAGGTTTTTAGCGCGATGCGGCCGTTTCTCGAAGAGTCGTTTGGTAATCCGTCGTCCTCGCATCAGGTCGGACGGACGGTGCGCGAGGCAGTGGAAAGCTCACGCCAGTCGGTGGCTGGGCTGCTTGGAGCAAAGGCTTCAGAGATCACGTTCACCTCGGGCGGGACGGAAAGCGACAATTGGGCTATACGGGGAGCACTCGACGCAACTCCGAAAAGAAAGCACATCGTAACGACACGGGTCGAGCACGAAGCCGTTCGCAATATTTGCGGGTTACTTGGGCGGAACGGACACGAGGTTACATGGCTCGACGTAAACGAGAATGGCGAGCTCGATCTGGACAAACTAGGCGATTCACTACGACCGGACACGGCCGTCGTGTCCGTGATGATGGCCAACAACGAGACGGGAATTCTGTTTCCCGTCGAAAAAGTTGCCCGGATCGTGAAAGAGCGTTCACGTGCCCTGATGCACGTCGATGGCGTCAACGCAGCAGGCAAGATCGCGATCGATCTTGCTAACACACACATCGACCTATTCTCGATCTCCGCACATAAATTTCACGGGCCAAAAGGGATCGGCGCGCTATGCATCCGGGACGGCGTTGAGCTTCCAGCATTCGCGATCGGCGGCGGGCAGGAGGCCGGTCGACGTGCCGGGACCGAGGCAGTTCACCAGATCGCCGGTATTGGTGCGGCCGCTGATCTCGTCCGAGACTTGTCGGGAATGGCGCGGGTCGCTGTCTTACGCGACAGGCTCGAACGCGAGTTCATCGACCGCATCCCCCATTCGTCGCTCAACGGCACAAGCGATCCTGCACGTCGTCTGCCCAACACGTCAAACATTTCATTTGAGAACATCAATGGCGAAAGCATCTTAGCTCGGCTTGATGATGCGGGTATCTGCGTCTCGACGGGTTCCGCATGCAACTCCGACGATCACAAAGTTTCGCCCGTCCTTGAAGCGATGAACATTCCGTATTCGAAAGCGATGGGTTCGATCAGATTCTCACTCGGAAGATATAACACCGACGAGGAAGCTTCAGAGGTGGTTTCGGAAGTAGAGGGAATTGTTGCAGACCTGCGACGGCTGGGTGACTGACGCGCGTCACGCCGCCTTCTCGATCCCGTATCTGGCGATCTTCAGATAAAGACCGCGCCGGGTCAGTCCAAGTTCATTTGCGACGCGTGAGATGTTCCAGTTGTGCCGCCCGAGTGCCGCTCTGATCATCTGCATCTCAAGTTCGGTCACAGCATGTTCCAGCGTCCCGCCATCCGGGATGTTTTTAAATGGCGAGAACGGAGTGTCGTACGTCGTGATCGTCTTTGTATTACCATGCATCTGCGGCGTCATTGGTTTTGCCGCGCGTCGTAATTCGGGAGAGAGATTGTCGGGCGTTATCACTTCGTTGTCGACCGCACGTGCGATGATCCGCTGGACCTCATTACACAGCTGCCTGACGTTTCCTTCCCAGTTGCAGACCATCAGCAGGTCGATCGTCTGCGGTGTGAAGGTTATATCGTGCTTACCAAAGCGCGATGAGTAATGGTTGATGTAGTAGTTAATGATCGGCGGGATCTCGGACCGGCGCTCCCTAAGCGGCGGGACGCGCAAACGGATCACATTCAAACGGTAATAGAGGTCTTCGCGAAACGTGCCTTCGGCAACCTTTGCTTCAAGCGGCATGTTGGTCGCGGCGATCACACGCACATCCACCTTGATCGGGCGCTTCTCCCCGATCGGCTGCACTTCGCCCTCTTGTAGAAAACGCAGCAGTTTCGGCTGGACATCCAGCGGCAGGTCGCCGATCTCATCCAAAAACAGAGTTCCGCCATCCGCTGCGCGGATCATACCCGGCGAATCCGTTACCGCACCTGTGAACGACCCTTTCCTGTATCCGAAGAGATGGCCCTCGGCGAGTTCCATCGGTACCGCGGTGCAGTTGAAAGGGACGAAGATCTTGTCCTTACGATTCGAGAGAGTATGGATCGCCCGAGAGACCAGCTCCTTTCCGGTTCCCGACTCGCCCGTCACCAGGACCGTCACATCGGACGAGCGGATCTTGTAGACCTCTTCAACGAGCGACGTCATTGCGGGCGAGGAATGGATGAATCCGGGCATCAAACTGTTGGAGGTGTAGTGGCTTGAGTCCTGCTCGGTCGGCGTCGTCTTGTCCTTCTCTCGCAGCGATATGACATCCATCCCGAGCTCGACGACCCGGATCGAGGGCTGAAGTGAACCACCGTCATTTAACACGGCTCCATCCTGCGGATGAATGATGAGTACCGCAGTTTTTGCGTTCGATGCTTTCAGCGGAACGATCGCGATATTCCTGGTCCGCGCAAATAATTTTTCGCCGCCCTTGAGCTCTGCGTTCTCGAGTCTTCGGATCAGCTCGGTGCTTTCGTCCAGCGTATAGCCGTGTGTGATAAACGGAACGAGTTTTTTCTCGTCATTCGGTTCCGCGATTATTATCTTTTTCGCCTGGCTCTCCTGGCGGAGGACGGCGACCAGTTCGCGGAACAACAATTCGCGTGACGCGGTCGCCTCGGCGAGACGCACCATCAGAAGTTGAGACGCGGCAGAATTGGCAATTGCGGGCTGTTTGAATTCGCCCGAGTTGACCGCACGTATCTCAGTAAGTCGTTTATCGGCTCGGTCAGCGAGATCGGTAACGCCGAGCGTGCGAAAAACTTCTCCCGCTCTTCTGAGTTGCCTTAGTGCCCGCGCCCTGCTCTGCTCGCCCAGGTTTTCGCCGATCAGCAAACTGGCGTAGGCCGCATGATAAATATCTTCAGCCGCTTCGAAGATCGTCAGGCTTCTGTTCAGGTGATGAACGGCGAGTTCGCTATCGCCAAACTCCAAAGCGGCGAGTCCGCGAATGCGCTGAATGTTCCCGAGTACAAAAAAGTCCGAGGTCGGATCGCTGTCTTCTATTATGGCAAGGGCGTTCTCGCACGCTGCGATGCTCCCGTTTTGCAGACAGCTCTCCGCAAGCACGAGGCCTGCCATGTTCGCGTAATGCTTGTCGCCGATCCGTTCACAAAGTTCTATCGTCTCGCGGGCCTTCGCAACCGCTTTGTCGACGTTCCCCTGCGCCAGATAACAGCGGGCCAGGTTTCGCATCGCCTGCGCCTCGTACCACTCGCGCTTGCGATCGCGAGCGACCTTCACAGCCTGCTCCAAAAAGTCTTCGGCGTCGGCGAGCTCGCCACGCAGGATCTTTAATTCGCCAAGCGAGTCCAGGATCCCGGCAACGTGTACGTGGTTCTTGCTGATCGCCAGGTCGAGCGACCGCTTGATTATTTCCTCGGCTCGCTGCCATTGACCGACGAGGATAAGGTTAATACCGAGATTGTTGTAGGCAATTATCGAGTTCAGAACATGCTCGGTCTTCTCAAAGAAACCGATGGATTTTTCCAGACAGGCTATCCCATCCTTCGGCCGCCGCAGGAACCAATACGCACCCGACATATCGGTATAGAGCTTGCCCAGCATGAACGGTGCCGAACGATCGCCGATGATCTGAATGCCAAGTTCGAAATACTCGAGCGATTTTTCGCTGTTTCCCTCCTGGTGGTAGCTGAGCGCAATCTCGCGGTAGGCCTCGGCAATGCCTAGCCAATCACCTCTCTCGCGAAAATAGTCCAACGACTTTTCTGCGTAACCGCGGGAGATCGGACACTCATTCAACTTTCGATAGACACGGGAAAGTCCGATGTCGATCGGGCCTAGGAGGTGATTAAGGTCGTTCTCCTTTGCGACCTCAAGCGTCTGTTTGAGAAGCGTGACGGCCTTTGGATGATCACCGACGTTGTTATAAGAGATTGCGAGCTGCGTGGTGACGCGAACCTGAGTCTCTTTGGATGTTCGCTCGAGAATGTCGGGGTCTTCGTAGAACCTGACCGCATCAAGCGACTCTGCATAGCGGCCAACTGTTTCGAGCGTGAACGCCAGCAGCCGCTTCAGATTCGCGAGAATATCCGGGGTGTGGCCGTAGCTTTCGACGGTTTCGTTTAGGAGCTTTTCGGCTTTGCTTGAGAGGCCCTCGCGCAGATACTGGCCGACGCGGGCAAAGATCTCATCCAGCATTTCGGGCTGGATCTGGCGTCCGCGGCGGGTGCGAGCGTCACCTTCGGAGCCGAAATAGGTTTCGTTGCCAGACGAACGCTTCGTGGAATGGGAAAAGCTGCTCATTGTAGTCGAATTCCAAATAGACGCCCAATTACGCCGCGTTTTCAGCGTTTGCCCGGCGAACTGGTTATTAAGTAAACAGCGCAAACGAATCTAACAGAAAAAACGGGGGGTGTCTAATATTTTTTGTCTGGGCGGTATGGCAGAATCTATGCGATGGCCGACTTTCCAGAGTTTGATTCCGATCTTCTTACTGATGCGGAGACAAAACTCGAAAAACCTAAGCTTTTCAAGGTCCTGCTGCATAATGACGACTTCACGACAATGGAATTCGTCGTCTTCGTCCTTGAGTATGTCTTCAACCGAACCGGAGCCGATGCGTTCTCGGTCATGCTAAAGGTTCACAACGAGGGCCTCGGGATCGCCGGAGTCTACCCATACGAGGTCGCCAGCATGAAGGCGGACAAGACCATGAACTTAGCGAAGGCGAGGGAGTATCCGCTACTATGCACGCTTGAGGAAGAGTAGAATCCGAGGAATTGTGGTAGTTTAGAATTGAATTATGCGGAGGCCATCGCCCATTATAAGCAGCATTAAAGGGACCTTGCTCGACCCGAGTTGAGCGGCGATTATCGATCTGCCTAAAAGTCCCAAGCCGATAGAAAAGGCTTGGGACTTTCCGATTTGGGAATTCGGATTTGGGATTTGGGATTTGGGATTTGGGATTTCAATTTCAAATTTGAAATTTCAAATTTGAAATGCTTGAGCCGATCAAGTCCCAAGTCCCAAGTCCCAAGTCCCAAGTCCCAGATCCCAAGACCAAAAGCCAAAAACCAAAGACCAAAGACCACTGACAACCGACAACTGACAACTGAAAACTGACAACCGACAACCGACCATGACAGAACCGTTAGATCTAAAGAAAACCGTAAACCTTCCCAGGACCGATTTCGCGCAAAAGGCGAACCTCGGTCAGAGCGAGCCTGCGCGGCTGAAGAAATGGAAGGAAATGGACCTCTACGCGCAGGTGATCGAGGCCCGCAAGGGCCGGGACAAGTTCATCCTGCATGATGGTCCGCCGTATGCGAACGCGGATATTCATATCGGCACTGCATTGAACAAGATCCTCAAAGACTTCGTTGTCAAGACCCGTTCGATGATGGGCTTCGAGGCGCCGTACGTTCCCGGCTACGATTGTCACGGGCTGCCGATCGAGACGCTTGTTGAAAAGAAGTTAGCGGAGAAAGGGAAGAATAAGAACGATCTGCCGGTCGCTACGTTCCGCCGGATCTGTCGTGAGCACGCATCGACGGCGATGAATAATCAGACCCGTGATTTCCAACGGCTGGGGATTCTCGGTGAATGGGAAACACCTTACCTCACGATGTCGCCTGAATACGAATCGTCAACGGCCCGCCTGTTCGGGAAGTTTCTCGAGCGGGGTTACGTCTATAAAGGTCTACGACCGGTTTACTGGTGCATACACGATCAGACTGCGCTCGCCGAGGCCGAGGTTGAATACAAAGAACATACTTCGCCATCCGTGTACGTAAAGTTTCCGCTCAAGTCCGACCCGGCGGATATCGATGCTGCGCTAGCGGGAAAGAACGTGTTCCTCGTCATCTGGACGACGACGCCCTGGACGCTGCCGGCTAACATGGGAATTGCAGTGCATCCGGATTTCGATTATTCGGCGATCGAAGTTTCGGATGCTGAGGTTTTCATCGTCGCGTCGGAACTTGCGAAAGCTTTTTCTGAGACCGGCGGCTTCGCTGAGTACGAAGAGATCGCACGGTTCAAGGGATCAAAGCTCGACAGGCTCGAAGCGAAACATGCCTGGCTGGACCGCACTTCTCTGATCATGAACGGCGAGCATGTAACGCTTGGCGAGGCTGACGCCGAAGTCGAACTGGATGTGCGCTTTGAAAATAAATCCGCTGGTAAGTCCGGAACCGGCTGCGTACACACCGCACCCGGCCACGGGGCGGACGACTTTCATATCGGAAAACAATACGGGCTCGAGGTCTACAATCCGGTCGATGCCGCAGGTAACTTTATCGCCGAGGTGGAACACTTTGGCGGTATGAATATCTTCGACGCCAATCCGAAGATCGTTGAATTTCTACGCGAAGGCGGAATGCTGGTATCCTCGGAAAAATATCAGCATCGATATCCGCATTGCTGGCGATGTAAGAATCCCGTAGTGTTTCGCGCGACACCGCAATGGTTCATTGCCATGGACGAAGTCCATTCGATTTCGGATCTGGGATTGCCGAATGCGGATTTCGTGTCGCAAGGCGCCGATGCCAAGCCTGACGAAATCCCAAATCCCAAATCCGAATTCCCAAATGCGCCGGCAGGAGGGGAGCTCGGAGAAATCCAAAATCCAAAATCCAAAATCCAAAATGCGAAATCGCTCCGCCACCAGGCACTCGAAGAGATTGGACGAGTAAAGTGGCATCCGGGATGGGGCGAGGGCCGGATGAACAACATGTTCAAGAGCCGGCCGGACTGGTGCGTTTCGCGCCAGCGATCGTGGGGCGTTCCGATCCCCGTGTTCTACTGTCAGGACTGTGACGAAGCGATCGCAGATCCGAAGATCATCGATCACGTCGCTGATATCTTCGCCGTCGAAACAGCCGACGCGTGGTACGCGCGGCCGGAAAGTGAGTTGCTGCCCGAAGGATTTAAATGTCCGAAATGCAACAGCGCCGATTTTCGAAAAGAAACCGACATTCTCGATGTGTGGTTCGACTCCGGCTCGAGCTGCGTCGCGGTTCTGGAAACGCGTGGCGACACACTACGGTTTCCCGCCGACGTCTATCTCGAAGGCGGCGACCAATATCGCGGCTGGTTTAATTCCAGCCTCAGCTGCGGGATCGCGGCACATGATTCCGCACCGTATAAACAGATCATCACGCACGGCTGGGTCGTCGATGGTGAAGGTAAAAAGCAGAGTAAGTCGATCGGGAATGTAACTGCGCCGCACGAGATCATAAATAAGTCGGGTGCCGAGATCTTGCGGTTGTGGGCGGCCGCAGTAGATTACACGGAAGACGTACGATGCTCTGATGAGATCTTGTCCCGCGTCGTCGATGCGTACCGGAAGTTTCGCAATACATTGCGATACGCACTTGGAAATCTCGACGGATTCGATCCGGCAACCGACCTCGTTCCGGAGAACGAAATGCTCGAGCTCGATCGATGGGCGATCGCGAGCTTGAATGAGGTCTCCGCAAAAGCTGTCCAGAGCTACGAGGACTACGATTTTCAGTCGGCTTATCACGCTCTCTACAACTTCTGCACGGTCGCATTGTCGGCCCGGTACTTCGACATCATGAAAGATCGTCTCTACATCTTTGCACCTCGATCGGTGGAACGACGTTCCGCACAGACCGCGCTCTACACCATCACGGATACGCTCTGCCGGTTGCTATCGCCTATCCTGGTTTTCACTTCGGACGAAGCCTGGGAGAACCTTCCGGCACAGGGCGTGGCTTCGGTTCATATTGCCGCGTTCGCAAAAGCGGTGGCTGCCGACGACGAGCTGCTTATGCGATGGGAACGTCTCTTCGCGATCCGCGACGAGGTCCTGAAAGCGCTCGAAGTGGCTCGTAATGAGAAACATATCGGGTCGTCCCTAGACGCAAAAGTGGTGCTGACAACCGACGCAGGCACGACGCGATTCCTGCTCGATTACTTCGACCAGTTACGCTATATTTTCATCGTCTCGCAGGTAGAAGTTCACGAAGGCGATGCAATGAAGGTCGAGATCACAAAAGCCGACGGTACAAAATGCGAACGCTGCTGGAACTACTCGGTACGCGTGGGCGAGTTTGAAAAGTTTCCGACGGTGTGTGAACGGTGTGTCGAGCCGCTCAACGAGATCGGAAATGCGGTCTCGGCCTAACGGTGCAGAAGTTAGTGACACGGTGCAAAAGCCCACGCATAAGCAAGGGCGATACACACAACGCGTTGGAATGGTCTCGGAGTGGGGTGTTACCACCCGGGGCGGATGTAGTTCGCGACACGGTGCAAAAGCCCGCGCGTAAGCAAGGGCGATACACGCAACGTGGTGCAACCTCTTGAGTGAGCTGTCTAGTGCCGTCGGTGCACCGTCTTGAGCATATCGCGCTTGCTCACGCGCGGGCTTTTGCATCGTATGGCTTTTGCCCCAGATTAAGCTATGTTCAAAGAAATTGTATTGTCTGCAGCGATGATGGCAGCGACGGTAATGATTGCGGCGGCTCAGACCGCATATACTCCCGATAAGGGTTCGCCGGAACGCAAGGCGATCCTCGACGCCCTTCGCATTCCGGTTGAGCGGTCCCTAAAGCAGAAGACGGTCTTTGTTACCGATCACTTTAAGATCCAGGGCAATTGGGCATATGTCAGTGGCCGTCCGACTACGGTCTCGGGCGGGAAGCCGATCTTGAAAGGCACCGCGTGGGAAGACGCTGAGGATCTGTTCGACAATAATTTCTTCGGACTTCTGAAAAAGTCGGGTGGCAAGTGGAAGGTGGTAACGCACGCGCTCGGTTGTACTGACGTTTGTTATTCGCACTGGTGGAGTAAGTACCGGGCACCGAAAGCGATCTTCCCGCACACCGAAGACCCTGGCTGAACTCTAGCGGGACATTCCGCGTAAACTAGTGCGGAGCAATCATAATGACAAAACTTTTTCTTTTACTTGCGTGCATTTCAAGTATTTTCGCAGCCGGAGTTGCGGGGCAGACATCTGAGAAAGATGCCGCGCGAGTGCCACTCGAAAATTACCTAAAAGGCCACGCGACCGGCGATGGCGAGTACATGCGCAAAGCGTTTCATACAGAGGGGAATCTGATCTTCATTCGAGACGGAAAGTTTTCGACGCGTTCTTTCGCTGAGTATATCGGTGGGTTTACCGGAAAGCCGCCGGCGGATGAGGTTCAGCGGAAGAGGTCGATCGAGTCGGTCGACGTATCGGGCAACGCAGCGGTCGGGAAAATAATTCTCGATTACCCAACCGTACGTTTTGTCGATTACATGTCACTCTTAAAGATCGATGGCGAATGGAAGATCGTCACGAAGATCTTTTATGCCGAGCCCAAACAGAAGCCGGCAGACGTAAAGAAAACCAGTGAATAAGCGCGACATAGTTTGGAAACTTGCATACCTCGTCATTGCCGGCGGGGTTTTTATGATCGATCAAGCGTCGAAGGCATGGGCCGTGCGGCGTCTGCGCTTTGGCGAAGACATCCCGGTCATCCAGGGATTTTTGAACTTCGCCTACGCCCAGAACACCGGCGTCGCTTTCTCGATGCTCGACGATCACGGCAATGCGGGACGATGGGGGTTATCGGTCGTCGCGATAGTCGCCGCCGTACTCGTGCTTTACTTTTTCTGGCGGACACCAAGAAGCGATGACCGGATTCTCGGATCGCTCGCACTATTGCTCGCCGGCATCGCCGGAAACGTCACCGATCGCCTTCGTCTCGGATTCGTCGTCGACTTTATCGATGTGCAATTCGGCTCGTGGCATTACCCGACATTCAACGTCGCCGACATGGCGATCTGTGTGGGTGCGGGGTTGTTGATATTGGATATGTTTATGTCGAAGCGAAGTCAGAATTCAGAAATCGGAAGTCAGAAGTCAGAACCAGAAGTCACTAGCTAGAATATAGTCAGGTTAGAATTTAATAAAAAAGGACGGTTGACTCTCCCATGCAACCTGCTAGAAGTTTCGAAGATGTAGAAGTGTGGCAAAAAGCGCATCAGTTTGTTCTCGATGTTTATAAGCTCAGCGATAACTTCCCTAAGCATGAGTTGTTTTCCCTCACCTCTCAGCTCCGTCGGGCGGCTGTGTCTGTCCCAGCGAACTTTGCGGAGGGTTTCAGGAAAGCGACAAGGCCCGACAAGCTTCGTTTCTACGGAATAGCGTTGAGTTCGCTCGAAGAATGTAGGTATTACTTAATACTCGTCAAAGATTTACACTATGGTGAGACGCTTTCACTAAAGGCGAAGCTCGAAGAGATCAGCAGAATGTTAACGAGTTATATGAGTAAGATCAGGAATGACATTCGAAGGTAGGAACGGCTTCCGAGTTCTGATTTCCGACTTCTGACTTCTGACTTCTGACTTCTGACTTCTGACTTCTGACTTCTCAAACACATGTATCCTGAGCTTTTTCGAATTGGCGAATTTCCGATAACGAGCTACGGACTGTGGCTCGCGGTCGGGATGCTGCTCGCGCTGTTTGTCGCGTCACGACTCGGGGCGCGCGACGGGTTGCCGCGTGAACGTATTTACGATCTCGGTCTTTGGACGCTGATCGGCGGGTTGGTCGGATCGAAGGTCTTGATGTTCTTTGTCGAGGACGGCGTGCAGATCTTTACCCTCGATTTTCTGCGATCCGGCGGTGTCTACTATGGCGGTTTGATCGGCGGATTTCTCGCCGTCGTAATTCTTATCAGGCTCTATAAGCTCCCTTTCTGGAAGGTAGCC
This sequence comes from Acidobacteriota bacterium, assembly GCA_031425495.1. Lineage (GTDB taxonomy): Bacteria > Acidobacteriota > Blastocatellia > Pyrinomonadales > Pyrinomonadaceae > OLB17. Next base: position 13,539 of record JANPJL010000266.1, read on the forward strand.
GACGCGCTCGCGGCGGGGCTGGCGCTCGGTCAGGCATTCGGACGCCAGGGATGTTTTGCGGCGGGCTGTTGCTGGGGAAAGCCGACCGACTTGCTATGGGGTGTTCACTTTGGGGAAAAGGGTCATGAGTACACGGGCGTTCCGATGTACGGACCCGAAGGCAGCGACCTTTATCTCCATCCGACGCAGCTTATCGAATCCTTTACGATGCTCGCCGTTTTCGGCTTCCTAGTATGGCTGCATCGACACAAGAAGTTTGACGGTCAGGTGCTGATCGCGTACGGCATCATATATTCGATCTTTAGATTCTCGATCGAGTTCCTCCGCGACGATCCGAGAGGCGATCTGTTTGGTCTGACGACGATGACCGGCCTGTCTACCTCGCAGCTTGTTAGCTTGTTTGTCGCGGCAATGTCGATCGTTTTTATGATCATGCGATTGCGAAAGACTGAAACACCGGATGTGGCGACGGGACCGTGATCGTGGTTTCCTTTTTTCGCGTGTTTCGTGTGTTTCGTGGTTCGGATTTAAGAAGAGATAACCACGAATCACACGAACCACACGAAAAAGAACACGAACAAAACACACGGATCGAAAAGAAGAATGGGAACAATGTGATACCTGTAACCGAAGAACCTACACCCTCCTCTGTAATTCATCCCGCATCCACTGACGTCGGCAAGCGTCTCGATGCTTATCTCGCCGAGCAGATCGAGGGTTGGTCGCGTTCGCGGCTGCAGCGGCTGATCGAAGGCGGCGACATACTCGTCAATCAAAAAGTAGTTAAAGCGTCGTACAGGCTCCGCGAGGGCGACGAGATAGATGTAGATCTGACCGAAATTCCAGCCGCGAAATTTGAACCGGAGGATATTCCGCTCGACGTTGTCTTTGAGGACAAGTTTCTCGCTGTCATCAACAAACCCGCCGGGATGATAGTCCACCCGGGAGCCGGCGTAACGGGCGGCACATTGGCGAACGCGATCGCGTGGCATTTTAAATCGGGCGGGGCGTTAGATGCCGCGGACGAGGTTCTCTACGCGCCGGACGAGCGGATCGCGGAAGCCGCGGCAGGTGCTAATCCGGTTGAGTTTCAGAGTTCTACCACCCCGTCAGCGGA
>JANPJL010000267.1:0-11791 GCA_031425495.1 Acidobacteriota bacterium
GTGAGCTGCGTCTCGACCTGCGTGAACGCGTACCAATCGCGGTTGTTATCGTGGCCGACGTACCTGTGATAAAGCTCGGGCGGCTCGGTGCCTTCGTACGGAGTGCCGAGCGTTTTGTCGTACCAGTTTTTGACGATGTCGACACCATCGGGATTCAAGCTGGGGACGAGCAGGATGATCGTGTTGTCGAGGATCTTTTTGACGTCGGGTTCGGTGCTGCTCGCCAGCCGGTGCGCGATCAGAATCGACGAAAGTGTCGAGCCGACCTCAGTCGAATGGATCCCGCACGTTATGAGGACGATCGTCTTGCCTTGTGCGACCAGCTTTTTCGCCGCGGCATCGTTTGATTTGAATGTCCGCGGATCGGCGAGCTTGGCATTTATATCTTTATACTTTTCAAGGCTCCTCAGGTTCTCCGGCGAGCTGATCGTCGCATATACGAATGGAGCACCCATCGTCGTCTTGCCGATCTCCTCGAACATCACCCGGTCGCTCGCGGCGTCAAGCTTCTTGAAGTAGTCGACAATACTCGCCCAGCTCGCAAGCTTACGATCGTCGCCCGGTGTGAAGCCGAGTGTGTCTTGTGGCGCCGGGACCTGGGCGGAAACCAAGACGGCGGACACGAGTAATAAACCGCAGAGACGCAAAGACGCAGAGAGGGTTTTCATAATTGCGGTGGTCATAAATTCGTTCCCGTTATTATAGTCAATTCAATCCACGCAGACGAAAAAAAAACTCTGCTCCGAAAATGATGGAAGGGTTCACTGCGTCGCGAATCCAAGGGCCTTGTTATTGCCTTTTCCGTTATACCAATGTAAATTATGGGTACCAAATTGGACAGGTTGTACCTACTACACGGACTCCCAGAAATCCTAAAAAATGAAAACGCGATCGATCGGTTTCTGAGCCGTGACGATCCCCATAGACTGTGCCGCGTTCGCCCGGCGCCACGCGACGCGGGACCCTAGCAAATACTAAATGAAGAATACCTCACACAGAAAAAACACAATGAAAGCCCTCAAAATCCTAACACTACTCACATTCAATATCATTTTGGTTTGTTCAGCTTTTGCACAAGCCGATTCCGCAGGTACCCCGAAGTACAAGCTGCTTGCGACAACCCGAACAGGGACGATGCAAAAGGAAGTCGACGAGGTGGCGGCGCAGGGCTACAGGATCCTGGTTGGCTCACCGACGAGCGGTACCGAGATGGCGCTGTTCTTGTCGCGGGATGGATCGGCCGAAAGTCCGTACAAATACAAACTGCTCGCGACGACTCGGACGGGGACGATGAATAAGGAGCTCAACGAGCTGGCCGATGGCGGCTATCGTTTGATCCCGAGCACGATGATCGCGAAAAAACAATTGCTGGGAAGCGTTGAGATCGTGATGATCATGGAGCGCTTGCCGGTGCCTACGAAACAGTATCAATACAAACTGTTAGCTACCAGCCTAACATCTACCTTGCAGAAGGAAGTGACCGAGGCGCAGGATGCCGGTTACAGGATCGTTGGAATGGTTAGTCGCGGCGAGCACATGGTTGTGATGGAGCGCGAGTCTGACGCTGGCAAACCCTAAAAATTCTTCTCATCGGTATCGTGGTGACGAGCTCGATATTTGGGCTGCCACCAACAGCAGTAAACCGCAGAGACGGAGAGGCGCAGAGAGGAAGTTCGCGCTGAGATTACTCCGGACGAATTTTTGTAAGCCTAATTGATGTTCCCTTAACGAAGAGCGGGCTCGCCCTCGCTCTTCGATTTCGCTGATGACCGACGACTGACGACCGACTACTGACTACTGACTACTGACTACTGACTACTGACTACTGACTACTGACTACTGACTACTGACTACTGACTACCGACCACTCCCTGTTTTGCCTTTTCCGCTGCTCCAATGTAAATTGCAATGCAGAACTTTTCCCCAACGAACTGCATCGTAAAGACATAGGCCGACGAAGGAGCCCACCCCTGACCTTCGCGGCACCTCTCGTGAAACAGAGAGGACCTAAGAACAAACCAGGAGGCCTTTTCGAATGAAGAATCCTTTTCTCGAGAATTTTAAGCCGTACATTCCCGACGGAGCGAAGCTGCGCGAACTAACGCCGTTTCCGCTGCTCGTCGGAACCTTGCTCGGAATCATCTTTGGCGCTTCGTCGCTTTACCTCGTTCTGAAAACGGGTTTGACGGTGTCGGCTTCGATCCCGGTCGCGGTCATCGCCATCACCCTGTTTCGGCTGTTGTCGAAAGCGGGTATGCGCGATGCGACGATCCTCGAGGCGAATGTCATGCAGACAGCCGGTTCTGCTGGTGAGTCGATCGCGTTCGGTGTCGGCGTTACGATGCCAGCGATCTTGATCCTTGGATTCGATCTCGACATTTGGCGCGTGACGCTCGTCGCGATCCTCGGCGGTCTGCTGGGTATTTTGATGATGATCCCGCTGCGACGCGCTCTGATAAAAGACCAGCACGGAATCTTGAAGTATCCCGAGGGAACGGCTTGCGCCCAAGTGCTGATCGCCGGTGCTTCGAAGGAATCGCGTGAAGCCGCAATGCAAGGCGGTAGTGAGTCGTCGACAGACGCAGAGGTTCTTCATCGCGGAAAAATAATCGCTGCCGGTTTTGCTATTGGATTTTTGTATAAGTCCGTGATGGACGTCTTCAGCGCCTGGAACCCGGAGCCTGGCAAAGACCTCCCGGACAACGTTCTGAGAGGCGGTTCGATCCATCTCGAAAACAATCCGGCGCTCCTTGGTGTCGGCTACATAATCGGGCCCTATATTTCGGCGATCATGCTCGGCGGCGGTATTTTGTCCTACCTGATTTTGATCCCGTTGATCAAGTTTTTCGGTTCGGGACTTACCAGCCCGCTGGCCCCTGCCGTCAGCAAGAATATTGCCGATATGTCGCCGGGCCAGATCCGCGGCGAATACATTCTTTACATCGGGGCCGGTGCGGTCACGGCAGCGGGGATAATCTCGCTTGTCCGATCGTTACCCACTATCTGGAGCGGATTGAAGTCAGGTCTGGCGGACCTTCGCGGTACGTCGTCGGCCGAGGCGGCAAATGTGCCGAGGACCGATCAGGACCTGTCGATGAAGTACGTTATCATCGGCGCGATCGTACTGCTGGGAGCGATAATGCTCTCACCGTCGCTTGGCCTTTTCCTTTTCAACGATCCGGTCGTCTCGATCCTCGGTGCGATACTGATCCTGATACTCGGTTTCCTTTTCGTGACAGTTTCATCGCGTCTGACGGGCGAGGTGGGATCGTCTTCCAACCCGATCTCGGGAATGACTGTCGCAACTCTTCTATTTACCTGCCTGGTGTTCCTGCTGCTCGGCTGGACAGCTTCGGACCCATACTTCGTCACCGCACTTTCGATCGGCGGTATCGTTTGTATCGCGGCGTCCAATGGCGGCACCACGTCGCAGGATCTCAAGACCGGTTTCTGGGTCGGCGGTACCCCGAAAAATCAGCAGATTGCCATTCTCGTCGGCGCGTTTGCTTCGGCGTTGGTTCTCGGACCGCTCCTTCTCTTTTTGAATGACGGCGGGACGTATTATCAGAAAGTCGATCCTACTTCGGGTTTTCGACCGGGGTTCACGGTTTCGGAGGACAGGCTTTTCCGCGAAGGCGGTCAGCTAAAGAGCGAGTCGGTAAAGACCGGGGAATTTACCAGTGACCCCACGCAGTACCGGGTCTGGCAGAACACGAATCCTGAGGAAGGCTCGGTTGGAAAATACTTGGTCAACAATCAGGGTCAGCCAGTCTACCTTGTCGATCCGGCGATCAACGGTGTCGTAAAAGAAGACGCGCAAGGGAACAAGCTTACCCGTTACGACGCACCGAAGGCGACTTTGATGAGCTACATCATCAAAGGAGTGCTCGGACAGGATCTTCCGTGGGGGCTCGTGCTCCTCGGGGCAATGATCGCGATCATGCTCGAGATCGTCGGGGTGCCGTCGCTCGCTTTTGCGGTGGGTCTGTATCTACCGATCGCAACCTCCGCCCCGATCTTCGTCGGTGGAATGGTCAGGAAACTTGTAGACCTCTACCTGAAGAGAAAACTTGCGCGACGCAACTTGACTGAAGATGAGATCGTCGCTGAGACCGATAAGTCGCACGGCGTTCTAATGGCATCCGGCTATATTGCGGGCGCCGCGATCGCCGGTATATTGATCGCGATCTTCGCTGTCGTTCCGTGGCTAAAGAGCCTGCAGGACAGTTCCGCGAGTTGGGCGAAGGAAGGAAATCCATTCTTTGGTGGTGACCAGGCGTGGTGGCTGGGTGCGATCCCGTTCATCGTCCTCTGCCTGATCCTTTACCTCGTCGGCCGCGAGAAATTAATGCGCGGAAATGACGACAACGCAGGTGATGCCTCCGCGGCAGTTGAAGCTCGCGAAGGCGACCTCTAGGCTGGGAAGAAAATCCTTCCCAATTCTGAATCGGACACGCTATACTCTCAATGGCGTGTCCTTTCCTTTGGGCCGAAAGCTCAGACGACAAAAGTTTACAATACATCCTTTTTTTCTCGGAGCATTCTAGATGCGAGCACCTTCTTTCAGGCTGGGACTCCTGATCTGCATTCTTTCGATACCGGTAGTTTTCGCGAACGGCTGTTCTACAGCTTCGTCCAAAGCGGAAGTCGTGGCGTCTGTCGCTGAGGTTCCGACGAAAGCTTCTATCGAGATCAAGCCGAACTCACCCGCGGATACAGTCCGTGCGTTTTACAATGCACTACGGGAAAAGAAATTCCGCGAAGCTATTTTCCTGACAAATCTCCGCCCGGCCATCGAGGGAATGACCGATGCGGAATTAAAGGAATTTGAAGGCGAGTTTAGTGCGATAGCCAAGCATGTCCCGAAAGAGATACAGATAAATGGCGAGATCGTCAGCGGATCGACGGCGACAGTCACTGCCAAGCTCCCGACCGAAGACCTCGACAAGCAAGAAATACAACAGATCAAGCTACGCAAGAATGGCGACGCCTGGGTGATCCTGACCGTCGACGAATCCGCCGAAAAGAGGATCAGTGAAGAAGGGAAGAATTATTTCCTTACGCTTCGAATAGAGACCCATGAGGACGAAGCTCGCGACATGCTCGATAGGGTCGCGAAAGCGCAGATGGCATTCGCTGCCACAAATCAGGGGAATTACGGCGACGTAGAAGCGTTGATAAAGGCGCAATTTCTTCCGGACGATATCCGGTCGAGTGAATCCACAGGTTATCTCTACTCGGTCACCGTAACTCCTGACAAGAAGCGATATTCAGCGTCGGCGGTACCTGGGGTCTACGGTAAGACAGGGAAGCGTTCATTCGCGGTCGATCTGGACGCGCAGGGACAACCTCGTTTGACCAGCCGCGACGGCGGAGCGGCGAAAACAAAATGATGGAACGGTCGGGGAATTGAGAGTTTTCTTTTATACGGAACAGGCTTCCGTGTTTGTCTCACCTAACCCTTGGTTCTCTCCATTCTCAGGATAAGTAGCACTCCATGATAAGAGAATTGGTTTCCAGATTCAGCGTCACGTGGGTCGAACGGAGAGCTTCCGTCCGCAAGAAATACGAGGTTCCGGTCAAGGTCTATTTCGCTCCGGAGAAAAATCCATTGAATCTGACGGCTTCGTCTCAGGATCTCTTCCTGGCGGGCGAAACAGTCGATCTAAGCGAAACCGGCGTCGGCTTTGTCGTCTCTACGATCCGTATAAAAGAAAAGTATCTGGTTGGGCAGGATCGTATTCTTACCGTCGAACTCGACCTGGCCGGCAAGAAAGTCCGCATGCAGATGGTGGGCAAACGCTATGAACGAGTTGGGATACACGCCTCGACTGAGCGCTACCTTATCGGTGCCCACATCATCGAGATGAGCCCTGACGATCGGGCCAAGTACGAACATTTTATGAGCCACGGTAAGAAGCTCTTGAAGACAGCGGGCGTTCCGGCGTTCGGATTGGGAATGGTCGACTAAGTAAGTTTCTTGTTTCGTGTATTTCGTGGTTTTCTTTTTTTTGAATCCAACCACGAAACACACGAAACAAGAAGCTAGAAACAAGAAACAAGAAACAAGAGAGAACCACCGGAAGAACATTGGCCGCTCCGTTAGGAGCGAGATCTTTGTAGTAGAAAATAAAGCTTGCACCAGAGCTCCGGAGGAGCGACACGATCGATGTCGCTCCTCCGGAGCTCTCTTATTTACTATGGACCGATCGTACAAACATTTGGCTCCTAACGGAGCCGTCGCTTTTGGCGCGCCTAACGCGGTTAGAAATGCCGGGACTCAGCCCTCGGCACTTTTCTTCTCTGCACACGTGGGATAATTTGAAGTCATGAGTATTGGCATTGGCATCATCGGGACGGGCTTTGCGCGCCGCGTTCAAATTCCAGCGTTCCTTGCATGTGATAACGTCCGCATCGCCTCCGTCGCAAGCGGGAGCATTGAGAACGCGAAAGCGACCGCAGACGAATTCGGTATCGAACATTTCACAAACGAATGGCGCGAAACCGTTCGGAGGGATGACATTGATCTGGTTTGCATTTCGACGCCGCCTAATTTGCACCTTGAAATGACGCTTGCCGCGATCGAATCGGGCAAGCATGTCCTATGCGAAAAGCCGATGGCGATGAATGTCGACGAAGCGCGACAGATGACTGACGCCGCAAAGAAAGCCGGTGTGCTTGCGTTGATCGATCACGAACTTAGATTTCAGCCCGGACGCCAAAAGGCTTTCGAGATGCTTCGCGAGGGAGCTATCGGTAAGATCCGCCATGCGAAGTACAATTTCCAGGCACCGCTTCGGGGCGATCCGAAAGTTGGCTGGAATTGGTGGTCCGACGAGAGTCAGGGCGGCGGAGCACTCGGTGCAATTACCTCGCACATCGTTGATTCGTTCAACTGGTTTCTCGGTACGGAGATCTCTACCGTTTTCTGCCAGCTTCAAACGCACATCAAAAAGCGATCCGACTCGAGCGGAGTTGCGCGACCGGTGACAAGTGACGACGAATCGTTACTAGTCCTACGTTTCCAGGATGACGAAATGACCTCGGATGCGACGGGCCTGGTCTCGGTTTCGATGACTGAGTATCCCGCCTACAAAAACCGGATCGAATTCTATGGGACCGAGGGTGCGATGGCGGTCGGGCCCCTGGGTGAGGTTTTCGTGGCCAAGGCAGGTGAGAACGATTGGAGCGAGATCCGTGTTGAAATGGGCGAAGCTATCCCAGGCGTACCCGACACGGGTTTTTCGCGTGGCTTCATGGAGTTTGCACCGGTCATCATTGAGGCAATTCGCGGGGGACAGACCACGATCGAGAATGCCGCGACATTTGAAGACGGCGTAAAGATCCAGCGCGTCCTCGACGCAGCACGCACGTCGAACCGCGACGGTGTGGCAATTGCCATATCGGCCGATTCAGCCAGCTCCTGATTCGGCTATTGCATATGCGCGTCGCTCTGCCCGAGTCTTGCCAACCTCCCACCAAACTGCTTTAGAGCGACATCTTTTTGTTCTCACCGTAGTCCGCTTCTTGACCTGTCGCGATCGCCTTTACCATTCCAAACAGCTGAACGATCTTGCTCGATGGAGCGTCCCAGTACTCGGCTTGCTCAACCGAAACTTTGAGCAGGCACAGGTGCGGATCGTCGAGCCCTTCCGGAAACCACGCCTTTAGTATCGGGCTCCATAACTCTTCGATCTTAGCCTTGTCCTTCACTACGTCTGCGCGGCCTGAAACTGACAAATACGTATTGTCGTCGGGATCCGAATAAGCCACGTTCACCCGGTTATCCTTCTCGATCTCCTCGACCTTATGCGTATTGTCACTTGTAAAGAACCAGAGTTCGCCGTCGAACTCGAATTCCTGTGTCGACATCGGACGGCTTCGAAGGTGTCCGCCGTCAATAGTAGTGAGCATGCAGAAGTCGATACCCTCGGTGAGTTCTTTTATTTTCTCGATTGATTCCTGTCGGTTTGCCATAGTCCCCCATTGTGTTCGGTTTCTGAACAGTGCAGGAAAGTCAGCAACTACCATTCCCGAGATCGGGCGCTATTGCAATCACGAAGTATGGTCGTGTACGATTCGCCAGCCGTCAGTCGTCTTCCTAAAGATGAGCGTAAATTTTCCCTTCGGGTTGTCGCTCGCCCGTACCAGCGACCAACTGCCAAGTACGACCGCGGCGTCCTTCGAGATGACGGTTATCTGAATGTCGCCGAAGCTCAGTGCCCCCATCTTTTCTTTCGAGCTGTAGCTATTCTTATACCGGTCGAGAGTAGTTTGCCAGCCACGCGTTATTGTGTCGCCGGACGCGAAGATCAGCTTCTCAGATTTCCAATACCCGCGCATGAAGTCGTCGATATCGCCACGATTCCATGCGACCATCTGTGCGTCCATTACCGCGAGGATATCGGACTTGATCCGAGCTGACTCTCGTTCGGACTGGGCAGACGAAACCGTTGAAAAAATAAAGAGCAGAGATAGCAGGGCAACAACTTTCATAATGAATAGATGCTAGCCCAATCCATCCGTACTAAAAAGCGGCCGGGGAGAGTTCCGGCCGCTTCACCTCGATCTACCTGGTACCTCCCGATGCCTTTTGCTTATCGGTCAGTGAGATACCCATCTTTTCAAGGGTGACGGAGTTGAGCGTGCCGGTCGCTTTCAAGCCGTTCGCTTCCTGATATTTTTTCAGGCCTTCGCGAGTCGTGTCGTCCAGCTTGCCGGATTCGGCACCATCGTACATCCCGCTGGTGCGGAGCAGTTTCTGCGCTTCGAGCACTTGCTCTTTTGTTGCACGGAAAGGGGCTCGTCTGGGAGTGCCAGAGCCCGAGCTTTTGGCCGACGTGTACGAGCTTTCGGAGATCGGGATCGCCTTCTGACCCTCGGTCAGCTCGACTCCCATTTTCTCGAGCGTCGCTCGGTTCAGCGTTCCCGACGCCCGGAGGCCATTAGCTTTCTGAAACGTCGAGATCGAGTCGCGGGTCGCCGGATCCAGTTTGCCGATCGCGTCTCCGGCATACATGCCTTTTCCTTTCAGCAGTGTTTGGGCCGCCAGGATCTGGTCTTTGGTCGCCCGAAAGACCGGGCCGCGTTTGGTCCCACTGGATGATGTGCTTTTTGTCTTCGCGCCGGAGGCCGTGGTGGCAGAAACGTTGTTCTGCCCATACACCGCTGCGGCAGAAAACAGAGAAACGAATAGAACATAGTGGAGATATTTCATCATTGTTTCCTCTTCTATTTATTTGTTGGTTGAACGAGCAAAGCAGGAGAATGTGGGAATATGCCCATTCTCAACGAGAAACCGGTGCTTTGCGGTGAACGGAAGTATCCGCCTAATGCGGGAACCGTGTCCTAAATTATTCTTAATTTATGTCAACTGAAATGGCGCGAGGACGGAATCAGACTCTGGCGGTTAGGATAACCATATCCAACGTTAAGTACGGCGGCTGATGTGGCTGTTTAGAGTTGCTGAATGAATACTCATTCAGTTATACTTCGTCTGCAATTTTCTGTTGATCGTATAGCGAATATGAACATAACAAAGGCGGCCGTCCTCGGTGCGGGGACAATGGGTGCGGGCATTGCCGCCCACCTGGCCAACGCCGGTATACCAACGCTCCTGCTTGATATGGCTCCTCGGGAATTGACGCCGGAGGAAGAAGCAAAAGGGCTGACGCTCGAGTCTCCAAAGGTCCGGAATCGCGTCGTCGCCTCACTGTTCGAAGCCGCGAAGAAACTTAAGCCGGCTCCGTTCATGAACGGCGATAACGCAAAGCTCATCTCGCTCGGCAACTTCACTGACGACATGCCGCGGCTAAAGGACTGCGATCTCGTGATCGAAGCGGTTGTCGAGAATCTTGAGATCAAACACAAATTGTTTGCGGATGTCGAGAAACATCGAAAGCCGGGGTCGATCATCGCAACAAATACGAGCGGCATTCCGATCAAGTCGATCGCGGAACCGTTCTCGGACGACTTCAAGGAGAACTTTGTCGGCGTTCACTTTTTCAATCCGCCGCGCTACATGAAGCTGGTCGAGTTGATCCCGACCGAGTGGACGAGCGGCGAGATGGCATGCAAGACGTCGGGTTTTTTGAATCAGCGACTCGGAAAAGGAGTTGTACCGGCGAAGGATCGGCCAAACTTTATCGCCAACCGCGTGGGCACATTCGGAATGATGGCGACCGTTCACGAAATGGTGGCGATGGGATTCACGCCGACCGAGATCGATCAGATAACGGGTAAGGCGATCGGTCATGCGTCATCGGCGACATTCAGGACGTCCGATCTTGTGGGACTCGACGTGCTTGTTCACGTCAACAAAAATCTCTATCCGGCGATTCCCGACGACGAAGATCGCGGAGCGTTCCAAATCCCGGACGTCATCGAACAGATGCTAGAGAAGAAGCTGCTTGGGGATAAGACCAAGGGCGGGTTTTTTAAGAAGTCGAACGATGCGGACGGTAAGCGCGTCATTCTCGAGCTCGATCTGAAATCTTTTGAATACAAGCCGCAGGAGAAGACGAAATTCCCGTCGATCGAGGCTGCGAAGGGGATCGAGGATCTTCCGACTCGCGTCAAGACGCTTGTCTGGGGTGACGACCGCGTTGGCGAATTTCTTTGGAAGACGTCGTCGCGCCTCTCGCGTTACGCAGCCAACCGAGTTCCCGAGATAGCCGATACGATCGTCGAGGTCGATAACGCTCTGAAGTGGGGATTCGGCTGGGAGATCGGTGTGTTCGAGGCCTGGGACGCGATGGGCGTTCGCGAATCGGTCGAGCGGATGAAGAAAGAGGGTCAGGCGGTTCCGGCGAAAGTCGAGAAAATGCTTGAAAGCGGCGCTGAAACGTTCTACAAAACGGAGAATGGCGCGCGATCTTATTACGACCTGGTCAACGGCGGGTACAAGGCGATGCCCGAGCAACCGGGTGTGATCGTTTTAAAATCGTTGAAGGACCGCACCGGCGTTATCAAATCGAATCCGGGTGCGTCGCTCATCGACCTCGGTGACGGCGTCGCATGTCTCGAGTTTCATTCGAAGATGAACTCGATCGGCGGCGACACCGTTCAGATGATGAACTACGCAATCGACGAAGTTGAAAAGAATTTCAAGGGCCTCGTCGTCGGAAACCAGGGCGGCAACTTTTCAGCAGGCGCGAATCTTATGATGCTCCTGCTCGCCGCACAGGAAGAGGAGTGGGACGACATCAACATGATGGTTGCGGGTCTCCAGAAGTCGATCATGCGGCTACGCTATTCTGCAAAGCCGGTGGTTACGGCTCCGTATGGACTAACACTCGGTGGCGGCTGCGAGATCGCAATGCACGGTGATCGGATGCGGGCCGCTGCGGAAACTTACATGGGCCAGGTCGAGGTCGGTGTCGGTTTGATCCCGGCTGGTTGCGGTACGAAAGAGATGACGATGCGTGCGATGGACGCCGCGGCGAAAGCGCCGGACGCAGATCCGCTCGCGTTTTTGAAGAAGACCTTCGAGCTTCTTGGTATGGGGAAGGTCGCGACTTCCGCACAGGAAGCGCGGTCGTTCGGATTCCTGCGCGATGTCGATTCGATATCGATGAACGGTGATCGGTTGATCGCGGACGCGAAACAAGAAGTATTGAATCTCGACGCGTCAGGCTATGTTCAGCCGGTTCAGCGCACCGACATTCTCGCGCTGGGTGAGGCCGGACAGTCGGCAATGAAACTTGCGCTCCACATGATGTCGCGCGGTGGTTTTATTTCGGATCACGATGCGTTGATCGGTAAGAAACTCGCCAACGTAATGAGCGGCGGC
>JANPJL010000268.1:0-11870 GCA_031425495.1 Acidobacteriota bacterium
GCCTTTCTTTCGTCGATGTCGATGACCGAACCTATGAAACCGAGAAACTCGCCGCTCTCGGAAAGACGAGGCTGTGCCGAATCGATCGCCCATCGGTACTCGCCATTTACGCTCCGCAGCCTGTATTCCACATTGAAAGCCGATTGACTCTTAGTCGCCGCTAGAAACGCTCTTTCGCTTTCCGGTGCATCATCAGGGTGGATGGCATCGAGCCAGCCGAAGCCAAGACCCGCTTCGGGAGTCTGGCCGGTGAACTCGTACCAGCTTTCGCTCAGGTAAGTGCACGTTCCGTCGGATTCAGTCACCCAGATCATTACCGGAGCGTGATCCGCCATGTTTCTGAAACGTTCTTCCGACTCGCGTATCTTCTCTTCCGCCTGTTTCTGATCCGTGACATCGATGGCCATTCCGCCGATCAATGCCGCTTTTCCGTCCGCACCCAAGATAGGAAACTTGCTGACTATCGAGTGGTGGAGAATACCGTCGCTCCCCACCATCGATTCAAGGATCTGGATCCCTGAGCCACTTTCAACCGCACGTTCGTCGTGCATTCGAAATTGAGCCGCCGTCTCCGGGGGAAAGACGTCCTCGTCGGTTCTTCCGTAAAGCTCTAGCCCTGAAAGCCCGAACGAACTTTCCGCGGACTCATTAGCATAGACATATCGCCCGTCGGTATCCTTTATCCAGGCCAGACCCGGGAGATGCTGCATAAAGCGTGAAAAACGCTGCTCGCTATCGAGTAGAGCCTTCTCAGCTATTTTCCGATCGGTGATGTCGATGCCCACGCCGTACAGTCTGACCGGTTCGCCTTTCTGGGAGTACACGGCTTCTCCGCGGCCTTCCATCCAGCGGATTCCGCCGTCGGTGTGATGGAAACGAAACTCGATCGTATAATCCCGATTCTCGGCGATCGCAGCCCTGACCTCGTCCCATGCAGCATCCCGGTCGTCCTCGTGCATGAGCGCGAAGAAATGCTCCTCGGTGCCGTCAAAGGCTCCCCTTTCGAGACCGAAAATATCTTCAAGCTCCTCGCTCCACGAAACGGTTTTAGTCGCCAGATCGAGTTCCCATACTCCCATCCTGCTGCTTTGCATCGCCAGCGTAAGCACTGCCTGGTTATGGTGGATCGTTTCCTCGATGCGTTTTCGCTCTGTAATATCGCGAACGATCTTCGACGCACCAATGACGTTCCCGTTCGGGTTTCGTATCGGAGACACGGTCAGGGAAACGACGATGTCGGTACCGTCCCGGCGCCGTCGGACCGTTTCAAAATGTTCGACATTCTCTTCGCGTCTTATTTTTCGAACGATCTCGGCTGACTCATCGACGCGATCGGGCGGGGTAAGAACCGTGATCGGCTTTCCGATCACCTCATCAGCCTTGTATCCGAACATCTTCGTAGCACCGACGTTCCAACTGGTGATCTTGCCCATCAGATCTTCACTGATGATCGCGTCTTCAGATGAGACAACGATCGCCGCGAGCCGCGCCGTCGCATCGCCTGCGACCTTGCTCGTCGTTATATCCCGCTGCGTTCCCCATGCACGCAGTAGAAAACCGTTCTCGACGATCCCGACGAAATTGTTGAGGAAATAGCGATCGTTGCCGGCCGCGTCCTTTTCATGCGATTCGGCTTCGGAGAGTTGATAGTTTGAGTCGATAAAGGCGCTGAGGAACTCGACGTTCGCCGGGTCATCGGCAACAAGGAGATCGGAAAGCCGCGCTCCCTCAATATCGGCAGCCGACGAGAATCCATACAGCTTCGCCATCGCATCGTTGCACTCGGCGAGATAGCCGTACTGATATGCTCGAAGGACCTGTTCCTCGGTTGAAAGGTCGATACGGATCGGCTCCTCCAGCTCAAATCGCCAGATCCCCTCTGTACTATGTCTGATGAAAGCCCGGTAGCGATCGTCGCTTCTGGTGAGTGCATCCGCCGCCAACTTCTGTTCGGAAATGTCGACTACAAGTTCGAATACGCCGCGCACCTCTCCGTCGACAATATCCGGAGTGTAACTCGCACGGATAGATCGAGTGCCGCCGAGTTGGTACGCGATCTCGGATTCGAAGATCTCCTTCTTTCCCGAGAGTGCTGAATCTATATGCGGGCTGAGACTTTCAAATACTTCGGCCCCAAGGACCTCAGGCACCGTTTTTCGCACGATGTCCTCGGGCTTACGCCCGAACCAGTCTGTATAGGCTTGGTTAACAAACTGATATCGATACTCTCGGTCGATGTAGGAAATGAGCCCGGGCACCGCATCCGTTACTGACCGGACCCGATTCTCGGATTCTCGACGCTTGGACTCGCTCTCCAGCAGAGCATCGTACGACGCCTGATTGCCCAGTTCGATCGCTATCAGTTCCGAAAAGAGTCGCATCGACTCGAGGATCGCACCGCTCGATAGCTCGGCCGGCCGTGAATCGATCGCGCAAAGGGTCCCGAAGAAATCTCCATTTTTCAGAATTATAGGCACTGCGATATAGCTTTCTATCCCGTACTTCTTAGGTGTCGGATGCTCACAGTATTCGGTGCTAGTGCTGGCGTGTTCGATGACGATCGGTTCGCGCCGATCGCGAACGTCACTGCAAAGTGTCGTCGCGATCTCTAGCTCGTCGCCCGGAGCCAGGCCGAAATCCATCTCATCCAGCACCGCACACGCGGTCCACTGGCTTTCGGTCACTCTCGCGACAACCACGAAGCGCATCTTCGTCATGTCGGCAACCGCTCGGAGAACGGTGGGAACGGTGTTTATCCGCCCAACACTGGTCACGGCGGCAGTCGCCGCAGTCTCTGATTCGGGCGTTTTGTCAGCCAAACAATGCTCCTTATATTCTCTTTGCTTATGCCTGTTCAACGAGTTCGGGCGTAAAATGAGTAGTTCAATTTTTAAGTAATTTTGTACAAACGTCAAGAAAATAGGATGTTGGGGCCATTTCCGCCTTCCCGAACGAGATTGACAACAACACACTCAAATATTATACTCGCCCAGGGCTCAAGTCATATTCATACAAAGGAGCCAGCTATATTACGTAGTGGAGAAAAAGGATGAGCAAAATCATAGGCATTGACTTAGGTACGACCAACTCGGTAGTTGCTGTCATGGAAGGCGGCGAGCCGATCGTGATAACCAATTCAGAAGGCGGACGGACTACTCCGTCGGTCGTCGCATTCGGCAAGGACGGTAATCGACTCGTAGGTCAGGTCGCCAAGCGGCAGGCCGTGACAAATCCGGAGAATACGCTTTATTCCATCAAGCGTTTCATGGGGCGAAAATTTGAAGAAGTAAAAGAAGAGATCAAACAGGTCCCCTTCAAAGTTGAAAAGGCGGATAACGGCGACGTACGAATCAACGCCGAGGGTAAACCATACAGCCCGCCCGAGATCTCAGCGATGATCCTGCAGAAGCTGAAACAGTCGGCTGAGGACTATCTTGGTGCGAAGGTTGAAAAGGCGGTCATTACAGTTCCGGCCTACTTCAATGACGCCCAGCGTCAGGCAACCAAAGACGCCGGCAAGATCGCCGGTCTCGAAGTGCTTCGAATCGTGAACGAACCGACCGCGGCCGCGCTTGCCTATGGACTCGACAAGAAAAAGGACGAGGTCATCGCCGTATTCGACTTCGGCGGCGGAACCTTCGACATTTCGGTCCTGGAAGTTGGTGAAGGTGTTGTCGAAGTGAAATCGACGAACGGTGATACCCATCTCGGCGGCGATGACGTTGACGAAGTTTTGATCGACTGGATCATCGATGAATTTAAGAAGGACCAGGGAATCGATCTGCACAACGACAAGATGGCGCTCCAGCGTTTGAAGGAGTCGGCCGAGAAGGCAAAGGTCGAGCTCTCGTCTGCTATGGAGACTGAGATCAACCTTCCCTTCATCACAGCGGACGCTTCCGGACCGAAGCATCTTGTAATGAAGCTCACGCGTTCGAAGTTTGAACAGCTTGTTGAGCCGATCCTTAAACGCCTCATGCCGCCGGTCGAGCAGGCTATCAAGGATGCAGGTCTCGAGCCCAAGGACATCGAGGAGATCGTACTCGTCGGTGGATCGACGCGAATTCCAAAAGTGCAGGAGATGGTCAAAGCGTTCTTCGGCAAGGAAACGAATAAGTCCGTCAACCCGGACGAGGTTGTCGCTCTTGGTGCTGCTGTCCAGGCGGGAGTGCTTGGTGGCGAGAAGACCGACATTCTGCTTCTCGATGTAACGCCGCTTACGCTCGGTATCGAAACGCTCGGCGGTGTGATGACGCAGATGATCTCACGCAACACAACGATCCCGACGCGGAAGAGCGAGATCTTCTCAACGGCGTCGGACAATCAGACATCTGTCGAGGTGCACGTGATCCAGGGCGAACGCCCGATGGCGCCGGACAATAAGACGCTCGGTAAATTCCACCTCGTGGGAATTCCGCCAGCACCCCGCGGCGTCCCGCAGGTCGAAGTAACGTTCGATATCGACGCAAACGGTATCGTTAACGTCTCGGCAAAGGACGTTGGCACAGGACGCGAGCAGAAGATCACCATCACCGCTACCAGCGGCTTGTCGAAAGACGAGATCGACAAGATGATGAAGGATGCCGAATCTCACGCCGGAGAAGACGAAAAGAAGAAGGGCGAGATAGAAGCACGCAATAGGCTCGACGGTCTTGTCTACAGCGTCGACAAGACGTTTGCGGAGAACAAAGACAAAATGGATGCGGCCGGAAGCGCCGAGATCGAGACGGCAATTGCGGAAGCAAAGACTGCCCTTGCGGGGTCCGACACCGACGCGATGAACACCGCCTTCGAGCGTTTGCAGACTGCATCGCACAAACTCGCGGAGGTTCTCTATAGCCAGGCCGCGGCTCCTGAAGGCGAGACAGGTGGTGGCGATGAGCAGGCTTCGTCGGCAACCGCCGGAGCGGATGGTGAAGGCGGTTCTGCCGCAGCACCTGACGATAATGTGATCGACGCTGAATACGTCGACGTCGAAGACGAGAAGAAGTAACCATTAGCAAGCAGTGATGAGGGACAAGGGATGAGCGTTACCTGTCTCGTCCCTTGTCCCTCTAAACTTGTCACTGAATCGAAATGGCAGCGAAGAAAGACTATTACAAGAGCCTCGGCGTAAAGAAGGACGCGAAGCCGGACGAGATAAAAAAATCGTACCGGCGCTTGGCGCGCAAGTTCCATCCGGATGTGAATCCGAACGATAAGACGTCCGAGGAAAAGTTCAAAGAGGTTCAGGAAGCCTACGACGTATTGTCCGACGAGAAAAAACGAAAGGTTTTTGATCGCTTCGGGTATTACAACGACAACCTGGATCCCGATTCCCCGTTTGGAGCCGGAGCCGGGACGTCGGCCGGGGGTGGCCCCAATGCCGGTTTTGATTTTTCAGGTTTCGATTTTTCGAGCGGCGCGCAACCGGGCGGCAGCTCGAGCTTCCGGGATATTTTCTCGGACCTGTTTGGCGGTAGCGGAACCGGTTCGGGAACACGACGTGAGCCTGAAGTGCCGAGACCGATGCCGAAACGTGGCCGCGATATTGAGATCCCGCTCGCCCTCAGTTTCGAAGAGGCTTTCACCGGGATGACAACGAACATCACCGTCAATCGGAGCGAGCAGTGCTCACGTTGTCAGGGCGCGGGTGATACGGGCGGTCCGGTTGTCGGGTGTACGACGTGCAAAGGTGCGGGACAAGTGATGCGCACGGGCGGTCGTCTGCAATTTTCGCAACCGTGTCCGGATTGTGAAGGCACCGGCCGGCGTCGTAGCCCCTGTTCCCTTTGCAACGGCAAGGGAACGACTCCAAAAAAAGAGCAAGTGAAAATACGAATACCTGCTGGCGTCGATACGGGTTCGCGGGTCAGGATCCCGAAGAAGGGACACGGCGGACGGCTCGGTGCCGAACCGGGCGATCTCTTTATCCTGACCAATGTAGGCAAGCACAAATTTCTCGAACGTCGCGGCGACAATGTCTATGTGACGGTTCCGATCACGGTACCCGAGGCAGCCCTCGGAACGAAGATCGAGGTGCCGACGGTCGAGGGCAAGGCGCAATTGAAGATCCCTTCGGGTACTGAGTCCGGCCAAAAGTTTCGACTCCGCGAGCGCGGATTCCCCAGTCTGCGAAATCCAAATCTTCGAGGCGACGAGTTTATCGAAGTAAAGATCGTCCTGCCGAAAATTGTTTCCGAAGAGACGAAGGAAGTTCTGCGGCAGTTCGAAAAGGTGAATCCGGAAAATCCGAGAAAGGTTATGGGACTGGAATAGCCGCTCCTTATTCACAAACGGCGGATCGACGTGATTAGAAAAGAAGTCATTCAACAAAAACGATTTGTCGGATATCTGATCTGCTTCCTGGGTTTCGCATTAACTCTCGCGGCGTTCTATCCGGGCATGATGTCGCCCGACTCCATCGCAAGTCTCGCTGAGGGACGTAGCGGAATTATATACGACCAGAACTCGTGGATCATGTCGTACCTTTGGGGCGGTCTGGATCAATTGGTCGCTGGACCGGGGTTAATGTTCGTCCTGCAGGTCGGAGTATTTTGGATCGCCGTCGCATGTCTGTGGGAGGCAATCCACCGTGAGTCGTTTGCCCTTGGAATAGCCGCCGTCCTTTTTCCGTTCTTGCCGAGCGTCCTATCGCAGCTTCCGGTCATCTGGAAAGATGTCGCGATGGCCGTCGGTTTATTGATGGCGGTTTCGCTAGTCTTTCTCGCTAAGAAATCGAAGAGCAAGCTCGTGCTCTTGCTGTCACCCCCGTTCTTGTTCTATGCGTTTGCAGCGCGATTGAATTCGGTGCCGGCAATTCTGCCGATCGCGATTTGGACAGGATTCGTAGCAGTCGCCGTGTTCGAATTAGGAAGAGGCTGGACGATGTCGACCGCGATAGGCTCGGCTTACTTCGTTGTCCTACTGGCCGGCGTACTTATCGCCCAGTCATTGATCACCGATGGCCGGACTTCGTATCCGTTTCAGTATGTTCAGCTCTACGATCTCGCCGCGATATCGATCCGAAACAACGAACCCCGATTTCCTCAGTACGTCATCGACAGCCCGAACTTTTCGATGGAGGATGTCCGGTCGAACTACACACCGACGACTGTCGGTCGTCTGGTTTACACCGATCAATCCCGGAACGGGGAGGCTGTCCTGACCGTCGTCGAAACGCCGGAGAAGATCGAGGAGCTCCGCACGGTATGGCGACAGCAGATCCTGGCTGATCCGGTGGGATATTTAACTCATCGCTCTACGGTATTTCTCGAGCTTATAGGCCTTGGCAGATCCGTCGCTTTGCAATATTGGGATCCGGCATTGAACCGTAATCCTCCAGAATTTCGTATCGAGAAGAACCCGGTAAACCGGTCGATCATGGCGTACTTCAGCGTTTTTCAACGACCCGTAATGCAGACGTTTTTTTTCCGTGGGATCCTGTGGATACTCGCTTGCTGTTTTCTTGTGTATCGCGCGGCGCGATCGCGACTTTCAGGCGATTGGGACTTCGTGCTCGTGCTTTCTATCAGCAGTTTGCTTTACATTTTTTCGTATTTCTTCACGGCACCCGCGGCGGATTTCCGTTACATCTATTGGCCGGCCATCGCCTCGACTATCGCCGTGATCTTTGGAATTTATCTATTGAAGACCGAACGAGCCGGCCGCAATTCGGCATTGGAATATGAAACGTAAAGTTAAAACATACACGATCAGCGCCGTCGCGGAACTATACGATATACATCCGCAGACACTGCGGCTGTACGAACGCGAAGGGTTATTGAAGCCATCGCGCTCGGTCGGCAACACGCGACTTTACGAAGACTCAGATCTCGAGCGGCTCGAAGTAATTCTATCGCTCACGCGCGACCTGGGCGTGAACCTCGCGGGTGTCGAGATAATTTTGAATATGCGCGAAAAAATGGATTCGATGCAGCGCGAGTTCGAACGATTTTTTGAGTATCTCAAAAGTCACGCAGACGAGTTCTCACGCCCAGCCGGCGCAACCAGCCCCGGCGATGCCCTGATCCCCATCTCGCGCCTGCGGCGAACCGTGTATCAGGAAATTATTGTCGATGATGAGTAAATCAGATGTAAGGGCCGCCTGGTGCGGAATGTTTGTAGAACCGCCAGCCAAATATCAAGTAGCTTCAGCACCTCAAGGTGCGAAATGTTTGTAGGCGATTTGCGAGAGAACAGATTGAAGCTCCGTAGGAGCGGCACAGATATGTCGCTCCGATGGAGCTCGATTGTGTATTGCTAACAAATTCTACAAACATTCCGCTCCTAGGGAGCTGGGATGGGCGTAACGTCTGAATTCTTCAGCTCCGTAGGAGCGAAATGTTTGTAGAACCAGCGTGGATTATCGACCTAGCTCCGTAGGAGCGACACCTTCCTTGCACCGGCGCCATTTCTTGCGCCAGAATATGGGACAAATTTAGACAAGCTCCCCAGAGAGCGCCACTACTCCCATGGCAAATACATACTCCCAGATCCTTATTCAGGCTGTCTTCGCAGTCCAGGCCCGCGATCATCTGATCATGCCCGAATGGAAAGAAGAACTCTTCAAGTACATAGAGGCATATTCCGAAACCAAAATCAGAAGCTGCTCGCTATTGGCGGCATTGCGGATCACATACACATATTGTTCGGCCTCAAGCCAAGTATTGCGGTCTCCGATCTACTTCGCGACGTAAAAGCGAATTCGAGCGCATTCATAAACGAGCAACGCTTCACCCGCCGCAAATTCCATTGGCAGGAAGGATTTGGCGCGTTTTCTTATTCCCGATCGCAGCTAGATACGGTGGCAAAATACGTCCTTAATCAGGAAAAGCATCACGCAACTCGTTCGTTTCGCGAAGAATATGTCGGCATGCTTGACCGGTTCGAGGTCGAGTATGAAGATCGGTATTTATTCGATTGGATTGATTAGTTGTCGCTCCTACGGAGCTAGCTCGCGGGGTGGCGGGGTCCTACAAACATGCCGCTCCTAGCGGAGCTGTGTTGAGATTCGCCAACGGTTCGATGTTGCCCCAATCGCGGCCGTGCGAATTTCTGAATCCGATGGTTGCGGCATATTTAACGAAAATAAGATGAAGCTCCGTGGGAACAAACCCAATGCCGCTCCTACGGAGCTCGTTTGATTTCGTTGACGTCTTATCTACAAACATTTCGCTCCTACCGGAGCTGTCTCGAAGGTGCATCCACAAGTCGATGCCTAGGGTCGCTCAATCGGCGCCGTGCGGATTTCTGATTGTTCAATCGAGGGGCCACGCAAATTTCTGAAGCACCGCTAGGTGCGGCATGTCTGTAGAACGTTTGCAAGAATAATTTGAAGCTCCGTAGGAGCGGCACAAACACAATGTCGCCGCTACAGACTTTGTTGACGTATTTCTACAAACATTTCGCTCTAGCGGAGCTGTCTTGAAGGTGCATCCACAGTCGATGACCAGGGTCGCTCGATCGGGGCCGTGCGGACTTCTGATTGTTTGATCAAGGTCCACACAAATTTCTGAAGCACCGCTAGGTGCGGCATGTTTGTAGAAACGTTTGCGAAATCAATTGGAGCTCTATAGGAGCGGCACAAAACAATGCCCGGCCTGACCATTCCGAACATTTTGCCACCTTAAACCGGTCTAGTTCCCCACCACCCTCAAAAACTTTAGCTTTCCGACCTGCAGAAGGACACCCTCGGCGATGACATCTACGTCCGCAGAAACTGCGGATACTTTCTCGCCATTTACTTTGACACCGCCCTGCTCGATGAGCCGCTTTGCTTCCCCTTTCGAAGCTGCGAGCCCGGTTTCGGTTAAAAGCATCGTGAGCCTGCGCGTGCCGGGTGGGATTTTACGTTCCTCAATTTCATCGGGAATTTCTTTCTTCACAAACCGTCGCGTGAACTCCCCTTCCGCTTCATCGGCCGCCTGCTGGGAATGAAAATCCGAGATGATCGTTTTAGCCAACGCCACTTTCAGATCTCGCGGGTTCTCGGCTTCAGATTCGCATTTGAATTTCAAAACATTGATCTCGTCGATGCTGGTGTCGGTCAGCAGCTCGTAATATCTCCACATTAGTTCGTCGGAGATCGACATCACTTTACCGAACATCTGGTCGGGCGATTCCTCGATGCCAATGTAATTGTTCAACGACTTCGACATCTTGTTGACGCCGTCGAGGCCTTCGAGAAGTTCCGTCGTCATTATCACCTGCGGTTCCTGTCCAAACTCGCGTTGCAGGTTGCGTCCCATCAGCAGGTTGAATTTTTGATCCGTGCCACCAAGTTCGACATCGGCGTCGAGGGCGACGGAATCATAACCTTGTACGATCGGGTACAGCAGCTCGTGCAAAGATATCGGTTTATGATCGGCCATGCGTTTTGTGAAATCGTCACGTTCGAGTATCTGCATGACCGTCGTCTTTGCCGCGAGCTTTATAAAATCGGCCGGCGTCAGTTTGTCCATCCACTCGCCGTTGAAACGGACCTCGGTCTTGTCCGGATCGAGTAGCTTGAACATCTGTGCTTTGTACGTTTCGGCGTTGGCATTGATCTCGTCGCGCGAAAGCGGCGGTCGCGTCGCGTTCTTGCCCGACGGGTCGCCGATCATCCCGGTGAAATCGCCGATCAAAAAGATCACGGTGTGCCCGAGCTCCTGAAAGGCTCTCAGCTTTCTGATCACGACCGTATGTCCGATGTGAATATCCGGCGCGGTCGGATCAAGCCCGAGCTTTACACGCAGCGGCTTGCCGGTTTTTGCCGAGCGTTCGAGCTTGGCCTTTAGATCCTCCTCGCGGATAAGATCGACAGTGCCTTTTTTTAAATGTAAGAGCTGTTCGTCTATGGTCATCGCAACAAGGATATCAAGACACTGATAGTTTTCTTAGCTTGCGGTAGTCAAAAAAAATACAAAAGGCCGATAATGATCGTTATGGCGAACGACGTGAAGAATATGCATCTCGCATTCATCGGCTGTGGCGTGATGGGCGAATCGATGATCGCGGGTCTTTTGCGGAAAGGCCTCGTAGAACCGCAAAAGGTTTGGGCGAGCCATCCGCGTGCGGCCCGGCGAGAAGAACTTAGCGAGAAGTACGGTATCAAGGTTTTTGAGCAGAATGCCGAAGCTGCGCGTGCGGCGTGTGCACATGAGACATCGGCGACCGTACTTTGCATCAAGCCGCAGCGGCTGGCGAAAGTGGTTACCGATCTCGAGGGCGTGCTTCTTCCTAACAATCTTGTAATTTCGATCGTCGCAGGTGCACGCATCGAACATCTCGCAGGCTCGCTCGGCACGGCCAAGATCGTGAGAGCGATGCCAAACACTCCGTCGCAGATCGGGGCCGGCATAACGGCCTGGACATGTACTGAAGCCGTAGCTCAAGACGACCGCGTCCACATACGCGAAATATTGTCCGCACTAGGAAAGGAACTCTTTGTCGAGACAGAGAACATGATCGACATGGCGACCTCGCTTTCAGCGACCGGCCCAACCTACATCTTCATGGTGATGGAAGCACTCACCGACGCCGGCGTACATCTCGGCTTCTCGCGCGAGATGGCGAAAGAATTGGTACAGGAAACGATGCTCGGATCGATCAAGTTTGCGATGGATTCGAACAAGCATCCGGCCGAGCTTCGAAACATGGTCACATCACCCGGTGGGACTTCGGCTGCCGCGATCTACCAAATGGAAAAAGGCACGCTGCGAACCGTGCTCTCGAAAGCAGTGTACGCTGCGTACCAGCGCGCCGTGGACCTCGGGAAGAAATAGCTTCTTTCTTGTTTCGTGTAATTCGTGTGTTTGGAATGTCGGCGGGGTCGTAGATTTCGTATTCTTGTTTCGTGTGCTTCGTGTGTTTCGTGGTTCTCTTCTCTTAAATCCGAACCACGAAAC
>JANPJL010000269.1:0-4352 GCA_031425495.1 Acidobacteriota bacterium
GTTGACGGTCTAGTCCAGGGCAATATCCTTCAGACGCTGTCGGCCCTTGCTAATTCGGAACACCCGAATCTTAGCCAGGTCGCGGGCCAAATAATCGAGCTAACGAACAATGAGCTCGGTGATTTCTTACGGATCGTCGACGGACGGATGAGCGCGATAGACGCACTTAGAAAAATCTGTGAAGGCGTCAATTTTAAGAACGCCAATAATGAGGATGAGCTCCACGGTCTCTTCGAGAAGTCGCCGTGGTTGATAGATCCGACCTTTAGTCAATTCTTGATCTCCAATGAGACGGAGCAGACGCTGAACAAAAAGCTAGCTGAAGAGTTGGAAATCGGTACGAACGTGCCGGCGGGTTACGACCCTACGGTCGAGCCCGAAGCAAAACCCCTTGAAACGAACAAGAGGCCTCGTCGATCGAATGCAGTCGGGCCGCCTCGCGAAGAGAGATTGTGCGATGTTGCTCAGGATGAATGTATCTTCCCTTCGACGGGTTCTGAAGACACGTTCGCAACGTGTTGCTCGGACGTTCCCAGCGTAGACGACCCCAAACATCGGTGATTTCATTCCTCGGTCTCCGCCATGACGGCGGCGAGAGATCCGGAGCGAGGCGTAAGATGTCTCGCTTATCGCCGCCAGTCGGAATTAACTTCATTCTTGCCAATGCGAGCTCGGACGGTATTGGAGCCGTGTGCAAGTTGATGCCGTTGGGTTCATCAGGAAGGCCGGACCACGCTTCCCGGACGGTCCGAACTGCATTCCTCAAATTCGGTTTTAGTTTCGGCAGTCGGCCCTTGGTCGCAAATGTAAACGATCGGACCCGTCTCTGAGGCACCCCGTAGTCGGTTGCATCGACGACGATCGACACAACTCGATAATCCATCAACTCCAAGCTCGAGCGCAGTTGATCGTAAACGGATGAATAGAGAAAGGCCTCGACGTTCTCGATCGCGATAATCTCCGGGCACAGCACAGGAACCCATCGAAGCAGATCGAGGCTTAGAAGGTTTCGCGGATCCTGAGAATCGCGACGGCCGAGGGTAGAAAATCCTTGACACGGGCTGCCCGCCAAGAGAACATCGCACTTTCCTTTCGGTTCCGACTCAAGTACGTCGGCGGCTTCGATATGAGGTCCCAGATTGCGTTTGTAGGTTGCCGCGGCAATGGAGTCTATCTCGATCGCCCGAGTAACGGAGAAGCCTTCGGCAACGAATGCCGAGCTCCAAAGACCGGCACCCGCGAACAGTTCCGTCACCGTTGGTTTTGTCGTCCGTCGCGAAAGTTTCTTTTTCATTTAGACGCACCTTCCGATCTGATATCGACGTCTTCTCCCTTGAGCCATTTGACGATCAACGCTTCCAGTTGCTTAGCCGAAGATCGCCGACACCTAGCCGCTTCCTTGTCGACCAAGTTCCAGACCCGTTGCGGAAGGCGAATCGACCGGGCGATTTCCTTTCTGCGGGATCCTTGGGTCTTCTGTATTGCTGATCGAGGCACGAGAGATTCTAGCCACTTTGATGATTGCACCAAACTGGCATCTACACTATACCATACTGGTATCATCCAAAAAAAGAAATATCTTCGGGGATTCACTTCGGGGGATTCACGGCACGCCGTTAGAGATGAATTCCTGGACTGTTATATGGAATCTGCGACCAGCCTGCCGGCTCAGAGATCAAGAACTTCGTACGAGTGTTGGATTCGCTTTAGTTGAGAGAGTTTAGCCCGGATTTCGGCGGAGTTGTTACGACGATATCCGAAGCAGGGCCTGGAACATCTGTCGTAGAGCTAATTCGCACCCCGTAGGCAATAGCCTGCAGCCGTGTATCGGTCTTCGGAAACCATACAATCAACCATACAAACAGAAAAAGGAGCCTATCAAGGGCCCCTAAGTATCTGTGAAAGTTGGTACTCGCGGCGGGATTCGAACCTGCGACTTCTTCCTTCGGAGGGAAGCACTCTATCCACTGAGCTACGCGAGCGGAAGAAATATATTACCGCTATTTACGGCTTTGGTTCAATCCGGACCGTTTTAATGCGTACCGGTTCGACTGGCCGTTCTCCTTCCTTAGGTTGTACGCCCGCGATGGTTCGGGCGTTGTTCATTCCTTCGATCACCTTTCCGAATATTGTGTATTTTTGATCGAATCCCTGCTCTCTCTTCAGAGTGATAAAGAACTGTGAATTCGCTGAGTTGTTGGCGGGCCCACGCGCCGCGCCTACAACGCCGGTGTCATAGAGAATATCGGAAAACTCAGCGGGTACATCCGGTTTATTTGATTTGCCCTGGCCGTCGTTCGAAGGGTTGCCGTCCTTTGATAGCGGATCGCCACCCTGGATCACGGACTGATTTATGCGGTGAAAAGTGGTTCCGTCGAAAACGCCCTCTTTCGCGAGTTCTTTGAATCGGGAAACTGCCTTAGGCGCGATATTCGAATACAACTCGATCTTGATGGTGCCGTACGCAGGTGTCTCCATTTCAATAATGGCGATCTCACTGTCGGCGACGGGTGCGACGCCCTTCTTTATTTCTGCGTTCGCAACTTTGCGATTCGCAGTCGAGGTTTTACCGCAGCCCGAAAACAATAGTGCTAGAGCCAAAATGGCGATTGTGATCTTCATCTAATTTTGTGAACTCTCGAGGATGATTGTGACCGGGCCGTTGTTTACAAGTTCGACGTCCATCATAGCTTGAAATCGCCCGGTCTGGACCGTTGCTAAATGTTTACGGGCTTCGGTGACGAAGAACTCGTAAATCCGGTTCGCGTCCTCAGGCGGTGCGGCTTCAATATAAGAGGGACGACGTCCCCGTCGAGTGTCTGCGTAGAGCGTGAACTGCGAAACGATCAGCATCTCGCCCTTCATATCCATAAGGGAGAGATTCATCTTTCCACTATCGTCGTCAAAGATCCGAAGGTTTAAGATCTTCTCGATCAAACTGAGCGCCTCAGCATCCGTGTCACCGACACCGACGCCAAGTAGAACTAACAATCCAGGTCCGATCTCACCTACGATCTCGTTATCGACCGCAACTCGAGCACGAGTGACGCGCTGCAAGACAGCACGCATCTAGTTCGCGACGTCCTCCACATAAACCTTATTCATTACGATCGGGTCAACCGGTTTGTCTTTGTGATTGGTTTCCGTTTCGGCGATCGCGTCGATCACGTCCTGCCCTTCGGTCACACGACCGAACTTCGCGTACGAGGGCGGAAGCGGGTAGTCGACATGCATGATGAAGAATTGCGAACCGTTCGTGTTCGGTCCCGAGTTCGCCATCGCCACGGTACCCTTCTCGTAAACGCCTCCGTACAGAGCCGAATCTCGAGCGATCTCGTCATCGAACTTTCCGCCCCAAGCGGATTCGCCGCCGTAGCCTTCGCCGAGCGGGTCGCCACCCTGGATCATAAAATTCTTGATCACGCGGTGAAAGATCACACCGTCAAAATAGTTCTTTTCGGCCAGCAGCCGGAAGTTCTCAGTAGTTTTGGGTGCGTCTTGTTCAAGAAGCTCAAACTTAATAACGCCCTTGTTCGTTTCGATAACCGCGGTTCGATTTGCCACTTTTAGAGTTTCTCCTCGCTCAGAATAAATCGTTCGATCGCGGCGGCAACGCCGTTCTCGTCATTACTAACAGTTGTATAAAATTCGTCACGTTCTAGCAAACCGGTGTCGGCGTTTCCCATCACGACCGGCGTGCCGGCGAACTCGAGCATCTCGACGTCATTGAAATTGTCGCCGATCGCCATAACGTTCTCGCGTGTTAAGCCGTTAAGAACTGCAAGACGTTCGACGCCCTTACCCTTCGACGCATCCGGCGGGAGAATATCGAGCAGCGTAAAATCGAGCCGCGGATAAATGGTCGCCAGAAGCGTGATCGTGGTGCCCAACTGGTTCCGGAGAAAATCCGTCATGTGCTCCATCCGTTCGCAGCTACCCGAAAACGAAATGTGAATTACCTCATGTTCATGCAGAACCTCATTCAGGTCCGCAACGTGGATCACTGAGTCGTCGCCGTCCGAACCGTGAAGCTGCCTTGCCCACGTAACGTATTTTTGCAGCGGGAGGTTGTCGTCGGAAAGCCGGTCGTAAAGGAGCGTCCCTTGGCCGTGAGGGTCCACGCTTACGAGAGCATCTCCTCCGAACTCTTTTCCGACAGAGACGATCTCGGTTGCAGTCTCTATCGAAAGCAACGAGGATGCGACTGTCTCAAGCGAGTCCGCATACTTCAGAAGCGCGCCGTTATGCGTGATCAGTGGTGCGTTGAGTTCGAGTTCCAACCCGAGAGGTCGACCGTCTCGAAATCGTCGGCCGGTCGCGATCGTCACCAGGACGCCCCGGTCCTCGGCTGC
>JANPJL010000270.1:0-5813 GCA_031425495.1 Acidobacteriota bacterium
CGTCACGCTTCGGTTCAAATATAGCGGTGTGCTGAACCTTCCTAGCGGTGGTCCGCTTCTCAACAAGCGTCTGGCTTACGTCGGCGAGAATCAGGGTTACCTGATGTATGCCGCACGCTGGTTCCCGTTTCACGATTACGCTGCCGACCTGGCGACGGCAGATATCACGATCTCGGTTCCGGGCGGATATCAGGTTATCGGTTATAGCGATTCACCGGCTTCGAACGTCGGCGGGAAATTCCGGTTCGTTCAATCGACGCCGAGTCTCGTCGGTAATCTGGCATACGGAAAATATGCAGCAAGGACTCTGAATGTCGGCGGCTACGAACTTCAGTTCTTCACAAAGCCGGGTAGCGATCAACAAGTGATCGGCTATGGCGAGACCCTCGGGAAGTCGCTCGAATTCTACACGAAGAAATACGGCGAGCCGGCGATGGGCAAGCGTTTGATCGTCGTGCAGATCGACGACGAGAGTCTGGATCTTTATTCGTCACAGGGAATGTTGTTCATTGCCGACCGGCAGTTCGAACAGGCTCGCGAGATAACGAATGAGCGTCTGCAGCGCGAGGCTGCGTATCAATGGTGGGGCCTGACTGTCGGGTTGAAATCGTTCGACGATGCGTGGCTCGCACAGGGGCTTTCGGAATACAGTGCGTTCGCTTTTCGTGAAAGCACGTCGACCGGGGCGCAGCTCGACAATCTCCGGCGCGAGCTGCTTGAAAAATCGCTGACGTTCGAGCAGACCGCATCGCTGCTTCGTGCACCGGCAAATCTTGACGATCAATCGACGGCGTACCAGTACATCATGTACTCGAAGGGCGCGTTCGTGTTCAAGCTTTTGCGCGACACGCTCGGCGAACAGAAATTCAATCAGTTACTGCGAACGCACCTGCAAGAGAATCGCGGCAAGAATGTTTCGATAGACGATTTCGAAAAGCTTGCGTCACGCATCGGCGGCGATCCTTTGCGATACTTCTTCGCCCGGTGGGTCGAGGGGACTGGCGTGCCGGAATTCTCGAGTGACTACCTAATCATTCGGACCCGTGCCGGAAAGTTTGTCGCACGCGGGACGGTCAAGCAAAACTACGATAATCTTCGCCTGCCGGTCGAAGTCCAACTTCGAAGCGAAGGCGAGAACGGGCTGAACACCCAGGTCCTGCAGATGGACGAAGCGAGCGCAGATTTTAATATCGAGTCGACCGGTAAGCCGCTGAACGTCGTGATCGATCCGAACTATAAACTGCTTCGCATCTCGCCGGATCTTCGCGTTTCATCGATCGCACGTCGCGGCATCGAACGCTTCAAAGAAGGTAGCTATGCGGAAGCGCAGGCCCAATTTGAAGAAGCGCTCAAGCTCGATCGTTCGAACTCCTGGATCTACTATCACCTCGGCCTCTTGTTCCTCGAGCAGCGAAACTACGATCTCGCCGTCGATAACTTCAAGGCTGCGTTAAGCGGTAACATCAGTCCGACGTGGTTGTCCGTCTGGTCGAATATTAAGATGGGCAATGCGTACGACGCAAAGGGCGATCGGAACCGTGCGGTGTCTGCATATAAACGAGCTGCGGATTTGGGAGACAACTACGATAACGCGCAGGAAGCTGTGAAGCGTTACCAGTCGGCACCGTATGACCCGAAGGATAGTAAGACGACGGCGACTAAATAGTTGCAAGCGTTTAAGGTAGGGTCGACGCGGCTTTGCCGCCATGATGAGCGGTGGGCCTATGGCTCACCGTGGCGGATGAAATTATTCTGAGGCTGCGCCTTTCGTGGAGGCGCAGCCTCAAGTGTTTTCAGGTCTTTCGGAAAAGCAGAGCCTTTCCGCTCATCGGGCGGCAAAGCGGCATAGCCGAGAGTCTCAGGGTACCTGCGCAACTTCATAAACGGTCGTTTTCCCGCTCACTTCATTAGCAACAACTAACAGGGTCACTCCCGTCGGACTGTCTTCTTCGGCAATAAATTTTACGCCTTCGGATCTGAGATCCCTCGCCGCCGCGGTGTTCGTAACTGCGGAAAAGTTTCGGTTGTTCAGATACTGGACAAAACGGGCATCGAACGGTGACGCGACGTCGTAAACCATGATCCCGCCTATCCGCTCAAGTCCGATGAAGGCGTAGGTCCGTACGTAAGTCTCTCGGCTGCGGCCTGGTTGTAAAGTCCCGTCGAATACGTACCGAGTACGCCGAGCGCAACGTCCGGCTTTGCCGCAAAAGCGCCTGAGGCAAAGATCACGGAGATCAGAACTGCGACTACGGTGCCGCGATCTCGAAAGTTAATTTGGTTCTCCGAGCAGAAGGGGCAACCAAATATCGGGTGCGCGCCTGCGTTTATTTTCTAGTTTGGTGGTGAAAAGTGGTTGGTAAGACGTGGCTGTGTCCGAAGAATAAACGGGGCGTTACATTATCGTTAAAGCGTTTGTGGCCTGCGGTCCCGTCCAGTTAGGGCGCAAGAAGAGGCGGTCGTCCGACCGCCCCTTCGTCACTTCCCCTTTTTCGTAGGCGTCTAAAAGTTCAACCTCGCGGCGAACTGTATTTGACGATTTGTTCCTAGTCCGACTGTTCGGCCGACTGTTCCATTGATGACGCCGAACTGTCCGACGTTATCCACCGAGAACGGAATACCCGGCTGCCTGGACGCCGCATTGCCCGTCAGAGTGCTCGGTAACGTAACCGGTGGATTTGCGAAATTCGCCTTATTGAACAGATTGTAAAACTCCGTTTTGAATTCAAAGTTTACCGTCTCCGTGATCGGGAAACGTTTCTGCAGCGTCAGATCGAATTGATGGAATGTTGGTCCTTTTAACGCGTTGCGTGGAAGGTTTCCGTAAGTTCCGGGCAAAGGCATCGCAAACGCCGCCGGGTTCAGGAAGCGAAGATTATTTGCCGTGGTCAGGTAAGGATCGACGCCGGGAACAAGATCGGGTCGACGAGTGCTGCGCGATGCGTTTCCGCCGGGCGTGTTTATGACACCTACAAATCCTGCAGGCAAAGCTCCTGACGGAAGCGA
Organism: Acidobacteriota bacterium; assembly: GCA_031425495.1. GTDB lineage: Bacteria > Acidobacteriota > Blastocatellia > Pyrinomonadales > Pyrinomonadaceae > OLB17. The sequence continues at coordinate 3,007 of JANPJL010000270.1, forward strand.
GATAACGAACCCTTGCGGGACAGGGGCTCCGCCGAGAGTACAGCCGGTCGAGACCTGACATACGCCGACGACGTCCGGACGAACTATGGTCACGTTGATAGGCGTTCCCGAACGTGCGTTGTATACACCACCGATCTGCCATCCACCGGCGATCGCGTCCGCAATGCCGTCCAGTTTATAACGCTTGGTCTTGCCGAACGGCAGTTCATAAAGAGCCGTAACGTTTCCACTGTGGCGAATATCGAATGTGTTGTTGCCAAATTCGTCGTCAAAGGTAAACGGGTTCTGAGCTGTGTTCGCTTCATTCGATCCCTGCGTGTTTCCAAACGTCTTTCCAAGTTGGTATTGAGCGTTGATCGTTAGCCCAGCAACAAATCGACGATTGAGCATGATCTGCATTGAGTCGTACCTGTCGCGTCCGCCGGACGTCTTGTAATCGATCTCCCCGAACGGTTGGAGCACAGCATTTGGATTACTCACGATCGCGCCAGCAACGAGCTGGCGTCCGACAATATCAAACTCTCGGATCGCCGTCGCCGTGACCTGACCCGGAGCAGGACAAGCTCCGGCTACTAGTGCAACACTGCAGCGGTTAACGACGCCGACACCGGTCGGGATAGGATCGGTCGGGCCGATTATCGCCTGACCGGGCAGGATGCGATTTGTGATGCTTCTCAAGAATAGGTTGCGACCGATCGAACCAACGTACGCAACCGTGAGTACTGTGGAACCGGGAAGCTCATGCTGAACCGACGCCCCGTATTGGAATACACGCTCGGGCACTTTGTAGCCGTCGGTATCGTAGGCTCTAGGCGTGAACCGCTGTTGTACGCCACCGACCGTCGATACCGTAGTTCCTGTTGTCGTCGTCAAACCGTTTCCTACGTTCGTGCTTGAACGGAACACGTTACTCTCGATCGGCTGAATAAGGTCTTCATACTGGCCCGGTCCGTAATAAAGACCGCCGCCCGCACGGATCGTTGTTTTGCCGCGTAGGAAGCGAGGCGTCCATGTGAAACCAACACGCGGACCGAAGTTGTGCGTAGATTTGTAAAAGTCAGTATCGGGTGACCGGAGGATCCCTTTGGCCGCATCGAATACCACCGCACGGTTGTCCTGCTCGCGGTTTACCGAGTAGTACTCATACCTAAGGCCGAAGTTGAGCACCATGTCCGGACGGAACCGCCATTCGTCCTGTGCGTACGCTATGGCGTAGAACTGCCGGGCTTTGCTGAGGCCTTCGGACTGACGGCTAATGGGAGTGATCGGGTCTGTTGCAACGCTAAAGTCGCCGGGCAGCGAAAGATCGCCGATGAATGCGGCTGTTAGATTCCGGTTGAGTGCGAAGTCCAACAAGCTCGCGTAGCTGTAAGTGATTCCGCCCAGCTGGTCGAAGTCGACAAGATACTGCCGATACTCACCGCCGAATTTCATTGCGTGATTTCCCTTTGTCCACGAAAGGTTGTCGATGTACGAGTAGCTCGACGGTCGTACCGGCTGCGAACGCCCGTTGCCAGCCGATGATTGGCGGGTCAAACCGCCGGGTTCGGTGAAGCCGGTGGAAGCGCCGCCGTTAACACCGGGACTCACGATGTTTCCGCTAAGGCGTAGGGAGGTAAGCGACAGGTCAACGCCGGACAAGCCAGCGACATCAGGCACAATTGTTTTGAGATCTGTCGGCGCCCTGTTCAATCCGAATTTTGTTTCGTTGATGATGTTCGTGCCGTAAACCTGTGAGAGAGAAATGACGAGGTTGTCGGGATTCTGTTCTGCAGATATGAATCTTCCGCTCGCGCCGTCGGGTGACAACAGGGTGCCTTTGTTTCGCTGGTAGCGGCCATAAATGTTGAAACGTTCGTTGAATTTATAATCAAGACGGACGCTGACTGCATCTTCATCGAGCGATGCCGTGCGGTTCGCTTGAATGACCTGAGCCGAGTTATTCAGACCTCCAACGTTGAACGCATTTCCGTTACCCAGTGGGAAACTAGTGATAACGCCCGTCGCACGTAAGGCCTGGATTCGCGTGAGTGCGGCGTTCGCGTCCGCCAGCGGAATATTGAGAGCCGCACGAGCTGCCTCTCCTCTTGCGTCCGGAGTACCGTAGAAGGCGATAAAGTCGCGGAGGAAATTGGACGGGGTTGATTCAAGAATGTTGAAGCCGGCCCGCTGTCTGAGACCTTCGTAGGAGCCGAAAAAGAAAAACCTGTCCTTGATGATCGGACCGCCGAAGGAACCGCCGAACTGGTTCAGCCGCAACTTCGACGCATCCGCGCCGTCGAAAAAGTTTCGGGCATCAAAGGCATCGTTTCGGAGAAAATAGAACACGCCGCCGCGAAACTGATTCCCGCCGCTCTTTCCGATAACGTTGATCTGTCCGCCCGTTCCCGTTCCGTACTCTGCCGGATAATTTGACGAATCGACGCGAAATTCCTGGATGTTTTCGAGTGAGGTCTGCAGCCTGAACTGCGAGCCCTGGACCGTGACATAGCCGGGCGACGCATCAAAGATCGCCGTTGATTCAATACCGTCGAGCTTCGATTGGTTCTGCTGATTTGCGCGACCGTTAAAGCGCATCTCGTTAAAGTTGCCTGAGCCCGTGTTCGTGGCTCCCGGTGCATTTAGATAGAGCTGAGAATAATTTCGTCCGTTGACGGGCAGCTCTTCGACCTCGCGGGACGAGATATTTGTTCCCAGTCGATTCGATCCCTGCTCGATTGCGGCAGGAGCGAAGTCATCCGACGTGATGTCCACGATCGCCGTGACGTCTCCAGCCTCAAGTGAGAAGTCGAGCGCGCGTTTCTGAC
>JANPJL010000271.1:0-3164 GCA_031425495.1 Acidobacteriota bacterium
TCACCGAAGACCCCTCGCTGAAAATCGAATAGGTTTCGTGCGTCCACCATTGCTTCGGCGTGAAACGGAAGACCGAGATTTGGCAGACTTTGCGTTACGAGGACACTAAGACCGGGATCGTAGATCGCGAGCCGCCCTTGAAACGGATCGATCGCAAAGACGGTAGCCTGCGGCGAAAGCCGGAAGACGGTTTTGACGTTCGTTCCGGTCTTGAGATCTGCCTCGAACTGACCGAAGAAGGTTTGGAAAATGTCATTCTCGAACAGGTCGGCCGGATTCGAGATCGCATCGGCGGAAAGCTTCTGTCCGTTACCGAGGCTGTAGCCCGCGGCTGTACTAAAGCGGCCGGTGAGTCGCCGTGAGTAAACTACACGGACGCCGTTCGCATTTCCCTGCTGATTACCAACAAGATCGGTGAACGCCGTGCCGGACGAGTCGAAAGGCAGGCTTGTCAGGCCGATGCCCCGACCGAGTGTGGTATCGAAGAAAACATTGGCTTCTATGCTTGAGCTGTTATCGAGCACACGTTCGATCCCGAATTCAAGCCGACTGCTCTTATTCAGGAGCGGCTTACCTGCCTCAATAACCAGATCATCGATCGCTACCGGCTCACGAAAGATCACCTGTGAGTCTTCCAGTTCGATCGCCCGAGACCATGTCCGCTCTTCGGTATGAGTCGTATAGGCCGACCGGAAGCGGGTCTTGGCGTCAAGATCGAGCTGGAATCCGAGGCGTGGGCTGATCGACGAATCGTCGCCACCGCCGACAAATCTTGCGTAGTCGACACCGAAGACGACGATCACTCCCTCGCGTACTTTCCATTCGTCGAGGGCTTGGAATGAGAACTGGCCAAGTGACTTCTCTTCGCCATCGCTGACGAAGGAGCCGAACGAACCTATCGAACTGCTTAGCCTTACCTGATGATCCTCGGACGGACGGAATTTCGTCTGGATCTCAAACCGCTGCGGGGCATTTTTTCCAATCCCGGCCTGTGCTGCCAGCACTACATCGGCGTCGTCAGAGACCGGTAAGAGCGTCGCAAAATTTACACCTGCGTAGTTTCCGTTGGCACTACCGGCAAAGTATGTCTCGGCTACAGATTGACCGTCGCGTTTACCGCCTCCCTCTGTCTTTTCCGGTGCGATCTCTTCTCTTTCTTCCGTGACGGTCGCCGTCCCCTCGGTGTTCTGGTAGATCGATCGACCGAGCTGGGCCGAACGGATCACCCATTTAGGATTATTTCGATCGAGACGTTTTTCGGGAAGGGTGTTGCCGCTGCCGGCACGTTCTAATTTGAAACCATATGTGAGCTGAGTCGAGCCGTTGATCTGAACTTCCGAAAGCGTGACGGGATTGTAGCCTTGGGCAACCGCAAATATCGTGTAGGTTCCCGGCAGCATCCTGGCGATAAAACTACCGTCCGTCGCCGAGCGAACCTGTTTCAAAACCCTCGACGTGCCCGCCTTGAATATCGCTACGGTCGCATCCGCGATCGGACTGCCGCCGTCATCTCGAACCACGCCCTTGATAGTCCCGAGATTTCCCCCGCCGATGGTCGCAGGCGCAGCCGGCGGATCGGCAGCAAAACCGAACGTCGAAACCGTAAGCATCACGATCAATGATTTAACGATTAGTATTGATCTAGTAAAAACCATCAAGTGCGAACGTCTCTGCAAAAAATAATTCCGACGAACTTATCGAAACCGGGGACCAAATTGTGGAGATATCGAGCGACCTATGTATTTTCCGGGCAAAAACCAAATGTGTCAACCGTAAAGCCATGTGCCGTTGGGCAGTATGATGCCCCAATCCTTGACAAAGTTGGCACTGCGGCTAGAATTAAACCCCTGGCTTTTTTTGGCACGATTGGAGACGTGGCTGAGTGGCTGAAAGCGGCGGTTTGCTAAACCGTTGTACTCCAAAAGGGTACCACAGGTTCGAATCCTGTCGTCTCCGCCAGTTTGATGTGTTAGGCCGTCGGCATTGCGTCCGACGGCTTTTCACATTTTATGGCTGGCGAATTGTGATAATTTCACCTTGAGGTATTCATCTTATGAAGATCGCACTGACAAGCGTGTCGGTTAACGACCCGATAGCCGCCTTCAAGTTCTACACCGAGATCCTGGGGTTTAAGGAGAAGCTTTATATACCTGAGGCGATGGTCGCGATCGTTGTATCGCCGGAAGACCCGGACGGGACATCACTCCTCTTGGAACCGCGGGGCAATCTCAACTCGGACAAGTATTTTGAAGGAATCTATGATGCCGGGATTCCAGTAATTATTTTCGGCGTAAACGATGTCCAAAAGGAATTCAACGCGTTGAGAGATCGAGGCGTAGTGTTTAAGAGTGAACCGACAAAGACGGATTGGGGGATCGAGGCGATCTTTGACGATACCTGTGGAAATTTTGTCCAAATCGCACAGCTCAATTGAGGCGGGTCGAGCAAGTCGCTTTTGCGTTGACGGCTCTCATAAGTAAAAATCTTCAGCTATGACGACACGTGTCCGCTTCGCTCCCAGCCCAACGGGATACCTTCACATTGGCTCCGCCCGCAGCGCGCTTTACAACTATCTTTACGCGAAGAAAACGGGCGGCAAGTTCCTGCTCCGCATCGAGGACACCGATCTCGCACGCTCGACGGAGGAGTCGACCCGTTCGATACTCGACGGGCTCGCATGGCTCGGTCTAGATCACGAGGAAGAGATCGTTTTCCAATCAGACAATGCCGATAAACATCGCGCGATCGCGAAAAAGCTCCTTGTCGAAGGGAAAGCGTATCGAGACTTTACGCCTAAGGAAGCTGTCAGTGACAAGACGATCAAAGAGGCAATCGTCGAACGCGCCCGGCAGACCGACAAGAACATGCGAGATAATCCGTATCGCGATCTTGCTGAGGCGGAGAGCGAAACGCGCGCCGCCAATGGCGAGCCATTCGCGATCAGATTAAAAGTTGCCGAATCGGGAAAGACCGTTTTCGAAGATTCGGTTTACGGTCACCAGGAGCGGGATTATTCGGACACCGAAGATCTCGTCTTGCTTCGATCGGACGGACATCCTCTGTATAACCTCGCGGTCGTGTGCGACGACATCGAGATGGGGATCACGAATGTCATACGCGGACAGGATCATCTTACGAACACGCACAAGCAGATCCTGATCTAC
>JANPJL010000272.1:0-6093 GCA_031425495.1 Acidobacteriota bacterium
GGCGCCGAGCGTGGTGAGCAGGGTTCGATTGATCCCGGCGATGATCGCCTTGAGTCCCTTCATCTTCACGCCGTGGAACTGAAAGCCCTGGCGCGAAGTGATGCGAAGCGTGCCGTTGCCGAACTGTTCGGTGAGGCGGTCGAGGACGAGGTATTGCTCGGGTTCGCCCCCCTCGACCCAAAACCCCGGTGTGCGTCGCTGACGCGACGCCGGTCGGAAACTTGGCCACTGTGGGCTAAGACCCACGGCTAAATTCGATTGGTTGCTAACGCGACCGATGCCTTTTCATATTTCCCTTCATCGTTTTCGCGAAAGTTTTGATATATGTGCTATCGCATATATGTAAAGGACGAGGGTGAATACCACGAAGGTTACGCATACGCGACGACGTATGTATAAGATGAAGTGAGGGTGGTTGTACTACCGACTCTCGGCAAGCCCTCGAAAGGGAGTTCTGTTTTATGTCAAAGCCTGCTCGAGATCGGCGGTCAGATCCTCGCACGATTCAATTCCAACTGACATTCGGATCAACCCGTCCGAGATGCCCGCCGCTGAACGCTCTTCCTGGGATAGCGTAGCGTGCGTCATAAGCGCCGCCGGCTGCACAATTGTTTCTACTCCTCCCAGCGAAGTGGCGAAAGTGCAAAGTCGGACTCGACCGATGAACGACTTTGCCGCGTCCGCAGTACCCAGATCGAAACCGACCACGCCCCCGAAGCCCTTCATCTGGCGTTTAGCCGCCTCGTGATTGTGATGCGATTCGAGACCCGGGTAATAGACTGCTTTAACCTTCGCATGAGATGACAAGAAATGGGCCAGTCGGAGTGCGTTCGAGTTATGGCGCTCCATCCTTAGGCCCAACGTTTTGATCCCACGCAGGACGAGCCAGGCGACCTGAGGCGCAATATTGCCGCCAAAAAGCTTGCTCGCCCCGTGACGAGCTTTCTCAATGATCTCGTTTCGAGCGATCATCACTCCCGCCGTTAGGTCGCTGTGTCCGCCGAGATATTTGGTCGCACTGTGAATCGACACATCCACGCCGAGTTCGAGTGGACGCTGATTATAGGCAGTGGCGAAGGTGTTATCGGCGATCGTAGTGATACCCAGTCCGCCGGCGATGCCCGCAACAGCAGCGATATCGGTTATCTGCACCAGCGGATTTGACGGTGTCTCAAGCCAGAAAACTTTCGTGTTATCGCGGGCGGCCTGCCGGTAATTCTCGGCGTCGGTTGCATCAATGAGTGTCGCGGTGATCCCCAACTCCGACAGGTAGTGAAACAAGTTCATGGCTGTCGAGTACATCGATGCAGGTGCGACTATATGGTCGCCCTGCTTCAAGAAGGTGAAGAGGGCCGCAGATACAGCGGCCATTCCCGAAGCAAACGCAAGGGAATCCTCACCGCCTTCGATCTGTGCGACGGTCGCCTCGAGCGCGTCCTGAGTCGGATTTCCCAATCGTCCATAAAAGTAGCCGGGCTTCTCATAATTGTGAATGGCAATGCCATCCTCAACGTCCGAAAACGCAAATACCGAGGCGCTATAGATCGGTACCGAGACGGCGCCGTGGTGATCGGATCGGCTTTCTCCCGCGTGGACCGCAAGCGTATCGAAAGATCCTTCGTTCGTTTTGTCGTTATTCATAGGCCTGAATGTAAGGTAGTCGAATAATCGTAGACCGGGAGCGACCGGCTTGCAACGATGCAGCTGGACCGGTGTATACATATGGCACACGGCATATAATACCGATACATACGCCGCAACATATGTAATAAGGCTTGAATTCGATCGAGTCTGTGCTACTCTTTGCCCATGAACGCGCAAACTGCCCTAACGAACACTGCCAATTTGTTCCTCGCACTCGGCGATCCTACACGACTGCGATTGTTGAATCTGCTCAGAGAGAACGAGGTTTGTGTAAGTTCGTTCACTCAGATATTGCGGCACAGCCAGCCCTTGATCTCGCGACATCTTGCGTACCTTCGAAGCGCGGGTATCGTCGAGGCACGCCGCGATGGCAAATGGATGCACTACAGCATCTCGAACCAACTCGATGACAATACTCATCGATTGTTGATCGAACTCTTCAAATGGATGGAGCTGCAAGGATCATTGAACGAAGAGCGGGCAGAGTATGAGGCAAAATTCGAGAAATCTGAGGCGCCCGAAACGGCGAAGATCGCAAAGAATGTGTCCGTTCGGCAGATCGAAGAGAACAGGTCCGTATTGCATCCGGCTCCGATAGAAGAACCGGCGGTCGAGCGAGACAGGTACGTACATCATAACGAGCTGGAAGATTTCTTACTCTAGCTTGTCGGACCGTGGCTTCGGATACGGGCAATGTCGGCAACCGTTATTACAGCAGTATCCTCGGGCGGTGAGAAAGCGCTCGGACAGAACCATCAGGCCGTTGTCGAAGTAATAATCAATATCCTCGGTAAGCTGAGGAGATCGATCCGACGCGGGTAATCCCCGGGCCATCTGGAAGCAGGACAGAAACTCGCGGTTTCCCTCAGCGCCGGTTATCGGCGACTCGATCGTTCCAATTACGACGAGACCAAGATCTGCTGCGAAAGAATTCACTTCCGTTACGACCCGAGCGTGCTTCTCCGGTTCGCGAACTATTCCGCCTTTCCCGACTTCGCCCTTTCCAACCTCGAACTGAGGCTTGATCAAAACGACAATGCGTCCGTCTCCACGCAGCAATTCCACCAAGGCAGGAAGGATCTTCGTGACCGAGATAAATGAGACATCCATCACGATCAGATCGAATGGCGCGGGGAAGTCGGACAACTTCAGAGATCGGGCATTAACGTTTTCGCGGACGTCGACGCGCGGATCGGTTCGCAATTTCCATACGAGCTGATTGGTGCCAACATCGAGCGCCGTGACGGACCCCGCTCCGCTTTGTAATAAGCAGTCGGTAAACCCACCGGTCGAGGATCCAACGTCCAGGCAACGGTAGCCTGTCGGGTCTATGTTGAAATGAACGAGAGCGGATTCGAGCTTCAGTCCGCCACGACCGACGTAGCGGGACTCAGGAGTTTGACCTTTGATTCGGATGATCGACTCCGACGGGAAGACCTCCGAAGACTTGTCAACGCGCTTTTCGTCAACAAGGACCATTCCCGCCATGATCATCGCCTGCGCCTTCGCTCGGGATTCGGCCAATCCCTTATCGACCAGCAGCTTGTCGATCCGCTCATTCTTCATGTGTAAAGTAGATGAATAGTGCCGTGACGTTTAGCATTTCTAATCACGACGGAATTTGATAAACCAAAGCTCAGTGATATTTTAACGTACACTGCAGACCAGCACGACAGACCAGTTCGGATGTTATGAAAGAATTTTCAAGGCTTTCGGGTTTCGCAAAGTTTGCCTGGATAACGCTCGCCTATAACATCGTTGTCATTCTGTGGGGAGTCTTCCTGCGGGCCTCGAAGTCGGGCGACGGGTGTGGCCAGCATTGGCTCACATGCCACGGCGAAATCATTCCTTCCGCACCGGAACTGAAGACGATCATCGAGTTCTCGCACCGCGTGACCACGGGGCCGGCGTTCCTGCTGGTCCTCATTCTTTTGATCTGGGCGTTTCGTAAATATGCGAGGGGTCATGCCATTCGCAAAACAGCTTTTCTTTCTTTCGCTTTTATTATCACCGAGGTCCTCGTCGGGGCCGGGTTGGTCCTCACTGGCAATACCGCTGAGACAATTACCGCCGCACGGCCTTTCTGGGCCATCGGCCATCTCATAAATACATTCGCGTTGTTGGCGTTCCTCACTCTTACAGCCTGGCACGCGGGCGGGGATAAAGAAGTCGATCTTGGACGGCCAGGAAAAGCGTATGCCCTGCTGGCGATTGCCGTAATCGGAGTTCTGCTCGTCGGTACCAGCGGATCGATCGCGGCTCTCAGCAGCATGCTATTCCCATCCGAGACGCTTGCCGAAGGAATATCAAAGGATTTTTCAAACGCGTCGAATATCCTTTTACGGCTTCGTTTAAGCCATCCGATATTATCGATCGCGACGGGCGTCTATCTTATCTTCCTGGCAGGTTGGCTAAAGGTACAGTCCGAGAACGATCCTGGCGTCGCCCGGTGGTCGAACATTTTATCTATCGTAGTTCTGGTCCAGATCGCATTCGGCGCCGCGACACTCCTGACGCTGGCACCAATCATAATGCAGCTTGGGCATCTGCTTCTCGCCGATCTTCTCTGGATCGCGTTCGTTCTGATGGCGGCAAATTATTTCTCTAAACCAACACCTGCCAAAAATCATTTCGCGGAAACGATAGCGTCGAGTGACGCCTGAAGCTCTACACGTTTTTCCTCTATCCGTGCGTCATCCGAATCCGGCCCAACATAAATAGGCGGTGCAAAAATAAATCGGGCGACCGTAAAAGGCTTTGGGATCTGCAGCCTGTCCCAACTGTTTATCGTCCAGAATCGATCCGGTATAACCGTGAATGGGAGCATTGGGTTTCCCGTCTTTTTAGCCAGGATCACCGCGCCTTTCTTCGCTTCGTGACGAGGCCCGCGAGGACCATCGACGGTAAACGCCATCGCCACGCCATCGCGCATCCGGCGGATCATCTCGACCAGTGCCCGTACACCGCCGCGAGTCGACGATCCTCGAATGGTCCGAAACCCGAGTCGTTTCAGAAACCTTGCAATGTACTCTCCGTCCAGACTCTGCGACGTGATCACCGCAATTCCCCGATCACGCAAGTAATACGTGCCCGCAAAGATTCTGTCATGCCAGACGCAATAGATCGGAAGCTCGCCTGCGGCCTCGACAGCCCGCAAGTTGTCGAGCCCCTCGACTTCCCATCGGATCGTCCGCCCGATGGTCCTGATCGCCAGAAAAAAAACAACGTCGGCGAGGCGGATCAGCATTCGCTCCTTGAAAGAATATTTTTCAAGCGATTCGAAGTCGTAAGCTTTAGTTATTTCATTGGGCACGGATAGGCAATAAGTAGCGATTCAGGTTATTATTTGCACGACGTCCAATCACTCATCGTAATCGATTTTTCGCCGAATCCCGCAATATGCAGAGACGAATCCTGATCATTGACGACCACGACGACCTCGCCAGCGCCCTTGAAGAAGTCTTCACCGCGGTAGGCCATTCGGTCGCAACTATCGGATCGAGGGCCGACGCTCTGGATATCGACAATTTCGAGCAGTTCGATCTGGTGATCACTGACCTCGACATACAATCGCCCCGGCTTCATACGATGAATGGTATCGCTATCAGCCCGAGCGGCGAGGAACACATCAAGGCGTTCAAGGTGTCAGCCGCGAATCTTGCGCAACACGAATTCGAGGAGTCGGAGCTAAAGGACATTCTGGCGACCGTACTGGACTATAAGACGCGGCACGTGGATAAGTACGATAGCGTTCAGGAGCTTCACGAGCACATCGAGTTCGAAGTGCCGAGCTCACTGTCGCTGATGCACATTATCCTCGATTATCTGCTGAAGCGTGTCGAGAAGCTCGGTGTCGTGAAGTCTGAGCAGTCGAACCTGTTCGTCGCACTGGACGAAGCGTTTGTGAACGCGGTCAAACATGGAAATAAGTTTGACGCGACAAAGCTCGTTCGCATCATTGCAGAGGTCTCAAGAGCCGAAGCACGATTCACGATCGAAGACGAAGGCGAGGGCTTCGACGTAAACAGTATCCCCGATCCCTTGGATCCCGAAAACCTCTTCAAGACGTCCGGCCGTGGCGTCCTTTTCATTTACAACATCATGGACGAGGTAAAATACAACGAGCGCGGCAATCGTCTGACGATGATAAAGAAGCGCACGGATCCGGAAGCGGTAAGTGGGAAGCAGTAAGCGGTAAGCAGAAAGCAGAAAGCAGAAAGCAGTCAGCAGTAAGCAGAAAGCAGAAAGCAGTCAGCAGTAAGCAGTAAGCAGTAAGCAGTAAGCAGTAAGCGGTACTCCTGCCAACCCCGTCACCATCTCAGACAAGAAACAAGAAACCAGAAACCAGAAACCAACCTCGTAGATGAAAGTAACGATCGGGCAGATCAATTCGACCAATGGCGACATTGCCGGCAACGTAAAGAAAATTGTCGCGGCGATCGAGAAAGC
>JANPJL010000273.1:0-4195 GCA_031425495.1 Acidobacteriota bacterium
ATAGAAACGTCGTCGAACGACCCGAATCAAACAACGCTCGCTCGCCTTTAAGAAGCTCTTCGGCATTCTCCCTCGCGCGGCGGGCAGACAGAACGCGCTGGCGAGCTGTTTCGACCGCCTGGACTGAATTACGGACTTGGACGATCACAAGCTGTTCCTGTGCTCTTGTCTGTGTCGCTATCTGATCCTCCTGGACGCGTGCTCCGGCGAGTGCGGCTTTCGCAGTCCGGTTTCTGAAGGGAAACGAGATCGTCACGCCAATCGAATAGTTGAACGCATCGCTGCGGAATATATTCGCAAGGGACCGGTTAAACCCGCCGACAAGGAATGAAGGTGTTCCGGGAACTGGCGTGAACGCCTGATTGATAGTGGGCATATTCGCGGCAGTCAAAAGCGGGTTGAGACGTGTTCGCAATATTTCGTCGTTGCCCGAAAACTGAGGCACCAGGACTGACTCGGTGCTCGCACCACCCAGCGAGAGCCCATCCATTGATACGGTTGTTTCAAGATCGATCCGCGGCTTTGTTTGATCCTTGAAGTAAGCCAGGTCGATCTTATTTATATCCGACGCTAGCTTTAGCCTTCGCAACTCGTAACGATTTTCCATCGCGTCCTTGATCGCTCCGTCTAGGCTCACCGTATCAAGACTGAATGCCGGCTTATCTGTCGGTACATATGTCGACATCCATTCCGCATTGGTAGCTTCTTTCAACACGAGCTGTTTCAGACTATTTTCCGTGATCGAGACAAGCTGCGTCGCCAGGAGCAGGTCGCTTTCACGATTGGCGAGCTCGGTTTCAACCTCCCAGCGTGCGAGCGGAGCGGAAGCACCGGCGCTGATTCGGGCCTCGACCTGTCGTAGATTTTCTCGCGAAAGCTCTAGATTTGCCTGGCGGTTCTGCTGATCGCGCAAGGAGAAGACGAGATCCCAGTAGGTCCGCTGTACCTGCGCAATAACGTCCGTCGTCTGACGCCTGAAATCGGCATCTGTCTGTTCGAGACGTCGGCGTGCGATCCTCAAGTTTCGACGCGTGTTATCGATGCGGAAATTCCTAAATAATGGCTGTGTGTATCGAAATCCGATCTGGGAGGAATAAACTCCGTTGCTGCTGTTTCCACCCAGGCTTCCCGACGTAACTTCCTGCTGCGAGAAAGCGTTTTCCGTCCTCGTGTTGTTGAAGAACGCCTGATAGCTGCCGCCGCCCGAGCGTAGAAAATGCTGCACGTCCGAACCCACTGTGAAGTCATGTGTTGCTTGGGCGGAGCCCGTCGTGGAGTTGCGAACGAACCGCGGCGTCACAGAAAATACTGGATCGTAAGTTCCAAGCAGCTGTCGGATCTGAGTCTCCTGAAATCGCACGTCGTCTCGCGTTATCTCGATACTGTTGTTATTGGCGAGTGCCTTGCGAATTGCTTCGTCCAACGACAGGGGTATCGGTTGGCCGGTCTGCACTCCTACGCGAGAAAGATTAGGTCGGAAGCGTTCCGCACTGCCAACCGTCGGCGACGCGTCGAGTACGGGACGTAACCTCTCTAACGAATCGGTCACTTCCGGCTTGGAATCATTCTTCGCGATCTGGTCTCCCTGGGCACGGATGTCGGCCACACCAAGAAGGCAAATGAACGCAAAGATCGATGTGAAAAGCAGGCTTTTGCTGCGACGGATTCTCATTATAGGATTGCTCCAGGCTTTGATAAGCTAGTTTGGTTCAAGCAAGAAACTCAATCGGGTACTACGTCTCACAAATTCGGATAGTTTCAACAATTTGTTGAACATGGGGCCGAAATACGCATTGCTGTTTCGCTACGACTACGATATCGTGAACGTTTTATCATTCTACTTTTCTTCGGAGGAATTTCATTAGAGATGGGTATAAAAGTCGGCATAAACGGATTTGGTCGTATCGGTCGCAACGTCATGCGTACCTGCCTAGGCGATAACGACATTGATTTCGTAGCGGTGAACGATCTGACCGATACAAAGACGCTGGCGCACCTACTGAAATACGATTCGGTGATGGGCAATCTCACCAACGAGATCTCGGCGGATGGCGACACGATCACGGTGGACGGCGATTCGTTCAAGGTATTTTCCGAGAGGGATCCGGCGGCGATCGATTGGGCGTCCGTCGGTGCCGAGATCGTTATCGAGTCAACCGGAATGTTCACCAAGGCCGAGGATGCGTCAAAGCACCTGCGTGGGCCGGTCAAAAAGGTCATAATTTCGGCCCCTGCGAAAGGTGAGGATGTCACGATAGTTCTCGGCGTGAACGAGGGCATGTACGATGCCGCAAGCCATAACATTATCTCGAATGCGTCCTGCACCACCAACTGCCTTGCCCCCGTCGCTAAAGTGATCCATGAGAATTTTCGCATCAAGAATGCGCTCATGAACACTATCCACAGTTACACCAATGATCAGCAGCTTCTTGATCTGCCACACAAGGATCTTCGTCGCGCGCGTGCAGCGGCCCTTTCGATGATCCCTACATCGACGGGAGCTGCAAAAGCAGTTGCACTCGTCATTCCAGAATTGAAGGGTAAGTTCGACGGAATATCGGTACGCGTTCCGACGCCGAATGTATCGCTTGTCGATGTCGTAATGAACGTTGAGAAGGAGACTTCGACCGAAGAGGTCAATCGACTGTTGAAGGATGCAGCGAACGAGAGCTTGAAGGGTATTCTCGCTTTCTCCGAAGAGCCCCTGGTCTCGATCGACTTCCGCGGTAATCCGCATTCGTCGATCGTGGACGCAGAGAACACAAAAGTCATCGGCGGAACGATGGTCAAGGTACTGTCTTGGTACGACAACGAGTGGGGCTATTCGTGCCGAGTCCGAGATCTCGTGAAGTTTATTGCTGATAAAGGACTGTAGTTCGCCGCATAAGTTACTTCCCACTATGAACAGACCCGGCACAGTATTGGCCCTCGCCGCCGTGTTCGCCCTTGGTATCGTAGGCCAGGTAGCCGGCCAACGAAAAGCCGTTCCGCGCACCACGATCCGACAAGCGGACGCCACCCTCTCACCACCGGTCCAGCGTCGTGTGGACACATTTGAGAAGGTGTGGAACACCATCCGAGACAGCTATTTCGATTCGACCTTCAGCAATCTGGACTGGGACAAGATTCGCACCGAGTTTGCACCGAAAGCTCGCGCAGCAAAGACCGACGCCGAGCTCCACAAGTTACTGAACGAGATGATCACTCGTCTGGATCGGTCGCATCTTGCGATCATCCCGCCTGAGGTCTACGAGGCTATCGAGAAAGCTCGCACCGATGCACGTGAGCGAGAGAAGGCTCGGCAAGACAAGCAAGCGAACGAAGGAAATACGGCCGGCGATGAGACGGAGCAATTTAACATCGATGATCCTCTTACTGAGTACGGAACCGGGATACATCTCCGACTCATTAATAACAAGCTCGTCGTTACAAGGCTCGACAGAGATTCTGCCGCGGAACATGCAGGTCTTAGAACAGGTCACACCATCGAATCCATTAACGATGAGTCGATGGCATTACTGCTAGCCAAGATCGAGGTCTATTCCGCTGGCATGCGTAGATTGGGTCGATACCTGCCGTATGAGATCGTCCAGTATTTTCTCAACGGTGAAAAGGACAGCTACGTCAAGATCGGTTATCTAGACGAAAAAGACGAGCGAAAGGATATAAACTTTCGACGCGAGCGGATCAGGTCGCAGACCGTTTCGGTCGGCTCAAACTTTCCCGAATCACAACTCGCCTTTGAAACCATATCGCTTAGCGACGATATCGGGTTGATCCGCTTCAACCACTTTGCCGTTCCCTTGGTTGCGAAGTTTTGTGACGCCCTGACTGAGTTCGCGTCCAAGAAGGCGATCGTGCTCGATCTTCGTGGCAATCTAGGAGGCAACCTCGGAGCGGTAATGGGTCTTGCAGGTATGCTTTCGGATAGGAACATCGATCTCGGGACGTCTATCTATCGCTCGGGTCCCGAGCCCCTCACTTCGCAGTCGAAGGCAAAGAACTACAAAGGTCGGATCGTCGTTCTCGTCGACGGCATGACGTTCTCCGCAGCGGAAATGCTCTCATCGTCGCTCCAGGAATCACGAAGGGCGATCGTTGTTGGGGACCGCACCGCAGGCGAAACTTTGCCGGCGATCACCGTGGATTTGCCGACCGGAGCGCGGCTTCTTTATCCGATCGCCAATTACAAGTC
>JANPJL010000274.1:0-27977 GCA_031425495.1 Acidobacteriota bacterium
ATGGGCAGAGATAAACCTTCAGAACCTCGCCTTTAATTTTCGCTCCGTCAAAAGTTTTGTCGGGCCGGCCGTTAAATACATGGCGGTAGTTAAAGCGGACGCGTACGGCCACGGCGCAGTCGAATGCGCAAAGCGGCTCGAAGCCGAAGGAGCGGATTGGTTTGGAGTCGCACTCCCGGAAGAAGGCGTTGAACTCCGCAGGGCGGGGATCCGCAAATCCATATTGTGTCTGGGCGGTTTCTGGGATGACCAGGAAGCCCTTGGTCTGAACTACTGCCTGACACCGGTCGTGTTTCAGATCGATAAGGCGATCAAGCTTAACAACGTCGCTTCCGATCGCGGGTCTAGTATCGCGATCCACGTAAAGGTAGATACCGGGATGGGAAGGGTCGGTGTTCGTCACGATCAGGTCATCGACTTTGCCGACCAACTTCGCAGTCTGCAGCATCTTCGCGTTGAGGGTCTGATGACGCATTTCGCAACCGCGGACGACCTGTCGCAAAACGATTTCACGAACCTGCAGATCCGCCGATTCAACGAGGCGGTAGCCACCTTTCGTGAGAAAGGATTTCACCCTGCATATCTGGATCTGGCCAACTCGCCTGCAGCGATCGCCCATCCCGCATCCATAGGAAACATGGTAAGACTCGGGGGTGTTATCTACGGACTTGGGGATGATGTACTGCCGCAAGGGATCGATAAACCGACTCTTCGACCGGTCCTGTCGCTACATTCCACGATCGCACAAGTTAAGAGTATCAACCGGGGCGATTCGATCGGGTATGGACGAAGCTTTACCGCGACGGCGGATTCAGTGATCGCGACTGTGCCGATCGGATATGAAGATGGCTTCAGACGATCGTTGTCGAACATCGGTCGAGCGATCGTTAGAGGAATATACGTGCCGGTCGTTGGCCGCATTTCGATGGACTGGACAACCCTCGACGTTAGTAGCGTCCCGGGCGTACGGGTCGGTGACGAGGTCACGCTGATCGGCGAACAGAACGGACTTCGGATCACCGCTGAAGAGATCGCGTCGCTCCTGGGAACTATCTCGTACGAAGTCACGTGCGGCATCGCTCACCGCGTAACTCGTACCTATGTCGGTGAAAGTTTGGAATCGGAGGAAACCATATGAACTATCCAATCAATTTTTCGTTCAAGCTGCTCGCGATCGCAAGCCAGATATACATACGCGATGCGAACGGCGCCCTGCTTGGCTACGTCAAGCAAAAGCTGTTCAAACTGAAAGAGGATATCAACGTGTTCGCTGATGAGAACCAGGCCCAGCTTCTTTTCAACATAAAGGCAGACCGCGTGCTCGACTTTTCAGCCAAGTACATTTTCACGAGTGCGGATGGAAAGGTGCTTGGGTCAATCAAACGGAAAGGTATGCGTTCTATCTTCAAGGCGAATTACGAAATCTACAACGGGAGCGAGATCCAGGTGATGAAGATCGGCGAAGAGAACGGCTGGATCAAGGTGATCGACTCACTGGTCGGTGAGGTTCCCGTCGTCGGGATGTTTACCGGATACTTCTTCAATCCGTCGTACGTCGTTTCGCGTCTCGATGGGACGCCAGTTCTTCGGCTTGCGAAGCAGCCGGCATTTTTCGAGGGCAAGTTTCAAATGACAAAGCTCGGAGACATGAATGCCGAAGAAGAGAATCGTGCACTGCTGAGTCTTTTGACGATGACGCTGCTTGAGCGTGTACGCGGCTAGCGACTCTTACGAGTGTCGTTGCTCCCACTACTCAATTTTCGATAATCTAGTGATGTGGAAATATTCTCGACATTCGCGTGGAAGATCTTCTTCAAGGAGCTGTACCACAAGTTCTTCGATACTGACATCATGAGCAGTGCGGCTCAGGTCGCCTTTTATTTTTCCTTTGCATTTTTTCCTCTCCTACTTTTCATCGTTAGTGTTTTCGGCCTTGTGCTTGAATCGACGGACGAGCTTCGTGGTGAGCTATACCACTATCTTGCCCAGATTCTCCCGGGCAGTGCATACGATCTTGTGCGTACCACGATGGACGAGATCATCGAAACGAGTTCCGGGGGTAAGCTTACGCTCGGATTGCTCGTCACGTTGTGGTCCGCTTCGGCGGGGGTGGATAGCTTGCGTACGGCCCTGAACAGTGTTTATGAAGTACGAGAATCTCGTCCGTTCTGGAAGACGAAGCTCCAGGCGTTGGCTCTCACCCTACTGTTTATTCTTTTGATCACGATTGTTTTGACCGCCGTGACTGCTGGATGGACATTTGTAAAATATATCATAGACAGCGCCGGGTTCGAGGTGACGTCGCCGCTGGTTCTCATGTCGATCCAATGGGGAGCGATCGTACTGGTAATGCTTTTCGCGACGGCCGTCGTCTACAGTTGGTTGCCGTGCTTTCCCAAGTTCAAGTGGTTCTGGATCAGCCCGGGTGCCATCACGGCGATCCTGGTGTGGATCTTATTCGGCGGCCTTTTTAAGCTCTACCTTCAATATTTCAACACGTACAATAAAGCATACGGGTCACTCGGAGCCGTGATCATTCTGATGCTCTGGATGTATATCACCGGCCTGGCCCTGTTGCTCGGTGGTGCGATCAACTCCGTCTTGACGGAAATGTCGGAGGCCGATGAGAAGAAGAAGGCCGATGAAGAATTAAAAGCCTAGATCTTGTTACTTACAACACCGGACTGGATGATTATCCGCCCGGTCCGTACCAAAAGATTATGTCGCTAATGCTTGAAGAGATCGCGGAGCAGCCGCAGGTTCTGGAGCGTACGATTGCCGCCGAGCAGGAAAAGATAACAAAGCTCGGTGACTTTTTACGCCAGAAGGATATTGACGTAATAGTCCTGGTTGCTCGAGGGAGCTCTGACAACGCGGCATTGTTCGGACGGTACCTGCTCGAAGTCACCACGGGCATTCCCGTTTCCCTTTCCGCTCCATCGGTGTTCACGCTGTACGACGCCAAGCTCCGCCTCAAGCGCGCAGTTGTGATTGGAGTCTCGCAATCCGGTGAAGGAGCCGATATCAATCTAGTTCTCGCACGTGCCCGCGAATCCGGAGCTTTCACTATCGGGATAACGAACGAAGCCAAATCGTCAATGGCTAAGATCGCTGACGAGACTCTCCTGATCCACGCCGGACGCGAGAAGTCCGTTGCGGCAACCAAGACATATACGGGTCAGATGCTGCATTTCTACATGCTCGCACATGCGATCGGGGATAAGCGGCTTGATTATCAGCGAATACCCGACTTTATGCAGAAAGCTCTGGAGGTTGAAGATAAAGTTAAAGAAATAGTTCAAAGGTATATCTTCATGGAAAATTGCGTCGTCGTCGGACGCGGATTGAACTACGGAAACTCCTACGAGCTGGCGCTCAAGCTTATGGAGACTTGTTACGTTGTGGCAGAGCGATTTTCGTCGGCCGATTTTTTTCATGGCCCGCTTGCGATAGTCGAGCGGCGCTTTCCCGTCATCTTGTTCGCCCCGCTTGGAGTGACCCAATCAAGCAGCCTTGATTTACTTGAACGTCTGCATGAGCTAAACGCCGATCGTCTGTCCATAACGAACGACGATCGAGTTGCGGAACTCTCCACGTACAGCATCAAGCTCTCGCCGGACATCGATGAGTTTCTCTCGCCGATCCCGTTTATCGTCCCGGCTCAGCTATTCGCCGCGCACCTGTCCGAAGCGAAAGGGCTTGACCCGGATGCTCCGCGTTCGCTGTCCAAAGTTACAAAGACTATTTAATCAGGCTGAGGCACTAAGAAGAGCTTCGCGCATATCGCCGGCGGTCCGCCAACGATTATCGGCCTGCTTGGCAAGCGCCATCTCGAAAACGGCTGCGACGCGAGGCGGTACTTCCGCAACGCGGCTTGCGATCGGGACGATAGGTTTTTCGAAGATGGCTTTAACCGTTTCGGAGATCCCGGCCTTCGGGCTAATGTCGAGAGGATGAGCGCCGGTCAAAAGACTATAAGCCGTCATACCGACGGCATAAATATCCGAGGGCGGACGAACCTCCTTAAAATCACGAACCTGTTCCGGAGGCATATATGCGATCGTGCCGGCAACATCACCGACCATCGTCACCCCGCTCATTCCCGTCTGACGGTAACTTTTTGAGAGTCCAAAATCTGTGAGTTTAGCGAGGTAGTTCGGATAGCTTCCGTCGACCAGAATATTCTGCTCCTTGATATCGCGATGAACAAAACCCTTGTTGTGAGCAAAATCGAGAGCAGCTAGCGTTTGCTCGATGATCCGTACGACCTCTTTGTAATTCAGCTTACCGCCGCGCTGCTTCGCTAACTTCGATGCGTCCATCCCGGTCACGTACTCGGTTATAAGATAAACGAGACCGTTGTGACTTCCGTGCTCGATGTAGCTGACGATGTTGGGATGCTGCAGAGATGACGACACTTCGATCTCGCGCATAAAGCGTTTAAGAGATTGTTCGCTCACCGCAACTTCCGGGAGCAAAGTTTTGATCGCGACCGCCTGACCATCCTTTATCGATCGCGCCAGCATCACGCTTCCCATTCCGCCCTGACCAAGCACACGGATCATTTGATAATTCGGGATCGGCTGAGGATTCTTTTTTAGCTTATCGCGACACTCATCGCATACGTATGATAGCTTTGCGTCCGGTCGTGATGCTTCGGCCTTTGCCGGTACGTTGCAGTTCAGACAAGCGACCGTGATAATGGACGGCTCCGTGCGTTCGCCCGATCGCGGATCGTAAGCGAACCCATCGGCCTGGTCCGCCGCCACCTCGACTTCCAGGACGGTCTCGCCGCCTTGAATACGATCTCCATGCTTCAAATGCGCGGTCTCGACACGGACACCGTTGACGTAAGTTCCGTTTGTCGAACCGAGATCGCGGAGGAAACATTGTGGCGGAGCGATCTCAAGGATGCAGTGGTGGCGTGAAAAGAAACGGTCCTGCGGAAGGCAGAACTGCGCATCCTCGCTCCGCCCGATCATAAAGGTATCGTGCTGGTCGAAAGTGAAGTCGCGTCCGGTCTGAGGACCCGCAACGACATGCAAGGTTACACGCATCGCTGAAAGTATAGAGGTTTTGCGGGCGTCAGGACAACTGACCAAAGATAAGGAAAAAGACTGATGCGAGGAAGGTAACTATTCCCAGAACCATACCGGCGATCGCCAGTCCGCGTCCGCCGTAACGGCTCGGTTCACGCTCGGCGTTCCGCATCGCGAGAAAGCCTACGATCGCGGCCGGCAGGCCGAGCCAGATCCCGCCGGCACAGCACACGAGAAAGCAGGATATGACGCCCATGACCAAAGAGACGGTCGGCAGGGTCTAATCCCGCGATGCCGCATATCCGCCGAAATTCAACTGCCCATCGACCGTCTGCGGAACATTGCCTTGCCAACGAACGGGCGACGATTGAGAAAAATCGATCGGGTTGGTTACTCGTGGCTGGTTTATCACCAGAGTCGGAGGCGAATCGTCGGCGAACTGCGTAGGAGGCGGCCGGTATGTTTCCTGCACCAGCAGCTCCCCGTCATTGAGGCAAAAATTCAGCGTGATGTCGCTGTACCTCTCACCGCATCTCAGACATTTCTTCATGAGATAATTCTGGCTATTTGATTATCTCCAGCTTCTTGAAACCGATCTTCGCACCATCGCCAGAATACAGACCCGGGACACCGCCTTTCGGTCCTTGTTTGTTGGGGACCGTAGTCGCGAGCTGCCCGTTGATATAAAACTCGATCGTCTCGCCTTTGTCGCGAACCTCGAGAGTGTTCTCAGCCGAGCCTTCGTTTACCAGCTTCGAACTCGTCCACGGTTTGACCGTGATCTCATCGTCGGGTGCGTGACGCACGACCCTGTACCGCCGACGTTTCGAATCGATCAATAATGCGTAGTCCTTTTCGAGAGGTGTCGTATCGCTGTGAACGATCAGACCATAACCTAGATCTGAATCGGCCAGGTCGGCGTTTCTCACGACAACCCGCGTCCTGGCACCGTCAGTCTTGTAATCGTCCGGACTCACGACAACATAATAATATCCCTTCTGCAAGGCGGCCATAAAAAACTCACCCTCTTTAAATTCGGTCGTACCGTAAATCGAAACCTTTACGTGTTTCGAAAGGTCGACCTCCTGAACACTTGTGGCTAGATCTTCGGGAGAAGGTTCAGGCGTCTTTGTCGACGAGAAAGTATTTGTTTTTGTGGTGTTCGTAATACCCTTCGATCCATTGGCAACATTCTTATTCGCGACCGTCGAGACGTAATAGAAAAATCCCGCGAAACCGCCGCCGCATAAAAGAAAAAGCACGCCGAAAATTGCAACGACCCAGAGCCACGCTTTCGACGATCTCTTTTTCGGCTGCATCGGGTAGCTTGCATTTTGAACATCCCAGCTCGTCTGACCTCCCGCATTCGCTGGCGCGTTGGTGGGCCGAGGGTGGTTCATTACGATGGTCGGTGCAGCGGAATCAGCCGACGAAAACGTAAGGACCGATCCGTCCTCAAGACAAAAGTTGAGTCCGTCATCGTCGTAGGTCCTGCGGCAGGTCGGGCAGATCTTCATTGAGTTTGATTCCTTTGCTCCAGGGACGCGAGATTGCAGATATTATAAGCGTATAAACGAGCGGTTGTCAGGGGAGGTTCGCGGTTTCAAGTCATGCTGTGACCGCATCGTCCGCAGAACTTGATGTGCGGCGGATACGCACCGCCGCAGCGACGGCAGATACGTTCGGCCTGAGGAGGAAGGCTGGACGGAGCTGAACTTGAATGTATCGAGGAACCCGTCCGCGGCACCATGTTCAGACCGCACCGGCCGCAGAATCTGGAGTTCTCAGGCAGCGGGGACGAGCAGCGGGGGCATGGAAAACTGCCGGCCGATTCGCCTGCACTCACAAGACCGAATGATCGACCGCCGCAACGACCGCAAAACTTTACGCCCTCGGCAAATCGAGAATTGCAGCCGACGCACGCCACGATACCGGGCATGATGCTCGAATGAACCCCGCCGCTGCTGCTTCCCTGCGACGACGATGGCTGACTTCCGGCACGACGTGTAAGTAGTTGCGCCTGGATGACCTGCTCACCTTCACCGCCTCGAATCTCAATGACGCGCTCGTCGTCCCGTTCACCGGTTTTTGAGACCCTCAGAATATGCCGGCCGGCCGCAACGTCGGTCAAGACAACACGGCCGGATCGCCCGACACTGCCTTTCCGCTCGTCATTCACGTAAACCTCGGAACCGACGGGTGCCATAACTACAAGCCGTGATGCTCCCGAACGTCTTCCTTCCGCAACATCCTCGGACGCTTCTTCCAGATCACCGATCCATTCCGAAACCGTCGGTGGACGTTTCGACGGATCGATCTCAAGCGATTGCATGATCACACGTTCGACGTCGGCCGGGATATCGGATCGAAGGGTGGACAGCGGTGGCGGCTGATGCATTATCTTCTGCATGACAAGCTGCATCATGTCACCGACGAACGGTGTCTTTCCGCCGAGCATTAGGTACGCGATCGTTCCAAGCGCGTAAAGGTCGGCCCTCGTATCAACCCCGATCTCAGGCTGCATCTGTTCGGGTGCCATGAACTCCGGCGTTCCGATGATGCCGCGCGAGGACGGTGTCGCATCCGAACTCGCGTCGGTCACGGTCGCACTAACGATCTTGGCAAGCCCGAAGTCGCCTACCTTTATGAATCCGTCGCCCTTCCCTTTTCGCAGCAGAAAAATGTTTGCGGGTTTAAGATCCCGGTGGAGGATCCCGATCTCATGAGCGGCTTCCACTCCATCAGCGATCTGGCGAAGAAGTCGGACCGCACGCACGACCGGAAGCGTGCCTTCGCGGCGCAGGAGTTTATGCAGCGTCTCGCCTTCCACATATTCCATCACCAGATAGAACACACCCTCACCGGATTCGCCAAAATCTGTGACGCTGACCGTATTAGGATGTTGTATCGAAGCCGCCGCTTGCGCCTCGCGCTCGAACCGAGCGATCGCTTCGCCTTCCTGCAGATCGTCGCTGTTCAAGATGTCCTGACGAACCGTCTTGACCGCCACCTTTCGAGAGGCGAATTTTGTGTCGCTTGCGAGATAGACCTGTCCCATCGCTCCCTTGCCGATCCGCCTTTCAAGGCGATATCGATCGGCAAGAAGCTGATCGCCGGGCAGCGAGAACCGAGTCGCCGTCTGGTCATCAGGACAGACCGCAACATCGTCTGGAAAACACAATTCGCATTTGGGACATTCCTTCATCGTTTTGAAAGTTAAAGTGTGAAAGAGTGAAAAGGTGAAAATGTTAGGACGTGAACGTCTAGAGTCGGGCGTCCTTCGCATCTAACCGTTTCTCTTTCACTTTTTCACCCTTTCACCCTTTCACCTTTTCACCTTTTCACCCTTTCACTTTTTCACTTTCTTATTGCTATAATCCATCTTTCTCTGGGTCGTTAGCTCAGTTGGTAGAGCAACGGACTCTTAATCCGTGGGTCGCAGGTTCAATCCCTGCACGGCCTACCAGATGCGAAACGCCGCCTTTCGAGGCGGCGTTAGTATTTTAAACCTGGTCGCGCCATTTTAATACTTCTTCCCGCAAGATGGGGTTCTGCTGAAAACTTCCCGTTTCGCCTTGGGCCGCAGTCGCGCGCTGAATGTGCCAATAACTCAACCCGAGTTTCCCAATTGCGCGTAGGTACCGGCCGCGTTTGCGGAACTTTCCTGAAAACAAACCGCCTATCAGCCAGGCCGAACTCTTGAACGCGGAGACGGCGGTATCACCGTGCTCCTTTGGTATCAAACCCCGAGCAACATCGATCGCAAGCATTTCTTTTAGGATCTTGTTCTGTCTCCGCATAACGTAAAGCCCAAACCCGACAAAGATCAGGAAGAACGGTATCTCAATAAAGAGATAGCCGAGCAAAAACGATTCAAAACCACCAAGGATCGCCATGCCGTTCCAAAGCGCATGCAGGAAGACCGCTGCGAAGTATCCCAACATCGGGGCCAGGATCCTGACGAATGTACTGTGCGATTCGCGTGCAATCCCGCATCCGATCCCGGTCATCGCCGTGAACGTTACATGAGCAAACGGCGAAAGCACGCCGCGCATGAAGAACAGGACAACAAGCCCGGCGATTCCGGACTCGCCTAATGCCGCTCCGTAATACTGGACGTTCTCGACCGTCGCAAATCCGAGTGCGATCACACCCGCGAAAACAATACCATCCAGAATGTCGTCAAAATAACGCCGGAAAAAAATGAGAAGGATCAGCAGGCCCATCCCCTTCGACGCTTCCTCGAAGATCGGTGCCGATAAAACTCCGCCTGCGATCTCACCGGCTTCTACGCCAAAGCTCGCCTGGGCAACTCCGGCTACTACCGAGTTCACAACGATCGAGAAAATTACCGCGACAAGGGCGCCCCATGCAAAGGTGAGAGCGAGCAGCCACAACGGTTCAGGATCGTATCGATCAAGCCAGATCAATGGAAACAGGTAGATGATCGCGGGGACGAAGGCAACTACCGAGGCAATGATCGCAGGTCCGATCCCGACACTAAGGAACATCAACGCGACGACGATCAACGACATGAACACGATCGCGAATATCGTGAACCCGATACCCACGTAACGTCCCGTCCGGCTAGGTTCCGGCACTGCCTCGAGATGACCGAGACCGATGCTGGTCATGGACTTCTGAAAATTGTCCGTCTGCTGACGCTCGGCCTGTTGTATCTGCTGGAACTGTACAGCCGCGAGGTCTTTCGGCGGTTCGGCCCTGTCACTGATCTCGACCGCGGCGATGGCCCCGTTGCGTCCGAACTGGATCGTGTCGCCCGAATTTATCCGCGTCCGCTCGGCGATTCGGATGCCGTTGACGAACGTACCGTTGAGACTCTTGTTGTCGGTAAGATAAAACCCGTCCTGCTTCGCCTCGACGAACGCGTGTTGTTTGGAAGCGATCCTTTCGCTACGCGGGTCAAAACGGATAGTGCAAGTCTCGCCGCGTCCAATGGTGAGAAAGCCGCTTTCCAGCTCGTAAGGTCTTCCGGCAAGCGTGCCGCTGTTTACCGTCAGACGCAGTTTCATACAGCAATCATAAAAACAAACGACCCAAAGTCAAGCAATTCCCTGACTCCGGGTCGTAGTAAAAACATAGCCTGATCTAGCTACTGTGGCTGGACGGACGACGGCGATGGTTCGTCACCACTCTGCCCGAAATGTCTGATCGAGATTCCATTGTCGGAACTGTTCACCCGGTACCAAACGTTATCGCTCGGTCGGAACACGGCGATGTCACTCTTTCCGTCGCCGTCGTAATCCGCCGGGATCGGGATGTCTTCAGCAAGGCCGAACTGGTAAGCGTTAAATGCTCCACCGGTCGAGTTGATCCAATACCAAACACCGGTCGACGGACGGAAGACCGAAAAGTCCGATCGCGAATCTCCATCGAAATCAGCAAAGAGGGGCTTGTCGCCGCTCGTACCGAACGCGTAGTAGATCGGAATGCTGGACGAGCTTTGCAGAACATACCAGACACCGTTCGAAGGCCGCCACGCAACGAGATCGGCTTTTCCATCACCCTCGTAGTCGCCGGCGAATACCAGATCCGTGGAGGCTCCCCACCGCTGGTAACGAATCCCCAGCGTGCTCTGGTTGATGTACCATACGCCCGTAGAGGGACGCCATACCGCGATGTCAGTTTTGCCATCGGCATCGTAGTCAGCAGGAACAGGAACGTCGCCGTTCAAGCCAAAATTCACTGTCGGCCGCGAACCATTTGAACTCATCACGAACCACCAGTTACCAGTACTCGGACGGAAGATCGCGTGATCCGACTTCCCGTCACCGTCGTAATCGCCCGGAGTTGTAATGTCTCCCGGTAGGCCCCAGTTCAGAGTGGTCTCCACATTATCGGAGCTCTTCTCTACTACCCAGTCACCTGTCGTCGGCCTGAAAACCGAAAAATCCGTTCTACCGTCACCGTCAAAATCTGAAACGATGTTCTTTACTATTGCAGTCGTGCGAGACGCGTCGACGACAAATAAACCCGACGTCAGATCGCCGAGAAGTACCTTTGTCTCACCGAGAAATGGAAAGACTGCCCAATTGCCACCGTAATTGCTGGGCAAGGCGTTTCCCAAGCTGTCGGAACCACACATTATGTCCCACGGTTCAGCGTTGTCGACGATCCGGAATTCTTCAGCGGGCGGAGCGAACTCCGGCTGATATGTATCGTACTGCCCAACACGCACTGGATTGATGGGATCTGTGATATCGAAAACCTGCGTCCCGGCCTGATACCACGCAACATAAAGTTTGTTACCCATCACGACGGGGTTGTGCGGGGTGATCGCGTTTATGTTGAGCGTACCGGCCGTCAGCGTGTTACGCAGGACGGGCGCCGCGGGATTCGACACGTCGTAAACACGAAGATCCCCATTTGAAAACTCTCTAGCAGAATAAAGGTAATTCCCGGTCTCGTCGGTCCACGCACTATGATTGCTGCCGCCGCCTACCGCCACAGCGCCGAGTAATGTCGGAGTCTGAGTCGCCAGGTTTGCGATACTGTAAATGTCCACCCTCGTGGTTCCTGAAAAACCCGAAAGATACATCTTGTTTCCACGGATATGCATGGCGTGGATCCAGCCGCCGGCGCCGGATGTGAAATTCCATTTCAAAACCGGAACCAAAGGATTCGTGACGTCTATGATCTTTAACGTCGTGATCGACGTGCTATTCGAATTCTCAAGCAGATATGTCGCACCTTCGTGATCGAAGACCATCATCTCGTGGATCGTGTTATGCCCACCGCCGATAGTCGAGTTTACCTTGCCGAGAAGGGTCGGGCTTGAGGGGTTACTCAGGTCAACGATATGTACGCCTTCCGCCCCGCCGCTCCCAAAGTATCCACGATTACCAATAACGATCGCTTCCAGAAATTGCAGGTTGGGAGCCGGGTTATACCAGCTCGACAATACAGGCGCATCCGGATTAGAGACATCGAATATAAACACACCCCTGCAGTTGTAGCTCCCCATGACCGCAATATTTCCATCGGCGTAAATATCCGAAAACTTTAATGACGATGTAGTCGCGCAAGTCGGCGTGATCTTGCTACGCAGTTTTACTTTCTGAGCGAAAACAGATTCGGACGCACCTATGGCTAAAATAACAAGGACCGCAACGATCAGCGTTTTTTTCATTTAATAGCGACTCCGTAGTTTCAGATATCGGGATAAAAACGAGGACGAGTGAGTCATCGACCGGGACGTATGTATCAAGTTGCTGATTATATTCTAGAAACAGGTGAGAAGTCGATGGTGACGGAGCTCGATGCCCGACCGTTACGACGCGGCCTGATCGCGGCCTGCTTCACGCATGACGAGGTCGAACGTTCCTGGACCGACCTTACGGAAACGGCGGTTGCGGTTGAGCGAGACGGCGACGGAGATAGTTGGATTATTTCCCTTGAACTGCATTCCTCCCGATACCAGAAGGTTATAAAGCTCGTTCACATGGAGCGGCTTACCGGACTCGCGTAAAAGGAGGGTACATGCCTGGGTTATTGTGCGGTCGGAAAAGCGATGGCTTATCGCCTCGATATTGTTGGTTCGCGATGGCACGCCACCTCGCGACTGGCTGATGTACGAAACGGAACTCAAGGGCCGGTAACTGGAAGGCGGCGGGTTCTGTTGTGCCGGTCGCTGACGAGGATCTGGTCGACGGTCGTAGTCGTCTTCGATTCGAAGTGTCTTGCCAATGTTGAGCGTCCTGTTTCCCGATCGCATCGTAACCAGCAGACTGTCGATCGCCGATTCGGTCTGTGCGGCACTGTTCTCGAGGGCCTCGATCTCTTCCCTTAGATGCTCGGACTCTACCTCCACTTCACGCAGCCGTGCCATCAGACGGCTCTGTGCGTTGCGTGTTTGGCGAAGACTTTGTTCAAGTGTCGCTATAAGATTTTCGTCTAGCATCGTAAAACGGCGGTTAGGCTTTCATCTGAGTAACTTTGGCTGGAACGTCTGAGGCAAAACCTTAGGTCAATGATTTCGGTTGATCACAAAGTTCGGAATCTCGTCCAGAGCAGAACGATACTCGGTTTGGTCCAAAATTTCAAGGTTTTTTCTGGCGGCACCAGCGTATGACCGTGCGGTCTCAAGCACCGTTTCGATGATCCCGTGTTCGATAAGCTGCGATGATATCGACGTACGGGTCGGGTCGTCGTAGACACCGTCGAACATGATCCCTTCAAGCTCTTCTCGCACGTCGGGCAGCTTTTCCTGGAGGATAATTAGTGGAAGCGTAACCTTTCCCTCGATCAAGTCCGCACCGGAGGCTTTCCCGAGCGAACGCTCGTCAGCCGTAAAATCGAGGAGGTCGTCTGCCAATTGAAACGCGATCCCGAGATTCATTCCATAATCACGCGCGGCGATCTGCTGTTCGTGGCGAGCTCCGCCAAGGATCGCACCGATCTCGCAGCAACCTGAGAACAGATGGGCCGTTTTACGCCGGACGATATCGAAGTACTCGTCCCGGGTGATCGCGGCGTTGCCGAGCATGGTGAGCTGAATAAGCTCGCCCTCGGTCATCTTTCGCGTCAGCCGCGTCAGGATGTCTAATATCTCCAGCGATCGTTCCTTTAGCGACGTTTCGAACGCCGACATGTACAGCCAATCGCCCATCAGGACGGCGGCCTGGTTCCCGAACTTCGCGTTGATCGACGCACGGCTTCGACGCAGATCCGCGTTGTCGATGATGTCGTCGTGAACAAGCGTTGCGGTGTGGAGCATTTCCATCACAGTTGCAAGGCGGATCGAGTTCTCGCTTGCACCGTTGCCTCCGACCGCGTACGCCGCGAGGATCAACAACGCGGGGCGTACGCGTTTCCCGCCCGAGGCGCGAAGATAATCGCCGAGATAACTAATGACCTGAACGTTGGAGGTTGCCTGCCGCTCGAACTCCGTCTCGACCAATCCCATTTCAGATTTGATCAACCCGAATATCCTGCGTGCCGCCGTCTGCGGCAACAGGTCCTGTCGTGTCGCGGCAAAGGTTTGCATTAATTACTCCGGTAATTGTCGAATTGCATATCGATACCGAAATCCGCCGCCTTCAATTTCGCCATCACGTCCTGGAGCGTGTCACGGTCCTTACCCGAGACGCGCACTGTTACGCCTTGGATCGACGCCTGGACCTTGAACTTCGCGTCTTTGATAAACCTCACGACTTCTTTTGCTTTCTCGATCGGGATTCCCTGCTGCACTTTCACGAGTTGGCGGACGGTGCCGCCCGCCGCAGCTTCGACCTTTTGATAATCGAGAGCTTTTAGCGAGATCCCGCGTTTTATGAGCTTGCCCTGAAGGATGTCGTTCATGTTTCGGAGCTTAGTCTCGTCTTCCGCTGAGAGCATTAGGTCTTTCTGCTCAAGATCGACCGTGGCCTTACTTCCCTTGAAGTCGAACCGCTGCGAAACTTCCTTCACGGTCTGGTTGATCGCGTTCGTTACCTCGGCGTAGTCCGTTTTAGAAACGATATCGAATGAGTTTTCCTTTGCCATGACGATAATCTTACCGCAGAGTCGCTGAGACGCGGAGACGGGAGACTAAGCTTCTCTCCGCCTCTGTGTCTCGGCGGTTAATTCCATGCTGAAGAAATCCAGGAAGTTCCGGGTCGTCTGTTCCGCGAGGGTCTCGAAATCCACGCCGTAGAACTCAGCGAGAAACCTCGCGGTGTGTTCGACGTATGCCGGCTCGTTTCGCTTTCCGCGGAAAGGGATCGGCGTCAGAAACGGGCAGTCGGTTTCGATCAAAAGTTTGTCGAGCGGCACAACGCGGGCAGCATCCCGAAGGTTGTCGGCTTTCTTGAATGTCACATTCCCGGCGAACGAGATCAAAAACCCTATCTCTATCAAAGCTTCGGCCATCGTCGGAGTGCCACCGAAACAATGCATTATGCCGCCGCGAAAGCCTACATTTTCAGTTTTCAGTTTTCCGTTTTCAGTTATTCCGGAAAAGCATTCTTCGTGAAGTATTGAGACGGTCTCGTCATTGGCATCGCGACTGTGGATGATGATCGGCAGGTCAAGATCTCGAGCTGTTCTGATCTGGCGTCGAAAGACGTCGACCTGCACATCACGCGGGCTGTGATCGTAATAGAAGTCCAGACCGATCTCGCCCCAGGCGATCACTTTCGCGGACGACTTTACCAGATCGACCAGATGATTTTCCGCAGCGTCATCGTATAGTTTCGCGTCATGGGGATGCACGCCGACACTCGCAAAAACATTCTCGTAGCGTTCAGCTACGGCGACAGCATTTCTGAAGACATCCGAGTGCGGATCCCCGGTCCCGATATTCAGCATCGCCACTACGCCGGCATCTTTTGCTCGGCGTACCACTTCATCGCGGTCTTCATCGAATGCTTCGCCGTCGATGTGGCAATGGGAATCGATCAAACTCATCTTGCCGAAAACTTCATCGACTCGACGATCTTCTGCAGCTCAGGCAGATCAGCCTCGTCGGCGCACGATAGCGAGAACGTCAATGAATAATTCCTGACCATCGTCGCGAAGAACTTGATTGACGCCGTCTGGCCATTTGCAGTTACCGTGTAGTCGAGCAACGCGAACTGTTTCCCGGCGATAGTGCGAAGCCTCAGGCCTTGGGTCAGCTTCAACCCCGGGCTCGTCGCGAGAGCGCTTTTAGTCGCTTCGGCAAGCATAGACGGGGTCACGGCGGCACTTGGCTGCTTTCGCGTTGCCATCATGAATACGGCGTTGCCCAGCGACCCGATGGGTTTTTTCGCTACGTTCAGGAGCGCAACTTCGTTATTCACCGAGTCTTGGAGGGCCCTGTTGTTTTTCTCGTTCTTGCTTTTGAACATATCGAGACCGACCTTGGACGTAGCGGCGGTCGTTTCCTGATCGACCACGATCCAGCTCTGCGGAATCGACATTTGTAACCCGAAAAACGAGTTCTTATAAACGTGATTTTCAATGTTGCCGAGAAAATTCACGGTAGCAGCACCCGACGACTTTTGAGCCGACGCAACCAACGCCATTGAAGCCACAATGGCGGCGAACAATATTATCCGAGCTGTGTGTTTTGTCATTTCAATCTCGCTCCAAGCTTAACGTCTTCCAGGAAAGTCGCGATCGACGGTGAATCTTCCTCGGTCAGCGACGCCGCGCAGATCATCCCCTGTGATTCCAGCCCGCGCATCTTTCGCGGTTTTAAATTTGCGACAACGACAACCTTGCGGCCAACGAGCTTCTCTGGATCGTAGTATTCAGCAAGCCCGGCGAGTATCTGTCGCGGTTTCTCTTCTCCAAGATCGATCTCGAATCGCAAAAGCTTATCCGCGTTCGGTATACGCTCGGCGACTTTCACCTCACCCACACGAAGCTCGACCTTCAAAAAATCGTCGATCGTGATGAACTGCTGTTCGTCGTTCGTTGATCGTTGTTCGTCGCCGGCAGGCTGAGGACTAGCTTGCTGATCCTGAACGACCGCAGCTTCTGACTTCTGACTTCTGATTTCTGACTTCTCTTGAATTTCGCTCATAACTTTACCCTTCTCAATTCGCGGAAAGACCGATGCGGCCTCGCCTATAATCGTGCCTTCTGCAAGCTCTCCCCATTTGAGGTCTGCCGGATCTAACTTCACAAGTTCGCCGCTCAGACCGAGTTGACGATAGACCTTCTCCGCCGATTCGGGCATGACCGAATACAACATCACGCTTAGCCATCTGAGCGTCTCGGCCGAACGATAGAGAACGGCGTTCAACGTCTCGGACTGCTTGTCGTCCTTGGCAAGGACCCACGGCTTTGTATCGGAGATCATCTTGTCGACGCGTGCGATCACCGCCCAAAGCGTTTCGAGCGCGTTGCTGAATTCGAAATTATCAAACCGGCGAATAAATTCATCGCGGGCGTGTTCCAGCACCGACACTATCTCGCCGCCATCCGGATCGAGACCGGCTCGCCGAGCATGAAGGTAGTTCTCTTCGGTGATCTTACCGCCGGGAATCTTGTTCTCGCGATACTTCGTTAACATCGACAGCGTTCGCGCCGCGAGATTGCCGAGACCACTCGCGAGATCCGCATTTACACGGTCGATCAAATTTTCATACCCGAACTTCCCATCCTGTCCGAACACCATGTCACGGAGTGCGAAATAACGAACTGCGTCGACCTGGAAATGCTCATGCAACACATCAACTTCGATAACGTTGCCGAGCGTCTTACCCATTTTCCGACCGTCGGCATCGAGCCACATGCCGTGGGCATAAACGGTCTGCGGCAATTCAATTCCAGCCGCCAACAAAAACGACCACCAATAGATCGTGTGAAAGCGCAGGATATCCTTTCCGACGAGATGAACCGCCGGCCAGTACTTTTCAAAACCTTTCTGTTGATCCCCGCCCGACTGCGACGCCTGGCCATACCCGATCGCCGTTATGTAGTTCGATAAAGCGTCGAGCCAGACGTACATCACGTGGGCCTCATCATCCGGGACCGGAACGCCCCATGACACGGATGTCTTGAGCCGGCTCACCGACAGATCCTGCAGTCCGCGCTTTATGAAGGCGATGACCTCATTACGGCGAGCATCGGGCCGAATCCGCTGCGGGTCGTCCTCGATTATTTTCAGTAACGTATCGCCGTAATCGGAAAGTCGGAAAAAGTAACTTTCTTCCGCCACACGATCAAGTGGCCGTTCGTGGATTAGGCAATTCGGTATCTCGGAACCCTCCGGGATGGAATATTCTTCTTCACTCTTATACGCAGCACACGGAGCACAAAACCAGCCCTCGTAAAATCCCTTGTAGATGTTGTCGTTTCCCTCCGGGGTTTTGTTCTTCGCTATCTCGCGCCAGAGATGCTGCACGCCCTCGTAATGAAACGGCTCGGTGGTCCGCATGAAGACGTCATACCCGCCGCTTTCGGGTCCGAGTCCGAAGTCGGCGAACATCCGCTTCAGCTCGCCCGATATAAAGTCGGCCTGTGCCTGCGGTGTGCGTCCCTCACGTTCGGCGGCCCGCTGAATGTTTATTCCGTGCTCGTCGGTCCCGGTCAGAAAATATACGTCGAAGCCGCGCTGCTTCTTGTATCGATGCAGCACATCGGCAACGATCGTCGTATAAAGATGCCCAAGATGGGGCAAGCTGTTGGCGTAATAGATCGGGGTTGTTATGTAGAACGTCTGCATCGAAAAGCCTAAAGTGTAGCGTGTTAGCGACCTTTTCGCCACACGCTACACTTTACTGACCGGGCCGGAACTAACTTATTTAAATCGCTTTTTATCCGCCGCCGAGAACTCATCCGAATCCTTGTAACGCGGCATCGCGGTAAGATTCGCCAGCTTCATCCCGATGGCGAGTCCGAGTTCCGCCTCCTGGATCATCGCTGTCGTGTCCCACCATGGCTGATACTCATCGGAAGCCTGGTGGTAATACTTCGCGGTGTATCCCTTGAAGAACGTCTCGGCATCGCCCGCTAGAGGCTTCACGAAATCGTCGCCGTGACGAAGCGAGATGGCCGGCACGCCGACACGTGCGAAAGGAAAGTGATCCGACCGAAAAAAGAATCCCTGTTCGGGTCGCATGTCGCCTTCGACGGTAAGGTTACGCTCGCGGGCGGCCTCGTTGATCACAGCATCCATCGACGAGCGCTCGGCACCAAGTGCGGAAAAGTCTTTTGTCGGACCAAAGAAATTAACCCCATCGATGTTTACGTTCGCCGCAGTCTTTGAAAGAGGAACAAGTGGGTTCATCGAGTAGTATTCAGCCCCGAGCAGTCCCTGCTCTTCGGCTGTCGGGAATAGGAAAAACACGGAACGTTTCGGTCGTTCCTTCTTTGGCATCTTCGCGAACGCTTCGGCAATACCGATCACCGCCGCCACGCCGGACGCGTTGTCGTAGGCGCCGTTATAGATCTTATCGCCGCTTGCGTCCGGTTCGCCGATACCGAGATGATCCCAGTGAGCCGTGTAGACGACGTACTCGCTTTTCAACTTCTTGTCGCGGCCTTCTACCACTCCGACGACGTTCGGCGAGTCGAACGTCTGCATCTCGCTTTTCAAATTCAGCTTGACCTTGAGACCGGTGTTTACCGGCTTGAAGCCGCGGGTACGGGCTTTTGCTTGAAGGTCGCTGAGGTCAAGCTTTGCACTCTTTAAAACCTTCTTCGCCGAGTCGCTCGATATCCATGACTTGATCTTGAGAAACGGCGTCTTGTCGTTCTCCGTCCGAGCGATTTCATACCGCCAGTTCCCGTTCGACGAGCGGATAACATTCCATCCGTAGCCGGCCGACTCGTCTGTATGGATCAGGATGACGCCGGCGGCGCCGCGTCGTGCCGCTTCTTCGTACTTGTACGTCCAGCGTCCGTAGTATGTAAGCGCCTTGCTTCCAAAAAGGTTTGGCTCCGCGTTAGTCGCCGGCGGATCGTTGACCATGATCATCAAAACTTTTCCGCGGTACTGATCGGGATCGCCGCTGTAATCGTTCCAATTGTAGAGCGGTGCGTCGATGCCATACCCGGCAAACACGAGATCCGCATCAAGGGAAACATCGGCAAGCTGTGAGGATGTGGTGGCGACAAAGTCGGAGCCAAACTTGTATGACTCAGAACCGATATTGAGCATTGTCCCCGGGTCAGCCTTTACGCCGACGAGCTTAACGTTCTGAAAATACGAACTCGCATTCCCCGGCTTCACACCCCCGGCTTTTAGCTGATCGGCTATGTATTGCGCGGCTCTCTTTCCGCCAGCGGTGCCAGGACCGCGGCCTTCGAAATCGTCAGCCGAAAGCCTTATCACACGCTCCCGCATCTTCGCACCGTCAAAGCGGCCGGTATAAAGCTGGCCAAAAGCGAGCGGTGAGCAGAACGCGATCAGTAGAAGGGTCGTTAGAGTTTTTCTCATAGTTAAAGTTTTTTATAACAGGTCTGCGCGCAGACCCTTCAAGTACTACTTAATTGGGCCAAATAACTCTTCAAGTGAAACATCAGCCCTTGATCAGAGCCATCGCCTCGGCACGCGTTCGGGGATCCTTTCGGAATCCGCCCAGTACCGCAGACGTGACCGTAATGGCTCCCGGTTTTTTCACTCCGCGCAGGGTCATGCACGTGTGCTCAGCCTCAACCACGACCATCACCCCGATCGGTTCGAGATACTCGAACAGCGTCTGGGCGATCTGCTGAGTAAGTCGTTCCTGTACTTGCAGTCGGCGTGCAAAGATCTCGGCGATGCGGGCCAGTTTCGAGAGTCCGATGATGCGGCCGTTCTTCGGGATGTAAGCGATGTGGCATTTGCCGACAAAGGGCGCAAGGTGATGCTCACAAACGGATGCGATGGAAATGTCTTTTACGAGCACCATTTCGTCATGCGAATCGCCCGGTAGCGGTTCGATGATCTTCTTCGCATCGATCCACATTCCCTCCGTAAGCTCGACGTAAAAATCAGCAACACGCTCCGGAGTCTTCAGCAGCCCGTCACGATCCGGGTCTTCACCCATACCCTCGAGCATCAGCCTCACGCCTTCCGCGATCTTTTTACGATCTACCTTTCTTTTAGTTTTATTCGCCATTGATTAGTACGCTAAATTCACTACCCAGCTGCCGACCGATGCCGATCGTTGGGAACACGCTCCAGAGCGGCGTCTCGGACTACGCGAAACGCGACGCCGTTCTCCAGCGCCAGACGGCGCACTTGATCGTATTCCGGCATTGCATTCACAACCTTCCCGTCGAGCTTTCCGAGCTTTACATCGATCGGGCCGAATTCGGTATTGACGCTCAGGACCTCACGGTCCAGACACTCGCGTTCGACCTCGCGGACACGAATTCCGAGCGTGCTTGTCTCCCTGTAGATCATATCGCTCAGAGCTGTTCGGTCGTTGACCGCACACAGGATAGACAACATCACGGCCGGCCGATTCTTCTTCATCTGTATCGGAGTGAACCAGCAATCCAAAGCGCCCATCTCGAACGCCTGCTCCATCACAAAGCCGAGGATCTGCGGTGACAGGTCGTCGATATTTGTCTCGAGCAATGTCAAGCGGTCGGTCGTCGCGCGTGCGGTCGCTCCCTTGCTTTCACCGACTATAAGCCGGAGCACATTGGGAAACTTTTCGTACTCGCGAGTGCCGGCACCGTAACCGATCTTCTCGGCCGTCATCTCTCCGAGCTGCCCCTGGCCGTTACAAAGAGTCGCAATGATCGCAACACCGGTCGGCGTCGCAAGCTCGCCCTCAATCTCGGTCGAATAAAACGGTATCCCATCCAATAACTCAACCACCGCCGGAGGGGGAACCGGAAATTTCCCGTGAGCCATATCAACAAAGCCGGATCCCACGTGGATCTTCGAACAGGTAAATTTCTCGATGCCCAGCATCTCGAAGCCTATGCACGATCCAACAATGTCGATGATCGCGTCCATCGCACCGACCTCATGAAAATGAACACGCCCGACTTCGATCCCGTGAACTTTCGCTTCCGCTTTAGCAAGGCGTTGAAAGATAGCCTTCGACCGCTGCTTCACCATATCGGAAACGTCGGCGGCATCGATTATCTTCTCGATCTCAGGCAGATGCCTGTGCTTCTTCTCATCCGGAACCGACACGTGTGCATGCGTCGCCGAGATACCGGACCGGTCGACGCGGCTGAACTCCAGCTCAACCTCGACCGGAGAAACCGATCCTAGTTGACGCCGCAGCTCACCCTCGTCGAGGCCAAGCGCCACGAGTCCGCCAAGTATCATGTTGCCGCTCGCACCGGCGAAGCAGTCGAAGTAAAGGGTACGCATGGAAGTGAAAGTATATCTTGTCAGTGGTCAGTTGTCAGTGGTCAGTTGTCAGTGGTCAGTAGTCGGTAGTCGGTAGTCGGTAGTCAGTAGTCGGTAGTCGGTAGTCAGTAGTCGGTAGTCGGTAGTCAGCTGCCGCCGGGATTCTTTTGCGCGAGGGATTGGTTGGTTCATAAGCGGGCCCGCAATTAACGAAGTCACTTTTGAATTTGCGATATTTCTTGTTCGTGTTCTTTTTCGTGTGTTTCGTGCATTTCGTGGTTGGATTTAAGAAAAGATAACCACGAATTACCCGAAAAGGACACGAAACAAGAAAGGTCCAGTTCACGATGCTCGCTTCTTTGTGACTAATTAATCGGTAGTCCTTGTTTTTGAGATATCAATGGAAGTACAAGGACTGACCACTGACCACTGACCACTGACGTACGTCCCGGTCGTCTTTCGCGCGTCGTTCCCGTATAATCGCTTTTTTATTTAACACAGCATGACACTTTCCGAAATTAATGAAGTTTTGCGCGAACGCATACGAGCGACAGCTAGGACGGCCTTCGATGTAGAGCTGGATCAGGTGGCGTCCGAGACGCCTCCCAAGACCGAGCTCGGCGACTTCGCGTTCCCGGTTGCATTCGAGTTGGCCAAGAAGTTGAAGCAGGAGACCGGCGAAAAGCGTAACCCTCGCGAGATCGCCGAGTCGCTTAAGGCATCGCTTGAGGAATTCGATTTTGTCTCGGAAATCAAGGTGGCCGGGGCGGGTTACTTAAACGTATACCTTAACCGTGCGAAGTTCCTGACGGAAGGGATCGGCGGAGATCCACTTCCCCGTCGAGGGCGTTCTTCGGATATTGATGCGACAAAAGTGTGCGTCGAGCATACGTCGGTCAATCCAAACAAATCTGCCCACATCGGCCACGTGAGGAACTCCGTCCTTGGCGATACCTTTCAGCGGATACTGAAAGCCGGTGGGAAACGCGTCGAAGTTCAAAACTACATCGACAACACCGGCGTTCAGGTTGCAGATGTTGTCGTCGGTTTTATGTTTCTGAACGAAATGAGCCTCCCGGCGATAAAGGCTCTCGACGGGAGGATGACTTCTGAGGGGCATTCGTTCGATTACTACTGCTGGGATCTGTACGCAAAAGTCGGACACGAATATCAGACGGACGAAGCTCTGAAGGAAAAGCGTGCCGAGGTGCTGCACCTGATAGAAGCGGGTGGCAACGACACCGCCGAGCTCGCCGACTACGTTGCGACGCGAAACGTCGAGTGCATCATTGCCACGATGGAGCGTCTGTCGATCCGTTATGACCTACTGCCGCGCGAATCCGAGATACTCCACCTCCGCTTCTGGGACAAGGCCTTCGAGCAGATGAAGCAGCTCGGTGTGATCCACCTGCAAAGCGAAGGCAAGCACGCCGGATGCTGGGTCATGCCATTCGAATCGCATTCCGGGACCGAAGAACACGAGGCCGATAAGATCCTTGTCCGATCGAACGGAACCGTAACCTATACCGGCAAGGACATCGCGTACCAGATGTGGAAGCTGGGTATCCTCGGGATGGATTTCTTTTACCGCCCGTTTCACAAATACGGTGACGGAAGGCAGGTTTGGATAACGACAACAGACGAGAAGCCGCCGGATGTCGGCGTTCCGGAATTCGGACACGGGGAAATGGTCTACAACGTGATCGATTCCCGTCAGTCGTATCCGCAGGACATCGTTAAAAAAGGAGTCGCCGCGGTCTATCCCGAAAAGGGTGAGCGTGCGAGCATCCACCTCGCCTACGAAATGGTGGCGCTATCGCCCGCTGCCGCCGAAGAGTTAGGTTTCGAACTTTCCGACGAAGACATAGGACGCCCGTTTATCGAGATGAGTGGTCGCAAGGGTTTGGGTGTAAAAGCCGACGACCTTATCGACCGGCTCGAGGCGAATGCACTCGCCGAAGTCGAGTCTCGGCATCCTGATCTTAGCGACGGTGAAAAGCAAGCGATCGCACATCAGATCGCCGTCGGAGCTCTGCGGTATTTCCTTTTGAAGTTCACCCGGAATACGGTCATCGTTTTCGACTTTAAGGAAGCACTTTCGTTCGAAGGCGAGACTGGCTGCTTTTGCCAGTACTCGGCTGTGCGTGCAAATTCGATCCTCCGCAAGCTCGCTGATTCGGGGGAGCGTCTCGATGAGGCGACCACGATCGCCGGAGATATAGGCAAATCCAACGAGGTATTTCAAGGCGAGGCTTCCGACGATATCTGGTCGATGCTAATCCTTGCTTCCCGACTTGAAGAGACGATCACCCAAGCCGCAGCTCAGAACGAGCCCGCGATCCTGGCGAAATACACGTTCAATCTTGCTAAGCAGTTCAACCTTTTCTATCACAATCACAAGATCCTGCCCGAAAAGGATCCATCGAAGCGTGCTGTTCTGCTCTCCGTGGCGGACACCGCCCGGAACGCTCTCACGGCCGCGCTCGATACGTTGGGGATCGAAGTTCCACCCAAGATGTGATTGACACCCGCGACCGGGATTTGTTACAAGTTGAATCATGAACTTTCGGGTGAACATTGCAGACAACCATCAGTCGACCGGATTCGGTTGGCGTTGGCGCTAGGTCTGCGGTGTTCGGCTTGAGAGGGATTAGACGATAACGTTCGTTCACAATTTCCAAAAGTCTTTTAAGAGCGCCGCCTTTCAAATCGAAGGGCGGCTTTTTTGTTTTCATGATAGAAGTTTCGAAAAGCCAGACAGAAGGCAAACTAGTTCCGGTGATCGACACATTGTCGGCGGATCTGCACACGCCGCTCAGCGTGTACCTTAGGTTGGCAGCCTCGACGGGCGAATCATTTTTGCTTGAATCGGTCGAGGGCGGTGAGTCTCTCGGGCGCTATTCATTTATCGGAGCAGATCCCGCAATGATCGTTAGAGGCGACGCCAATTCGGTCACGATCCACGTTCCTAACGGGGACGCGGTGTTGGAAACTCCGATGTTGAGTACTCTCCGCGATCACTTTTCAAACTGCGATGTTGAACTCTCACCGGAGCTGCCTCCGTTTATCGGCGGGGCGATCGGCTACCTTGGTTTCAATTGCTCAGGTTGGTTTGAGAAGTCCGTCGCAAGCACAAACGACGAAGGTCCCGATTCGGAATTCATGATCTTTCGATCGGTTGTCGCGTTTGATCACGTTAAGCAGATCATAAGTATCATCTCGCTATCCTCGACGAGCGGAGAGGCCGACGCGAGAAGTCGAAATGCGTCCATCAGGAGCAAACTCGAGACTGGGTCGGTTCCATTGCCGGCAGCGCAGAAAAACAACGGAGTCGAGCCGGTGACTTCGAACTGGCCAAAAGAGGACTTTGAGCGATCGGTCGATGAGATCAAGGAAAAGATCCGTGCCGGAGATTGTTATCAGGTCGTCCTCTCACAACGCTTTTCCCGCCGTACGTCCGCCGATGCTGTATCGATCTATCGTGCGATGCGATCGATCAACCCATCGCCATACATGTTTCTGCTTCGAATGTCGGACAGGTCTGTGATCGGATCGTCTCCGGAAATGCTCGTCAGGTCCACCGGCCGCGAGCTTGAATACCGGCCCATCGCGGGGACGCGGCCGCGCGGCAAAAGTCCGGAACAAGATACGCGATTATCGGATGAGATGCGTGCCGACCAGAAAGAGATAGCGGAGCATTTAATGCTCGTCGATCTGGGGCGCAACGACCTCGGTCGCGTCGCCGAATACGGGAGCGTCAAGGTCGAGAATCTGATGGGCGTCGAAAAATACTCTCACGTGCAGCATCTCGTTACACGCCTTTCGGCGCAGCTTCGGAAAGGACTCGATAGTTTTGATGCTCTCGCGGCGTGCTTTCCCGCTGGAACGGTTTCGGGTGCTCCGAAGGTTCGTGCTATCGAGTTGATCCAGGCGATGGAACCGGATCCACGGGGAGTTTATGCAGGAGCTGTCGGCTATCTCGATTATGGCGGGAACATGGACATGTGCATCGCAATTCGCACGCTTGTCTTGAAGGACGGCGTCGCACATGTTCAGGCAGGCGCCGGAATCGTGGCCGACTCCGTGCCGGAGAAAGAGTATGAAGAGACGGTCAACAAGGCTCGGGCGTTGCTAAAAGCGATCGAGTTGGCGGAAGCGGAGGCAAAGTGACGGCGATCCTGCAGAAGTATATCGGTACGTTTCGAAGCCGTCGAGATCTGACGGAAAGCGATGCCGAAATATTTCTCGATGCTCTTATAGACGAGATCGATGAGACCACACTTGCTGCCGTCTTCCGGGAGTGGAACGGAAAGGGTATTAGCAGCGACGAGATCTATCTGATCGCAAAAATAATGCGCGGACGGTGCACGCGTGTAAGTTCGGGGCACTCATCTCTAACTGATATCGTCGGAACGGGAGGCAGTAAGAATAAGACGTTCAATGTCTCTACCGCGGCCGCGTTCGTCGCCGCCGGGTATGGCTTGCCCGTAGCAAAACACGGAAATCGCGCTGCGACGAGCAATTCGGGAAGCGCGGACGTTCTATCGGAACTTGGCGTCGAACCTGCTGTCGATGCATCCACCGCCGAACGCTGCTTGAGAGAGATCGGGATCTGCTTTATGTTCGCCCCTAATTTTCATCGCCTTTCGCCGACGCTGGCGAAAGTCCGTCGCGGGTTAGGTTTTCCGACGATCTTCAATTGTGTCGGCCCACTCTGTAATCCGGCAGGCGCGGGTAATCAGTTGATCGGAGTATGGAGTGAAGAAATGGTGGGGAAGATGGCGGACGCGCTTGCTCGACTGGGGACGCAGAGATCATGGATCGTACATGGACTTGGCGGGCTGGACGAGATCTCTATCTCGACGACCTCTCGCGTAGCTGAGATCAATGGCGGCGATGTTCGGATGTTTGATATCACCCCGAGCGATTTCGGTATCGAAGATGAGCATCCGGCCGCACCGAGGGTTGCCAATGCACGCGAAAGTGCGGATCTGATACGTGCGATCCTCGACCTGAAGAAGAAGAATTCTGCCGGCGAAGATCTAGTGCTTATAAATGCCGCGGCGGCTCTATTTCTTTCGAGACCGGGCGAGACGCTGGCCGAATCTTACCAGCGTGCAAAAGAATCTCTTTACAGCGGGCAGGCGAAGACAAAGTTAACGATGCTCGCAGATGCGGTTAGACGATGACGAATCTCGATAAAATCCTCGAAGCGGTCCGCCATAGACTGATCGCCGCAAAAACTGCCGACGACGCATCTTCTGTGGCGGAAAGGGCCCGCGCGGTTCGCAGTGATTCAATGCCGAATCGATTGAGAGAAGCGATGGGGCGGAAGGACCGCGTGAACGTCATCGCTGAGATAAAACGTGCGTCGCCTTCGAAAGGAGTGATCAACGACCTCGTCGATCCGGAGGCAACCGCTCGACTCTACGAGCGTGGTGGGGCGTGTGCCGTCTCGGTTCTTACCGAGACCGATTTCTTCCAAGGATCGATTGACGATCTGCGCCTTGTTCGGAAGGCCGTGTCGCTGCCGATCCTGCGAAAGGATTTTATAGTCGATGAATTTCAGATCTACGAAGCTGCGGTTGCCGGTGCCGACGCCATTTTGCTAATTGTCGCAGCTCTCGATCCGGAACAGCTAATTGCATTTCAGACCTTAGCT
Source organism: Acidobacteriota bacterium (assembly GCA_031425495.1). GTDB lineage: Bacteria > Acidobacteriota > Blastocatellia > Pyrinomonadales > Pyrinomonadaceae > OLB17. The sequence goes on from JANPJL010000274.1 coordinate 27,434, forward strand.
TATGAGCTGGAAATGGACGCACTGGTGGAAGTTCACACGCGTGAGGAACTGGCGATCGCGAAAGACATCGGAGCCAAATTGATTGGAGTTAACAATCGCAACCTTCGCACTCTCGAAGTGTCACTTGAAGTCTCGCGCGAATTGATCGAAGACGCTCCGGCAAATGCCTTGATGATCGCGGAAAGCGGTCTAACGAATCGAAGTGACCTGGTCGAGCTTCGGTCCCTTGGATACTCGGGATTTCTGATCGGTGAAACTCTGATGCGAAGTGCTGATCCCGAAGCTCAGATAAAAGCATGGACCGCGGCGGCAGGTGGGGAGTGAGACTCATCGTATGACAAAGGTAAAGATTTGCGGAATAAGTAATCTCGCTGACGCCCTGATCTCGATCGAATACGGGGCGGACATGCTCGGTTTCAATTTCTATGCGAGGAGTCCAAGATATATTTCAGCCGAGGCCGCGGGTGCGATCGTTAGCGAACTGCCAGCTAACGTTCTCAGCGTTGGTGTGTTCGTAAACGAAACGGCGGAACGTATAAGCGAA
>JANPJL010000275.1:0-8692 GCA_031425495.1 Acidobacteriota bacterium
GACGAACGCGACACTTCCGTACGCACTAGATCTCGCAAATAAGGGATTTGAAGGCGCGATCCGCGAGGACGATGGCTTGCGTGAGGGTGTGAATACTTACGCCGGCAAGCTTACGTACGAAGCGGTAGCGACATCGCAGAGTTTGGAATATACCCCTTTGGGTAGCTTGATCGACCTGAAAGCGGCAGCAGCTTAGTGGGCTATGCCCCCCGATTGGCGGAAAGGCTTTGCCTTTCCGTTTAAGTATAAAAAGAGTTAGGCGGCTCCGCCGCCGCAGTTAACGGAGGCCGAGCCTCCGTTTTTCGCTTGGAGCCATCCGGAAAGGCATAGCCTTTCCGCTCCTCGGGCGGCGTAGCCGCGAAAGCCAATAATTTGCCAACTCACTTGGTCGCAACATACACTAAGTAGCTTCGCAATGTACGAATTTGCAGTCACACCAGCCGTAACCCAGCTTCGCCGTCCCGGCGTGATAATCACAGAAGTCACAGCGGGGAGTTTGGCGGAGGAGTTGGAGCTCGCACCAAGCGACCGGATCATTCGCGTGAATGGCCGGAGCGTGCGAGACTACCTCGATTTCCGGTTCCAGACCGCGGGCGAAACCGAGCTGGCATTCCACGTCAAGAAGCCGAACGGCGAGACTGTAGAGATCGAGTTTGACCGGGACGAGGGCGAAGATTTCGGCTTGATGTTCGAGCAGATCGTCCCACGGCAGTGTGCTAACGAATGCATCTTTTGTTTCTGCAAAGGGAATCCCGAAGACGCCCGGCCCTCCCTTTTTGTTCGCGACGAAGATATCCGCCTTTCATTTCTCTACGGCAATTACACGACGCTTAGTTCGATCACCGAAGACGAGATGAACCGGATCATCGAGCAGCGTCTGTCGCCGCAGTATGTGTCGGTACATGCAACGGATCTTAAGACGCGGGCATATCTTCTCGGTGTCGATGAAAAACGGGCGGATATCGACGACAAACTCAAACGTCTTCTCGATAACGACATCGAGCTCCACGCCCAGGTCGTTTTATGTCCCGAGATAAACGACGGAGCGATCCTGGAAAAAACGCTTCGAGATCTGGCCGCGCATTATCCGAAAGTCGTCAGCACTGCGGTCGTGCCCGTCGCTCTCACGCGTTATAACACCGACGAACGGTTAACACGCGTTACGCCCGAGTTCTGCCGACGGACGATCAAGCAGGTAGAGCAGCTCCAAAAAGAATTTCGCCGTTCGCTCGGGACGACCTTTGCATTTCTCGGAGACGAGATCTATATCAAGGGCGGTGTAGAAATTCCATCGAGGCGACACTACGGCAATTACCCGCAAATCGAAGACGGCGTCGGAATGGTGAGGTCATTCGTGACGAAGTTTGAACGACTGGTTGGTAATGCGGAACGCGGAACGCGGAGTGCGGATTTCGATCCGAGGCAGACCCAGTACCCAAACCCGCGTCTCAATCCAGCGGCGATAACACCGACGAATCCGCAATCTGCGATCGGCAGTCCGCATTCCTCCCACGGCACCATTCTTACGGGCGAGATGTTCGCACCCATCCTTCGCGATCAAATCGATAGATATAACTCGGTGGTGGGTTCGAGGCTCAATGTCGTTGCTGTGCCGAATACGTATTTCGGGGGCGACGTTTCAGTCGCCGGACTCTTAACCGGAAAGGATTACCTGGAGATAAAAGATCAGATCAAGGGTGATTTTGTAATAATTCCCAAGCACACGATCAAATCCGACGAGCCGATACTGCTCGACGGTATGAGCTTCCAAGATCTCAAAGCTGCGATCCCCGTTGATATACTTGCGCTGGACGTGGATGAACTCATGGCTTTCCTAAGTCTCGAGCTGAAATAAAAAGACCGTCGGATATCCGACGGCCGATGGTTGTCGATGCTCGAATTTCATCTATCCTTTTCTGAAATTAAAGACGATCACGCCGGTTACTTTTACCGGGACCTTTGAGAGCAGGGTGGGAGAGAATCTTGCTTTCCACGCGGCCGACTCGGCCGTACCACGGAGCAGCGGGTGACCGCTAACGGCCTTGGAAGAGATAACCTTTCCCGCTTCGTCTATCGTCACCTGAACATTAACGATGCCACCCGCTCCGACCATCTGTGCCGGCCGGGGATAGGGCGGATTCGGAAGATACGTTGCCTTGCCGTTGATAACACCTTCTGATTTAGGGGGCGGTGGTTTGGTGACTGTTTTCACGATCGGGGGTGGCTCAGGGGCCTTTACAACTTCCGCGATCTCGGTTTGCCCAGCCGGAGCAGAGGTCGTGCCGGGTACAGATGGTCCCGGACCCGCTGGACCGCTCCCGTCAGTTTCGGGGCCGTTTGGATCCAGCGTAAAAGCGCCGAAATTAGGAATAGACTTTCCTGTATTAGGGGTAGTTGAGATGGTGGTTGGCGGGGCCTGGTGGTGATCCATCGCAGCTATTAGAGCCTTTCGCGAGGGGGGTTCGGGCTTCTGTTGATCGTTATGCTCCTGCTGCTGAGATTGAGTTTTTTCTCGGGGCCGCTCGGGTTCCGGCATGTCGGGAATGTTGGGTGCCAGCATCGTGGATATCTCGAAATTATCCGTCCCGAGATCGAGGTCCTGAGCATAAAGACTGAACATTACCGCACTCAGAAATAGGATCCCGACAAATACGGACGACACCATGAAGAATTTTCGGCGGGGTTTAAAATCGGCGTGAATGGAATCCGATTCGATAAGCTTGTCAAACATTTCAGGTCCTCCTTTTTCGTTAGCCCGGTGCCAACCGTCGCATAGTTAGACACCGGGTGGAGGATTTAGTTCCCGTCGCGTAGGACGGACTGTTAGTCCGTCCTACCTAATCAAACTGCTAATCGTTGTACCTGGAGGACGGACTGACAGTCCGTCCTACTTGTCTGGCAGACCATGAGGTTTGCGGACCAGGGCGCGGGTTTGGACAAGAGCTTGTTCGAACGCGTCCTTATCTTTTTGCGGACTACAGTGAACCGCACGATCGTCGATAAACGCCGACGCACGCGGCTTGCCCTGACCGATATACACGTCGGTGTACGGAAAGCCGTGGGTTTCGAGCCACTCGATCACCTTGATGCGAAGCTGACCCGGTGTGATTCGCGAACCTTCAAGAACATCCTGAGCACAGCGCGAGGTAAAGATTGTGATCTCGGAAAACTTTGCAAGCTTTTTCATGAACTCGAGTGCACCCGGGACGGGTTTTCCAAAATGATCGATGCCCCGCCACTTGTCATATTCGGCGAGCACGCCATCTAGGTCGACACAAACGCGCCTCCGCGTTGGTTCGGTTTTCGTCTTGCGCGGCGAAGACGGTTTCGGTTCACCTAATTGCTTTTTCGCCGAGCGCCGCTTTGGCAGCTTCGACGGCTTAACTGCCAACAGAGCCTCGATCGCATCACCGCCCTCCAGCCATTCATTCTCTCCATCGACGGCGTCAAAATTCCAGACGCGTGTGTAATAGTGGCGCGTGTGATGGCGTCCCGGTGTTCGGAGCGTGTAAGGGAGATCGTCGGGCCCCACGACACGTTTTGGCGGAAATTGTTCGGGCTTTCGAGGAAGGTCGCGCTCTTTCCAATCCGAACGTATATCGTCCGCAAAATCGTAAACGTCGGCGAGCGGGTACTCCTTATCAAGGAAGACCCAAACGTGATACCCCCCGACGCCGTTGCTGTCCATCAGCATCGCATCGATGCCCTTTTCGCGTAGTTGCTCGGCCCATTCGAGCGCGGCATTGAAATTCGCCTCCGCAACCTCACCAGTATTTGGAAGACTTTCGTCATGCAGATCGACATCGACGGCGAACCACTTGGCCGTGCTGTGATCGCTGATCGAGTGGAGCCCTATGAGGTGTGCCGGAGATTTGCCGGAGAAATGACGGTGAAGCTTATTGAGCGTCACCATATCGGTACCCATCTTTCGCCGCTCGACGATCGGCAGCATCACGACACCGATCTTTCCGTCCTTTAGCGTGTATTGGCTCCAGACGTCGCGGCGATTGACCAGACGCTTCATCGCCCACTCGGCGAGTTTGTCCGCATAGCGCACCCATTCGGCCGCGATCCAGAGCAGGCGTTTGTTACCGTCGAATTCAGCAAACGGAGCGGCCATGTCTTAATGTTTCAGCATTGCGGGATGGAATATTTCGACCACCTCACCCGGGAGAATATCCTCAAACGCACGCATCGCATCGGCAATCATTTCCCGATGAGTTGAAAGGCGATTGTCGAAGGATCTCAGGACAAGGATCGATACTTTTCGATCCGCAAGATTCTGTTGAGTTTTGATATTCGCGTCTGCAGTGATCAGAACTTTGAATCCGGCAGATTCGGCGAGCGTCAATAGATCACCGTTCAGAACATCGGACCATCCGTGTTCCTGAACGGTGCCGACCTCGTGTCCTTCGAATTCGGACTTTAGCCTCCGGTCGAGATTGTGGTCCAGCAAGATCTTCAAGGGGCTTTGGCTTCCTTGAGCAGGGATCGTTCTGCTAGTTCAAGTACCGCGACCGCTTGTTCGCGGGTTACGGGGGGGAAACCGTCGAGAAAATCTTCAAGCGTTTCGCCGCCCTCGAGATAGTCAAAAAGATTCTCGATAGGCACGCGGGTGCCTGCAAAGACCGGCACGCCGCTTACCTTGTCAGGATTTATTTCTATCAGGTCGCTGGCCATAAGACAGTTTAACGCCAAGTTCCGGTCACTTACCAATTTTCTCCCACCCGCTTATGAAATTCTTTGTCGCAAGAGCGTCGAATAATTTCCTTGCGTCTTTTTCGGTGCTGGCTATCTTGATGTCCCGTTCGAGTGGATTCTGCCGGTTCGGACTGAAGTCCGTGAGGTAGACGACGAACGCCGGAAAATCGGGCTGGTCTTCCTTGTTGGTTTTCCAAAGCAAGAGCTTTCGCACCATCTTGTTACCCTTCATGACCTTGGTGTAAACCTTCCGCTCGATGATCTCGCTGGGCTTGGCCTTCTCGAGGTGTGCAGACTTTTCAACTTCGGGAACCTTAACAAGATCGTTAACCTGGCTGATGTTCACATCATCGACGACCGCTTCTTTATCCTCTCGGATACCGATGTATTGGGGCGATATGACGCTCACCAGCGGCAGACGAGACAGCGCCTTGTATCGCTTGCCATCCCATTCGAGGACCATTCGATTAACTGGGCCGCCCCGCGCGCGCTCTACGATCATGTCGAGGCACGAGATCTCGATCACGGGGCCGGGTTTGATCATTTCGTACGCGACGTAATCATTGTTGACGGCGACATACTCAGACGGCACGATCCGCTTCCGTAACGTCTTTACAAACTCGCGGCGATCGTCGTCGGTGAATCCCCCACCGACACGAGTGAACTCATGAAACGTACCGTCCTCGCGTATGACCGCGACGAGCAGATCGTGAAGCATTCCTTTTCTGTCTTCCGTACCTTCGGAAAATCCGATCACGGCGACATCGATACTGTGACGCGACTTGATCTTGAACAGACCGGCCGAGTCGTGCCTCGCGACTACGCCCTCAGCTCCATCGCCGATCACCCACTCGGTAAATGCCTCGAGGATCTTGTCGGTGCTGTCGACCTTGCGGTGCTCGACCGGGTGAACACTCTTTGCTTTGGCAAACCACTTTCCAGCCAGCTCGAATACCTTTGCGACGCTGGTGATCGCTTCGTCATTGAACTGGATTACATCGAAAACAGCGAGGCCGAGTTTCTCAAGCTGCTTTTTCGATTCAGGCTTGCGGAGGATCCCGACAACTTGCTGCACCGGATGGCCCTTTGTCGCACCGTCGCGGACATAGTATTCGCCAGCAATGATACAGCTCTTGACCTTCGCTTTTATCAGGAGGGATTCGGCTTCGTCGAGGCAGGGAAGTCCGGAGCGGACAGTCGCTCCCGGATTTACCGAGATCAGCGTTTTTCCATTGAAGAACAACATGGCGAATTCGCCATCATACTTTTTTGAAACGAAATAGCCCTTCGCCTTTGGGATCTTGAACGCATCCTCGCCCGAGACGGCGCGCGTCGACCCGCTGACGCGACGTTTGTATTCCTGCGCTTTACCGTGCAACGAAGGATCCGCCAGATCGGCGGCTTTGCCGATACAGTAGTCAAACTTGCAGGAAAACTTCTTTTTGTCGAAATCAAGATTCAGCGGCATCGAGGTCCTTTGGCTTCTTTAACTCCATATTCGAAAGATGCAGGATCAGACAATACGAGTCTTTCTTGACCCGCCCTTCGAGAAATGCGTTGTAAGGCTTTCCGCCTCGGTTCTGGACTATCGGCTCGTTTCCTTTTTCGCCCCCGCGGATCAGAAGCAGGGACTTTTTCTTGTCGAGCTCTTTTGCCATATCGAAAAGAAAGTCGAACGTCAGACCGTTCACATGAACGAGCTGTTTCTTGTTCGTAAACACGAAACGTTTGATGGCGTCCTCTTTCTTGATGTACTTGCCCGTCCATTTGATCGGAAACTCGCCATTCATATTTTGCGCCGCCTTCACACGCGGCCTGCGATCGCGAGGCGAGCCGTCCGGATTTGTGACCACCTCAAACTCCTCGACAAGATGGACAATGCCTTTGCTGGTGACATACACCCGCGACGTGTCTGTGAGGAACATACCGAACTGCTCGATATCGATCTCGGGATCGTCCTTTATCAACGCGTCCGCGATCTTCTCGAGCTTCTTCTTTTTCTTCAGCAGCTCAGGCAGATCGTGGAGAACATCCGTTTTCAAGAGCTTTAGGTTTGAGACCGGTTTACCTTTTTCGTCGACGTAACGAACGTCGCGCTTGGGCGCCACACCCTCGGCAGCCACGACCGCGTCTCGTCCTTTCGGGTTGCTGATGTTTATCGCCATAAAATACTGTTCTCAACCGCCGAGACGCGGAGGTTTCCACAAATGAGCTCTCGGCGGCTCTGCGTCTCGGCGGTGAAAAATGGTCAGAGCAAATCGAAATCCAAATCGTCCACCGAGACCTCTTGCTCCTCAACGGAGTCGAGCACGGTGGCCTGGTTCAATTTCAGGAACACAAACTCCGCCGGCTTGCCCACGACCATGAACGCTTCGTTCTCCGCTCCGAGAACGAATGCTTTGTCATACTCAAGCCCGCCACGATAGCTAAACGGAAACGTGAAAATATCGTCACCTGCAAGGTGATCGAGAAGGTACTTGATATCGCCGTCCTCACCCGGTCCGAGCAAATAGACCGATTTCAACATCTGCGAAAGGTATTCGTCGGTCGTCGCACGTTCGAGAACGTTAGGTCCGTTGAACGACGACGGCACAGGCTCGATCGGATCGCCGTTTTCATCGACCGCCTTGAGCGAAGTTCGATCCACCGACGTGCCTTTTTCATTCACCGTCGCGAGCGACGTTCCGCCCTTGTCGATCAAAGTTTTCCCATCGGCAGCAAGAACGCGCAGGCTTGCCTCGCGCCCCTTCTCGTCAAACGCTTCGATCTCGACCGAGCCGTACAGCTTGTCGCGATCGATCTTTACCATCGTAACGGGAAACTCGCGCCCGTCCAGCGAAAGGATCAGTTCTCGTGGCATAACCTACGCGGAATTCTTGACGGAGATAATCTCGGCCGCAATACTGACTGCGATCTCCTCCGGCGTGCGACTATTGATCGGAATCCCAACAGGCGTGCGGATACGTTCGAGCTTCTCAGCAGGCAACCCCTCCTTGATCAATTCCTTGAACATTGTCGACATTTTAGCATTACTGCCGAGGACTCCGAAATATTTGAAGTCGTGATCAATAAGGCTGCGGATCACGACGCCGTCGGTCATGTAGCCGAGCGTCATTACCACGACGTAGACATTCTCGCCCGACGGAATATGTTCGGCGATCTGTCCATAACCTTCGATGATCTTGATCTCGTGAGCGAAACTGTTTTTGGCGATCGTATTGAGTTCAGGTCGATCGTCAAAGAGCGTGATATGAAAGTCCATCTTCGACATCAACTCGGACAGCCCGAGTGAACAGTGCCCTCCGCCGATGATGAAAAGTTCGTTGTTGAAGCCGAGGCGTTCGGTGTACACGAAGTCAGAACTCCCCTCCTGGATAGGAGGGGTGGCAGCGGCTTCCGCTGACGGGGTGGTTGATACTCCTAGTAGGCTCCCATCCTGGAAAGGAGGGGTGGCGGCCGCTTCGGCTGACGGGGTGGTGGACTGACTGAGGGTGAATTCCGCGGTAGATATGGTCAACAGATCCCGACGTCGGGAGGCAAGCGCAGAAATGATCGAATCGACGGTTGCGGCATCTTCCCGGCTAAGCAGTTTAAAGATAACCGTCTGCTTTCCCGAGCAGATCATTCCACTCGCCTGGGGGGAATTGTTCCGATGGACTTGCTCGACGAACCCACCCGCTACCGCAGGCGGTACTGACAAGAGAGCTCGACTCCGCTCAACTAGATTAACCTCCATGACGCCGCCACCGATGCTGCCGAACAGCTCACTGTCCGCACCGACCGCCATCTTGTATCCCCGGCGCCCCGGACTGCTCCCTGAGCTCTCGGCAACGACTAGCAGCACTACGGACTCGCCTCGCTTGAGTCGGTCCGCGATGAACGCCCACAGTTCGAGTTCTTTGTGCACGGGTGATTTTACCGCAGAGACGCGGAGACGCGGAGAGGGAAGTTAACGATCGGGATAAAGACTCATCAATACTTTCTCAGGCGT
>JANPJL010000276.1:0-5694 GCA_031425495.1 Acidobacteriota bacterium
GTGCTCCACCCATCGATGAATCTCGAGATCGACCTGGGTCTCGATTCGCTCGGTCGAGCGGAGACATTTGCCGCGATCGAACATGCCTTCTCGACCGAGCTGTCGGGCGAAGCTGCTGCTCAGGCACTAACGGTTCGCGACATTATTACTTTAGTTAACGAGTCAGATGCAGGAGTGAACGGGGCGTCTTTGCGCGACGGAGAAAACTCGGAAGGCATCGCTCCCGGTTCCGACTTTAGCTGGTCGACCATACTGCATTCCGCTGACGAAGACATACCCGGTATTCGCGAGGCACTCGCCGATCGTCCGGTATTCATGGCATTCGCTTTCGTGTTCTACAAGGGCTTCAATCTTTTCTGCCGGGCGTTTATGCAGCTCGAAGTGCGCGGGCTTGAGAATCTTCAAGCGATGAAACGGCCGTTCATAATCTGTCCAAATCACCAAAGCTTTCTCGACCCGTTCGTATTGTGTTCTACATACCCGTTCGAATTTTTCAGAAACACGTTTCACGTCGGAGCGAGCGAATTTTTCAAGAGCCGATTCATGGGCTGGGTCGCTCAGATGCTGCATGTTGTGCCGGTTGATCCGGACACGCAGCTCATGAAAGCGATGAAGGCCGGTGCGATCGGCTTAAAGCGTGGACGCGTTCTGAACATCTATCCGGAGGGCGAGCGAGCGTACGACGGCGAGCTCCATAAATTCAAGAAAGGTGCTGCGATCCTGGCGACAGAGCTTGATATGCCGATACTGCCGATCGCGATGGACGGTCTGCACAAGGTCTGGGGCCGGAGAAGTTTCAAGATCCGTCCCGGCAAAGTGACGATAACGATCGGAAAGCCTTTTTACGCTAAGGACATCGTTGGACACCAGTTGTTAGATGTCAGTAAAGATGAGCCTTTGGATTCGTCAATCGACGATCAACGATCAACGATCAACGATCAACGATCGACGAACAACGACCGACGAACAACGAACAGACTTACGAGATGGTAACGGCGCATCTCAAACAGACAATCGCCGAGATGATCGACGATATGCGGCGGTGAGTAACCGGCTGGATACTCTGGTAGTGGTTCGCTTTGGAAATCGCTGATTCTTGTTCCGTGTTATTCAGTGTATTCCGTGGTCCCGCCTCCAACATGACCACAGAATACGCCGAACGACACGGAGAAGACGCGGAGTAAGAAAGGTTCCGATTGGTAAGCAATGCACCTCACGCGCGGGAAATTCAAGTTGACCCATTACGGAGACTTTTCTTTTCTTTTCATTCGAATTATTAGAAGATTGAGGCTGTTTCCGACAGCTTCAATTTTTTTTGGACCGAGATTATGAGAACGAAGTTTTTTATTTCGCTGTTCTTTATCCTGGGGTTCGGGCTCCACCTATTTGCTCAGCAGACGCCGGAGCAGAAAGAGCTCGCCGAGTATATCCGGGACAACTACGATAAACGTGAAGTGATGATCACGATGCGTGACGGCGTCAAGCTGTTCACGTCGATCTACACGCCCGAAAAGAGATCAGAGCGGTACCCTATCCTGCTGAATCGCACGCCCTACACGGTTGCGCCTTACGGTAAAGACAAGGATGGAAAAGATCAGTTCAAACAAAGTCTCGGACCGGATATGTTGTTCGCACGCGAGGGATACATTTTCGTCTATCAGGATGTTCGCGGACGTTGGATGAGCGAGGGAAAGTTTGAGGACGCACGTCCCGACATCGCGAACAACACGCCGCAGCAGATAGACGAATCGACGGATACCTACGACACGATCGAATGGCTGATAAAAAACATCGAGAATAATAACGGTCGCGTTGGGATCTACGGCATTTCGTATCCCGGTTTTTATGCGAGTGCCGGTTCGATAGATTCGCATCCCGCACTGAAAGCGTGTTCCCCGCAGGCACCGGTTTCCGACTGGTTTCATGGTGACGACATGCATCACAACGGAGCCTTGTTCCTGGCGCAGAACTGGTCTTTCTTTCGCGGGTTTGGCCAGGCACGCCCGGCGCCGATCAACAACAACTCGTATCTCAAAGAATGGAAGGGACGCCAGACGCAGGACGGTTACGATTTCTTTCTGAGGGCCGGAGGCTTGAAGGAAATTGCAGACACCTATCCGCAAGGACTAAGCGGAACGCGAATCGAATTTTGGGACAAGATGATGGCTCACCCGAACTACGATCAGTTCTGGAAGGACCGCAATATTCTCCCAAAGCTGAAGAATATAAAATGCGCCACTATGACAGTCGGTGGCTGGTACGACAACGAAGACCTTTACGGAGCTCTGCGAACTTATGAGCACATCGAGCGTCAGAACCCGGGGATCTTTAACGTGCTGGTGATCGGGCCGTGGGATCACGGCGGTTGGTCGAGACGCGATGGCGACTGGCTCGGTACTGCCTACTTTTCACAGAAAACCGGCGACCATTTCCGGCGCAATATGGAAGTCCCGTTCTTCAATCATTTTCTGAAAAATAAAGGCGACATTGCCGCCATCAAAGAAGTAAACCTGTTCGATACGGGCTCGCATGAATGGCGGTCGTTCGATAATTACGAACCAACGTCATCGACGGATACCGCGTTGTACATCACGGCGAACGGCGGTCTCTCGTTCGCGATGCCCCGCAGTGCGGCCGGATTTGACGAGTACGTCTCCGATCCGATGAACCCCGTTCCGTACACACAGAAAATTACATTCAATTATCAGCGCGATTTCATGACCGAGGATCAGCGGTTCGCGTCGACGCGACCGGATGTGCTGGTCTATCAGACCGAGCCGCTGACCGAAGACGTCACGGTCGCAGGCGACATCAAGCCATCGCTGTTTATTTCGTCCACTGGTACTGACTCGGATTTTATCGTCAAGCTGATCGACGTCTTTCCGGACGATCACAACTATCCACTAACCGGTAAGCAAACACCCGAGGGGCAACCGGAGCGTGTTCGCCCGCCCGAAGCTTTTTTCTCGAGCGTTTTTCGCCCCGGCGGTTATCAAATGCTGCTTCGTGGAGAACCCATGCCGGCGCGGTTTCGAAACAGCTTTGAAAAGCCCGCAGCTCTTATCCCGAATCGGCCAACCGCGTTACAATTCACCATGCCGGGCGTGGCCCACACATTTAAGAAAGGCCACCGCATAATGGTTCAGATCCAGAGCACGTGGTTCCCGCTCGTAGCACGCAATCCGCAGAAATTCATGGCAAACTACAAGCTGGGAACCAGCGCGGATTTTCAGAAGGTCACACAAAGAGTTTATTACGGAGGCAAGACATCGTCGGCCGTGATTCTACCGATACAAAAAAATTAAGACTTCGGTTTTCGGTCTTCGGTCTTCGGTCCTCGGCCTTGGGACTTGGGACCTGGGACTTGGGACTGCAACTTGAAACCTTAAACTTTGAACTTGAAACCTTGAACTTGGAACTTGGAACTTGAATTATGCCCTCAACATCAATCGCTTGCGGCACGCTGCTCGTGCTGATCGGAATTCTTGGTTACGTTAACAGTGTGATGACGAATCACTCCAGCATGACAGCGCTTATACCGGCTGCGTTCGGAATAGTGCTTGTCCTTCTTGGAGTGTTTGCTCGGAAGAGCGAGGGTTTGAGAAAACACTTGATGCACGCGGCGGTGATCGTCGCACTCTTGGGGTTTCTCGCGACAGCCGGCCGACTGGTCTCGAAAATGAGCGAGCTCACTTATTCGGCAGCGGTCGTGTCGCAGGTTTCGATGGCCCTTGTTTGTTTGCTTTTCGTGATCCTCGCCGTTAAGTCGTTTGCTGACGCACGGCGCCGCAAGGAACCCGTTTGATTTTCAGGGAGTTCGGTTCTCCCTTATCTGCATTCGAACCTGATCTCGACTGACAAGCCGTCGCCTACATTCCTGGCTTGAATGCGCCCCTTGTGGACTTTGATCGCCTGATCCGCAATTGCGAGCCCCAGCCCCGTACCACCTGAACTCCGATCCCGTGCCTCTCCGACACGGTAGAAAGGCCGGAACAAATTCTGCAGCTCGTCTTCCGGAACTCCGCCCCCGTGATCCTGTACGGAGACGATCGCCGATCCATTCGAGCTTTTCAGTGAAACTTCCACGGACGTTCCGTCACGCGTGTAGCGAACAGCATTGCGTAAGACGTTTTCGACCGCACTGCCGACCAATTCCTCGTTACCGATAATTCGGCAGTCGTCGGCGTGCGTAATCTTCACCGATTTGCCGATCGCGTGCGCTTCGAACTCCGCATCCGATACGACTTGTTCGACCAGCGGCTTTAGCTCGATCTCGGTCCGCTCGAACTCCGGCGAACCGGTCTCGAGCCGTGCAAGCGTCAAAAGGCGAGAGATCATTTCATTCAGCCGGTTCGATTCCAACTCAATACGGTCGAGGATCGGAAGTGTGTCGCCGTTTGATTTTTGTTTTGCTATCTCAAGCGCGACGTTCATCCGTGCGAGCGGCGAACGCAGTTCATGCGAGACATCGCGTGACAACCGTTGCTGCGACGTGATGAGTGATTCGATCCGCTCGGCCATCACATCGAAGTCCTTGGCGAGCTCAGCCAGTTCGTCACGGCGGTTTCCAACCTTCTCGCCGACGCGTGTATTCAACTCACCCTCGGCAAGTTTCTGCGTCGCCCGGCGGATCTTCTGGATCGGGGATGACAAATATCTCGCAAGCGCAAAACAGACCAGCAGAGCCGTCAACAAAAGCGCACCGTAGCGAATATAGCGAAGCTGAGACTCACCGAAGAAGGGCGTCGGGCGAAGGCGGTCCCAGCGAATGATAAGCACGTGTTCTTCCCCGCTCGCAAGCTTGAAGGTCCGTGCGGTAAGAGCCGTGTCAGGCGCATTCAGTTCAAGCTGAACCGCCGAGGTTGCAAACGCCGCATCTATCAGATTTTTGTTATTGGATACATCGTGGGCGTCGGAGAGCCAGAGACGTCCATCACGTCGAACGAGGTCGACTTCGGTCACCGTTTCGACTTCGCGAATCCGGGCGAGAAATTCTCTTACGCCGGTCTCACCCTGTGCATCGTGTATTTGTGCGACGGTAGCCGCATAGAGATTGGTCTGGTTTCTTACGGAGCTCTGCCACCGACTTACGACCGGCTCGGTCTGGACCGTCCAATTCAAGAACAGCACCACGCCTACCATGAGGGTTATCGCCGCGAGGAACCAAAGAAAGATCTTTAGAAACAGGTTCATTGCACAGTGTAGATATAACCGACCGAGCGTACAGTCTTGATCCTTTCCGAGCCGTCGGCTCGAGCACCGAGTTTCTTCCGCAAGTTGCTGACATGCATATCCAGGCTCCGGTCGTACGGCGAAAGACGGCGCTCGAGCACCTTCTCGCTTAGGACTTCTTTCTTCACAACCGTGCCCGCATCACGAAGCAGCGCCGATAAGAGATCAAACTCGACCGACGTTACGGGCAGATCCTCGCCGCCGCGTTTTACGGATCTCGAAGAGGAAGAAAGCTCCAGGTCGTCAATATTAATTCTCTCGACGGGCACATGTTCGGTATCCTCGTTCGACGCTCGCCGCAGGACGGCTCGAAGCCGGGCCACAAGTTCGCGTGGATTAAAAGGCTTTGGAAGATAGTCGTCGGCTCCGATCTCAAGACCGACGATACGCTCCATGTCATCACCGCGTGCGGTCAGCATCAACACCGGCAAGCCCGACTTTTCGCGCAGGTTTCGCAAGACG
>JANPJL010000277.1:0-1642 GCA_031425495.1 Acidobacteriota bacterium
GTTTATCATAATGCAATGATCCTGGAGTTTGTCAGCGGCGGCATTGGGATCGAGACAGAAAAACCGATCGCTGTTTACTATAACGATAAAGTTGTGGGCTCCTTTTCTGCAGATCTTGTCGTCGAGAGCAGAATCATTCTAGAACTAAAATCAAAGGAAGGTTTGCACGCCGCTCACGAAGCACAACTGATGAACTACCTTCGGGCAACGGATATTGAACTCGGCTTCATATTCAACTTTGGCAAAAAAGCGGAGTTCAAGCGAAAATACTTTTCGAACAAGAACAAGCGAAAAGCAACGGCTTCGAATGTTCCACCAAATGATGGAATACTGAAGAATCTATTAAAAGGATGATCCGCCCAAATCCGCCCAATCCGCTCAATCCGCGTTAAAAAAAGCGTCAGTGCCTCGGATCTGTGAATTGAGGGATTATTTCGCAAAGGACCTGCTTTAGAAGATGATTGCCAAGACAGCACCAGAAGAAATTCAGAACTACCTCACCGACGCCAGTAATATGACAGGCGGGCATGCGGAGAAATTGTTTCTTCCGGAATCCGCGGACGAGATCGAGCAGATATTGAGAGAGGCGAACGAGTCGGGTACGCCGGTGACAATCTCGGGTGCTCGGACTGGGACGGTCGGTGGGGCTGTGCCGTTCGGGGGGTATGTGATCTCCCTTGAGCGCATGAACAAGATCAAGTCGATCGATCGGGAGAGCATGACCGCGGTCGTCGAGCCCGGCGCGATACTTGGCGATTTCCAAAAAGCTGTCGAGGCGGAAGGTTTGTTCTATCCTCCGGATCCGACCGAGTGGAGCTGTCAGATCGGCGGAACGGTCGCGACGAATGCGTCGGGTGCAAGAAGTTTCAAGTATGGTGCGACGCGTGAGTTTGTACGAGGATTGAAGGTCGTGCTCGCATCGGGTGAGAAGATTCACTTGACACGTGGTACCGGGCTGACGGCAGACGGAGACGTGATCGAGCTCAAGACTGAGAGCGGCCAGTCGGTCGTCGCAAAGATCCCGACCTACGAGCGGCCCAACGTGCGAAAAAACGTCAGCGGTTTTTACAACGAGCGACCGCTGGATGCGATCGATCTGTTCATCGGCAGCGAGGGGACCCTCGGCGTAATCACGGAGATCGAGTTGTCGCTGCTGCACAAACCTGAAGGATTGTTTAGTGGCATCATATTTTTCGAGAGGGAATCTGATCTGCTGGCGTTTGTCGACTCTGCAAAGGCGACCTCGATCGCAAATCGCAAATCGCAAATCGCAAATTGCCTTGACGCAACGTTACTTGAATACTTCGACGACCGTGCTTTGAGTTTTATCTCGGGGAAGTTTCCCGAGACGCCGAGCGGAATGGCTGGTGCCATCTTCTTTGAACAGGAAACGACGGCGGAAAGTGAGGACGCGTTGTTCGAGCAGTGGAACGAACTTCTCGAAAAGCATAACGCCGATCTCGACCGCTCGTGGTTCACCACGAACGAACAGGATCGTGAGAAGATGCGCGACTTTCGACATGCATTGCCGGTCTCGGTCAACGAGTTGATCGCAAAGAATCAGCAACGAAAGATCGGTACCGACATGGCCGTACCGGACGACAAGTTTCCCGGCTTTCTAAAATTCTATAAAGACACACTC
>JANPJL010000278.1:0-10775 GCA_031425495.1 Acidobacteriota bacterium
TCGATCCGGCGCGGCTCGATCCGCGAAGTCCCGACCTTTGTCGCAACATCTTCCGCGTTCTTTAATTCGAAATCCGCTACGGTGACCGCCGAAACATCCGACGAGTTGTGGACCAAATCAAAGGCCGCACCATATCCCATACGGCCGGCCCCCAAGACTAGAATTTTCATTGGACCAGTTTACCAGTCATCCGCCTCATCCGGCGTCTGGCTGGCGAGAGTTTCCCCCGCGAGGTCCCAAACTTTCTTCTTCCATGTGCGTACTCCGTCTGTCAGGGTGAGTGCCACTTGGGGATGCGCCGCGTTTCGTTCCAGACGTATGACCTGTGCCCCGACCGTGACCTCGTCCTTGGTATTTTCGGTGACGGTAAGATCAACCTTTGAGCCGACGGTCGGCAGCATGCGTGGTAGATAAACTAGTGCTCCCGTTAGCCCGACGTTTTCGGTCAGTCCTTCTTCGACGATCACTTTCCCATCTTCGCTCTTCCACCTTACGCGGATCGGAAAAGACACGACGTGTCTTGCTGCCTGGCGGCGTTCCTGCATACGATTATTCCTCTTTTCACTCTTGGTTGGATTACTGGCTTGAAGCTGACGCGCCCTGATTTCAAGGCAGTAGAAGTCTACCAGAAAGCCTCGGATCTCGGCCAGTAAAATCGGGCGGAAACACGAACGGCATATAACATAAGGAGTTGCGGTTGTCGGAAGGTGGACAGTAAAGGGTTAAAATGCTAGCATCATACTCATGTTTCAATCGCGATCGGTTGAGAACAGGTGGAATAGGCCGCCGTTTTAGTTTTCCAAAATCACAAAGAACTGAATAGCTGAATCGGGAACAAGTGTTCCTTTCGTTGTTTTTTGTAAATGGAAAGCGAAAAATTGACAGGAGAATATTGAATGAAAAATCTCGTCAGAGGAGGCGTCATACTGTCGCTTATCGGAATGTTTGTAGTGTTTATCTACGCAGGTACCGAGACAGGAAACGCACTCAGTTCAGCGAATGATTCGCAGTTAAAATTAAATAATAGTATTGATAGTTCAGAGGTAGTTGCAGAGGTCGTCGCAGACGATAAGAAATTAGTTAAGAAGACGGCGTCGGCCGGAGCAAGCAGAGGATCTTTCGTAGCAACTGCATATTGTTTGAAAGGCAGGACGGCAATGGGACACGGTGTTCGTCGCGGAATTATAGCGGCCGATCCGAGAGTTCTAAAGCTGGGTTCCAGAGTGAACCTGAATGCCGGTGGGTATACTGGTCAGTATCTGGTTTCGGATACCGGCGGCAAGATAAAAGGTAAGAAGATCGACATCTGGGTAGCCAGTTGTGCTGAAGCAAGACGCTTCGGAAGGCGTACAGTTTTGATCAATTAGTTTTTTTACAATCAATTAAATAACAGACCGCCTCGAGTGATCGACGCGGTCTTTTTTTATTTCGATTTATAGACCGCAGCATCAAGATGCCCTTTTCTTGGGAAGTGAAGAAGTACACCTAGAGCCCCGACGGCGATCCAAAGGTAGAAGTATGGATGGTCGAAGAAGAATGCGAGTACGAGTCCGAGGATCGATGGAACTTCGCTAAGCGCGCAGCCCAGCACGAGGCCGGTCTGGACACATCCGGCATCCTGATCTTGTATTGCACGCCGCATATGCTGACGGCTCATAACAAACGACAAGATAAAAAAGACTAGAGCGAGAGCCGCGAAGACGAGAGTGATGACGGACTGACCGGCGAGAAAAGGCTTCGAACTGTCGAACGCAAATAGCTCAGGTTTACCGAAAAATACCAGCACCAAAAAAAGCAGTTGCGATGCAAGCAGTGCAAACCAGATCACAACCAGGGTCTGATACTCAACCTGAATGGGTTTATTTCGTTTCATTCTTAGTCAGTGGCCTCCAGTTCTTCTTCGAGCAACTGCCGCTCATAAAGCTCGGCGTATTCGCCATCGATGGCGATGAGTTCGTCGTGCGTACCGCGTTCGATGATCCGGCCGTCGTCAAGGACACATATCATGTCGGCATCGCGGATCGTCGAAACACGATGCGAAACGATAAGCGTCGTACGATCCTGGCGGAGATCGCGCAGGTTGCGAAGTATCGACTCTTCAGTGTACGTGTCGACAGCCGATAGCGAATCATCGAGGATCAATATACGCGGATCTCGCATCACTGCACGGGCGATCGCGGTCCGCTGCTTCTGTCCGCCCGATAAAGTGATACCGCGTTCGCCGACAAGCTGTTCGTATTTTTGCGGGAAGGCCTGGATGTCGGATGTTAAACCGGCGACGTCGGCGGCCTTCTCGACAGATATGTTCGACGCGGGGAACTTGTGATGGGGAGACGCGGAGACGCTCTGATCTACACTGGCCTTTGCGAAATCAATTATCCCCGCGTCACCGCGTCGCTCACTCTCCGTGTCACCAGTTTGGACTCCCATCGCGATATTCTCCGCGAGTGTATCGCTGAAAAGGAACGTCTCCTGCGGTACAAAACCGATTGACTGTCGCAACTGCTCGAGCGGGTAGCGACGGACTGGAATTCCATCGATCAGAATCGTGCCATCGGGGGCGTCCAGTAATCGCGGTACCAGGCTGACGAGCGTCGACTTGCCGCTGCCGGTCTTACCCACGAAAGCGACTGTCCTACCTTGTTCGATGCGCAGGGTGATCCCTTCTAGAACCGGGGTGCCATTATACGCAAAGGTCAGGTCTCGAAACTCGATCTCGCCTTTTATCGACGATTGCGGTCGGGCTTCGGGCGCGTCTTTTATCGACGGCTCTGCATCCAGTACAACGTTGAACCGTCTGAGCGAGGCGGTTCCGCGTTGATATAGATTCACGACGTAACCTAGCGCGATGAGATACCAGATCATCCTTTGCAGGTAGAGAATGAATGATGTGAAATCACCCGCCGATATTTCGCCGGAGGCCGCCATCGGCACACCGACAGCGACAATGATCACAAAGCCGAGTCCGATGAAGAAGAAGAGCAGCGGTCGCATGGCCGCCGCAAATTTTACGAGCTGCAGATTGCGCGCCGCGTACTCGCGATTTAGAACTTGAAACTGTTCGATCTCCGAATCTTCCTGCGCGTATGCCCTGACGACCCGCACACCGGTCAGATTCTCCTGTGCGCGGGCGGTAATGTCAGAAAAGAATTCCTGGATCTTTTCAAACCGTTTATGGATCTGTTCGCCGAGAATCTTTACCGTCAGCGACACAAGCGGCATTGGTATCAGGATCAAGAGCGTCAGCTTTACGGAAATGTTCAGCAGTATTGGAAGCACGATCGCGAATGCGAATATTGCCTGGAAGCTGTAGAGGATCATCGGACCGACGATCTGACGAATAGCGGCCAGGTCATTCGTCGCACGCGCCATCAGGTCGCCAACCCGCGTCCGTTGAAAATACTCGAGTGGTTGGTCGACAAGTGCGGCGTAGAAATCCTCCCGCATGTCGAACTCGATATGACGCGATGCGTTGATGAGAATGCGTCTCTGTAGAAACAGGAAAATACCGCTGGCGAGGTTTACGCCAAGGATGACCAGAGGGTAGTAGATTATCTTGTCCCAAGTGATCTCGATCGAAAGATCGTCAACCGCCTTACCTACGAAGTAAGGCACGAGCAAGCCGAACGCCAGGGAAAACAGAATGAACGAGATGCCGGCGATCATCCGCCATCTATACGGCGTTAGGTAACGTGCAAATTTGCGCAATTGCTCCATTGAATGAAAGTTGATAGTGGAAAGTTGACAGTGGACAGTTCCAGAGTCGAACTATTCACTATCAACTATAAGCGTGTATACGTCGACAAACCCGTCGCAATCAATTTACCTTCTTCGTTCTCGACATCGGCCGATACGGTGAATATGCGCTTGCCGGCACGTACGACCTTGGCCGTGCAGGTGAATGTCCCTGATGTATGCGGACGAAGATAATGAACCGTTAGATCTATCGTCGCCGAAAACTCCGTGTCGGCCAGATGCGTGCGAACGGCGAACGCCATCGCTGTATCAATGATCGTTGCCGTGACTCCGCCGTGCAAAACGCCGCTTGGCTGCTGGAGGTCGTCGCGCATATCGATCGCTATCACGGCCTCATTTGGACGGATGTCCACAAGTCGCATTCCGATCAAGCGAGCGAACGGCAATGATTGGAGTGCCGCTGCTGCACGCTGCCTTCTCTCTTCAGTTATTGGGCCCATCGAATCCGGATCGTTCATACTCTATTAGGTTAAAAGAGCGTGCGAACGCCGGAAAGGCAATGCACGCTCTTATATAATTTGACAAAAACCTTTGTGTAATCGAAGTTTATCATACAGGTTCGACACTTATGGGTTTACTGGTTTGGCAGACGATCTATCTTGCGACGGCGGCGGTGATATTGCCCGTTTCTCCTCTGCTATTTCTGCAGGGACAACACACCCGTCGTAGGATCGGGCTGCTTCCGGATGCCGCCGGGGAAAAGTCGGGCGTGGCTGGTTCGGGTGACGATGCCGTAAGCCTTCTGGTGATAGGGGAATCGACGGTCGCTGGGCTCGGCGCACGCTCGCACGACCGTGCGCTGGCGGGACGATTTGCGGAGCAGTTGAACTCGCGATTGGGGAAACCGGTCGAGTGGACCGTCATCGGAAAAAACGGCGTTACGGCGCGGCGGACGATCGATGAGTTGGTCCCCAAGATCCCCGACAAATCTTTCGATTACGTGCTCGTTGGTCTAGGCGGAAACGACGTGATGAAGCTCAGCAGTCCGCGCAAATGGCGTCGCGATATGACGCAGCTTCTAACAATTCTTCGAAAAAAAAATCCGTCGGCCACGATCTTCGTAACTAACTGTCCGATGATCAAATATTCGCCGGCTCTCCCGAATCCCATCAAGTTCCTGCTCTGGGAACTCTCGAAGCTGCACGATGCGAACATTCGCGAATTCACGGCGAACATGGAGCGCGTTTGCTATTATCACCAGCCCATTGACTTCCGACTTGAGGGGTTCTTTGCCGATGGCATTCATCCGTCCGAACAGGGCTACGCCGACTGGGCGGAGGCGATGATGCGGTTCTTCGACGAAAGATACAAATGGTAAACGCAGAAGAGCAGGCAGCCGAACTTCGTCAGCGGATCGATTCGCATTTCGAGTGGCTGTTTGTTCGTTCGAGCGGCCGCACGTTTCCCCTGACGCGAGATGAGATCGAGGTCAGCGTCGAATCGGGCAAGCTTCTGTTCTCCGCCGTGGATGATTCGGGCGTTGGTTTGTCGCGCATCGCGACCGTCGGTTCGGATGGCGGTGAGGTGTTGCTTGAAGTTAGAACAGAAGTTGGCTCGCCGCTCGAGACCATTCGTCTGATCCCCCGAACATCGGCACGCGAACTGAGTAGGAATGTCGAGATGGCGCGTTTGATGCGCGCTAATTTGATAGGCGCGGCGCTCGTCGAGGAGTTTCCAGCTTTTAAACTCACACGCATAGCGATGAGCAGGGAGAATTCTAGACTGGCGCAAATATATGCACGGGACACCGGCGGGAGAGAGATCGCGCTGATGGCGGATGTTACGGCTACGATGACACACGAAGCCGTAATGACATCGGCGGTTTTGTGGTTCGAGAAACTCAGGCTCCGAAAAAAACCGGTGAACGAATTATGGATAGCGGCCGAGAGAAAGCAGGCGAAAAGCCTGCAGAAGCTGATCTGCCTGTTCAGTGAGAACGCTGCTGCGGGTTTCAGTTTATTCGAGATCGTAAACGATACGGAGAATCCGCGTCTGAAGGAATTAAAAACCACCGGCCGTCGGTCGATGTGGCGTGAAAAGCCGAACAAGCTCAGCCTTCCATCGAGCGTCGAGCCGAGTGAGACAGCCGCGAAGATCCTCGCTCTTGCGCCCGAGAAGACCGACATTATTTTTTCCAAACAAGGCGAGACGATCCGTTTCCTTGGCCTCCCGTTCGCTCGCGTACGAACGGTCGCGTCGGACGAGAGAGCGTGGTTCGGCGTGGATCGCGACCGACGCCCGTTGAACGAGAGCACGTTTCCTGCGCTACGGGAACTTGTAGCCGAGTTGGACACTTATCGAAGCGCCGAGAGCGCGAACAAACGTCACGAGTTTTATCGCGCGGCACCCGAAGCGTGGCTGGAATCGATCCTGCGTGCGAAAATTCGCCGGCTCGATGCGAATCTGATCCTTTCGCCGCTCTACAATCAGTTTCGGACGTCGTCCGACAAGATCGACCTGCTCGCGATTCGGCGCGACGGACGACTCGTCATAATCGAATTGAAAGCGTCGCCTGATCGCGAGACGGTTTACCAGGCGGCCGACTACTGGCGGAAGATCGAGCTACAGCGCCGTCGCGGCGAACTCGCCCGCGTCCGCGCGTTCGGTGACATGCAGATCCTGGACAAACCAGCGCTCGTCTACGTGGTTGCCCCTGCGCTGAGCTTCCATCCCGACTTCGGTTTATTTGCCCGTTCGCTGCGGAAGGATCTGGAAGTGTGGCGATTCGAATTGCGCGAGGACTGGCGGTCGGAAATAAAAGTGCTGACGCGACGGGACTACTAGTTGTCAGTTGTCGGTTGTCAGTTGTCAGTAGGCGGAAAGCGGAAAGCGGAAGGCAGAAAGCGGAAAGCAGAAAGCTGAGGCGGAGCGTGTCGCACATTCTCCGCCTTTTCTCTGCCTACTGCTTACCGCCTCCTGCCTTCTGCTTTCTGCTTTCTGCCTTCCGCCTTCCGCTTACTGACAACTGACAACTACTCAGAAACAAACTTATACCCAACGCCTCTTACCGTCCGGACGATCGTCGGGTTCGTCGGATCGTCCTCGAGGTACTTTCGGAGTCGAACGATAAAGTTGTCGATCGCACGCGTGTCGGTATCTTCCTGAAGGTTCCAGACATCCTCGAGTATGGTCCTTCTCGAGACGGCCCTGCCTTCGTTGTCGATCAAAAAGCGCAATAGCTTCATTTCCATCAGCGTCAGTCGCGTGATCCCATCCGGTCCATCGAGCTCGAGGTTATCAAAATCGATCGTCTTTCCGTTGATTACGAATTTTTCGGTCGCGCCTTGCGGGACGCTTGGCCGCTTTGTCCATTCCTGCCGGCGAAGCAGTCCTTTCAAACGCGCGAGAAATATGTCCAGATCGAAAGGCTTCGGAAGGTAATCGTCCGTCCCGGCCTCGAACCCCTGAAGGACATCCTGTGGACGACCGCGTGCGGTTAGCATCAGGATCGGCGTGAAGTCGGCCCGCGAACGCATTGACCTGGCGACACCGAATCCGTCGATGCCGGGGAGCATAACATCAAGCACCACTGCGTCGAATTTAGAGCTGGAAAGCGCGTTAAGGGCCTGCTCACCATCGACCGCGATCTCTGCTTCGTAACCCTCGGCTTCGAGATTAAAACGCAACCCGTCGGCAATATGTTCTTCGTCCTCGACGATCAAGATCTTCATAACTAGATCAGTGGCAACTGGACAATAAATGTCGACCCTCGTCCTTCGCCTTTGCTGTCGGCCCTCACGCGTCCACCATGTTTCTCGATGATCGCGCGTACGATCGCTAATCCGAGACCCGTGCCTTTTGGATCTTTGGCCGATTTTTCAGAGACGCGATAGAAGCGTTTGAACACGCGTTTTAATTCGGATGCCGGAATGCCGACACCGTTGTCGCGGATGAAGATATCCACTTTCTTTTTCATCGGCGTCTTTTTCGCACGGATCGAGACCTTCGGATTCGCACCGGAATATTTCACCGCGTTGTCGAAGAGGTTGATAAACGCGGTGCGCAGATCGTCCTCGTCGCCGAGGACCTTCAGCTCGCTCCCCGGCTCGCTCAAGCGTATTATGTCGTCCGCCAGATTATAGCGACTGCGAACGATTGCGATCGCGTCGTTGAGTACCGCGGGAATGTCGACCTCGGTAACCGACTTCATTCGCTTCTTCTCACGAGTTTGTCCCGCTGTCAGGACCTGTTCGACCGTCTGAAGCAAGCGGTCGCTGTCGGCGAGCATGATGTCGTAAAACTCATTGCGCTTTTCGGGTGCGACGTCGCGCGATCGTAAGGTTTCGAGGTAAAGCTTGATGGAGGCGATCGGCGTCTTCAGTTCGTGCGTAACCGAGTTGAGAAAAGCGTCGTGCTGCTCGCTACGCCTGATCTCGCGGACGAGAAAAACGGTATTGAGAATGATGCCCGTAATTATCAGGGCAAAGAAAACGATGCCTAGGACCAGGAGCGCAACTTCGCGTAGATTCAGGAGGATCCATCCGACGTTGAGCGCAACGGCCAATGCGATCAGGCAAATGCCGAGAACCAGAAAAAAGATCGCACTCTTACGCCGCCGCATATGTTGTAGTTAAGCAAACAAACACAAAAACACGAAAACAGTTTCCCGAGTTTGGGAGAGTTTCCAGAGTTTGGGGTGTTTCGAGAGTTTAGGAAGGACGGTACGTTGAAGAGTCATTCAATCGTAAAAAAGTCTCAGGCGTGTGCCTATCGCTAGGACACTCACCTGAGACTTGAGATATAGATTCCGACTCCGCAACTCTGCAACTCGGGAAACTCCGAGGATCAGGCCGCTCTTCGTGCCTGCTTCAACTCGGACTGCTCGCTCGTGTGATCGTACGCATATACCTGATCGATAATGCCGAGCTTTTCGAGGGCCTTGATCTGCACCCAGTTTACGTCAAACTCGTACCACGCGAGTCCGTGCTTTGCCGAACGGGGATGTGCGTGATGGTTGTTGTGCCAGCCTTCGCCGAAGGTGACCGCAGCGATCAATCCGTTGTTACGCGAATCGTCGCGGGTTTCGAAACGTCGTGTTCCCCACAGATGCGTCGCCGAATTTACAAGCCATGTGAAATGCCAACCGCAGACGGTCCTAAGTGCTACTGCCCACAAAAGCATCGTCCAGCCGCCGATCGCTAATAAACCCATGCTTACGATAATGATCGGAACGTAATAATACTTGTTGAGCAACAAGTGAAATCGATCCTTCGTGATGTCGGGGCAGTAGCGCTCCATGGTCGCCCATGTCTGGTTCTGCGCGGTGCCTCGAAATATCCAGCCCATATGTGCCCAATACGTTCCGTCTCGCGGGCTGTGCGGATCTTTCTCGGTTTCTGTGAAAGCGTGATGCAGCCGGTGAGTCGTCACCCAGGTCAAAGGACCCGATTGCAGCGCAAGCGTTCCGCATACACTGAGAACGTACTCGAGCCATTTCGGAGCCGAGAAGCCCCGATGCGTTAGCAGTCGGTGATACCCGATGCCGACGCCGAAGCTGCCCGCTATCCACCAAAGAATGAATGCAGCAGCAGCATTCTGCCAGCTAAACGTAAAAAATGCGCCGATCGCAGCAATGTGAAAAAGAGTGACGATCGTGATCGTATTCCAGTTGATCTTGTCGGCGTTCGGTTTTGTAAATTCCACTACGTTCTGCATAAAAATTTTTTCCCCGTGTAAGCTTTCGACGCAGTAAGGTGCGCCATGTAAATAGCCTAACAGTTCGGCGGCGGAGCAAATGTAACAGTTTTGTAAGAGTTCCCGGACCCAGAAAAAGACAGCATTTTGACTAATAAAACTAAGTAATATAGATTTGGCTTTGCGTTACACATACTTCTTTACGGGGGAAAATCATGTCAGATAAATCGGTCGAAGAACGGGTGATCCGTGTGTTCGCAGACTTTAAAAAAGTCGCACCCGAAGAGGTCTCGATGGACACCACGTTCGATGAACTGGGCTTCGACTCTCTCGACGGACTTAACCTTGTTTTTGAACTGGAAGAAGAGTTTGACCTGACCATTCCCGATGATCGCGTGAGCGAGATGAAAGGCGTTCGCCATGCCGTCGAGGGGATCGAAGCTTTGCTGCAAGCCAAAGCCGACGGCGTTGATGTAAACGCGAAGGCGATGGACGACTTCAAAGATCAGCAGAATGCCGCCCAGGCGAAGAAGTCGGACGGTGACGGAAGCACGCCGGCCGAGGAAACACCCTCCGCATAGTAATAGGAACAAGTGAGAAGAGTAGTGATCACCGGCGTTGGCGTCATCTCCGGTTTAGGTAACAACGCAGCAGAGTTTTGGAGCGCGCTTAGCGCCGGTCGGTCGGGGATCGGGCCGATCACAAAGTCCGACGTATCTGAGATGCGCTTCAAGAACGGTGCCGAGGTGCGCGGGTTTGATGAGCGGCAGCATTTCGAAGACAAGATGCTGCTCTGGCTCGACCCGTTCTCACATTACGGGATCGTCGCTGCTCGCGAAGCCATCACGGATTCGGGCGTCGAGTTCACTGCCGCACTCAAAGACAAAGGTGGAGTGATCACGGGAAATTGCCTCGGCGGGAAAACCACGGAGGGCGACCATTACCAAAAGCTATACGGCGAGGGAGCAAAGCGCTTTCCCCCGACGACTATTCCTCAGGCGATGGCCAACGCGGTTTCGAGTCACGTCTCGATCGAGTTCGGATTGACGGGTGCGACTTTCACGACATCCACCGCCTGTTCGTCAGCGAATCACGCACTGGGCCAGGCCTTCTGGCTCGTTCGCCAGGGAACGCTCGATCTCGCGATCGCGGGCGGCAGTGAGGCTCCGCTTTGCTACGGGAATTTGAAAGCGTGGGAAACGATGCGCGTGGTTTCGCCCGACACGTGCCGGCCGTTCTCAAAAGATCGAACGGGGATGATCCTGGGCGAAGGCGGAGCGATGTTCGTCATGGAAGCTCTCGAGCACGCCCAGGCGCGAGGTGCAAAGATCTATGCCGAGATCTGCGGATTCGGGATGTCGGCCGATGCTCATCATCTGACGATG
>JANPJL010000279.1:0-10940 GCA_031425495.1 Acidobacteriota bacterium
GCGCCGCTTCACTTTCGTCAAACGGTTCGAACGATCCCACAAGAAGCACGACGGGCATGTGGCTCGTGGCCGGATTGCCGCGCACAATCTCACAGATCTGATATCCGTTGAGACCAGGCATGTGAACGTCCGCCAGGATCAAATCGGGCGAGATCTCGGATATCTTTTGCATCGCCGAATCGCCGTCGCCGACCGTGATCACCTCGATCCCTTCGTCCGCGAAGGTTAGATTGACCACCTTCTGGATCGTTATAGAATCGTCTGCTAGCAAAAGCTTACGTTTTGACACAGATGAATTAGCTCCTTAGATATCAGTGCTTAAAGATATGAAACTTAGTGTTCTGAAAACTATCATTTCACCTGCCCGAGGTCAAGAAACTCGCCCTCGCTCTCTCTCGTTACTCGCGCCTTTCTTTCGAATAGAAAACATATCTTTCCGGTTTCGTGTGTTTCGTGTGATTTCGTGGTTATGGTTGAATCTTTTAACCACGAAATCCCACTAAGAAACACGAAAAAGAAAAAGACACGAAACAAGAAAACACTTGTGCCTATTGCCTCATGCCTTCTGATTTCTGACTTCCGACTTCCGACCTCCGTCTTCTGGATCACGGTCAGGCGATCGACTAGTTCAACACGCTTCAAACTCTCGCCCATCCATTGTCGGATGAACCCACTTTTGCATTTTTCAGGTTGAGACATTTGAACCAGCGCCAGCCAAACTCCGGATCGCGAAAAGTTCGGCAGCGAGTTTGATAGCCGCTCGCAAGCTCGACTCATCGGCCACACCTTTCCCCGCAATATCGACCGCCGTTCCGTGATCGACCGAGGTCCGGATGAGGGGCAGCCCGAGCGTTACATTTACGGATGACCCAAACGAAAGAGACTTGACGGCGATCGTTGCCTGGTCGTGATATAGAGCGACGACCGCGTCGAAGTCGCCCGCAAATCCTCGCAAGAAAACCGTATCCGGCGAGAACGGTCCGGACACATTGATGCCGTGCTTTGTCCGGCATTCCTCTATGGCGGGTGTGATCTCGTCGAATTCTTCTGAACCGAACATTCCACCTTCGGACGCATGCGGGTTGAGTGCTGCTACGGCGATCGTCACGGGTCGGTTGAGAAGTTCGCGGAACTGTCGCTCCGAAAACGCGATCAAGTCGACAAGATTGGACTTTGTAACCAGCTTGATAGCATCTGTCAGAGGCACATGTGTTGAGAGCAGCACAACTCGAAGCTTCTCGGCAAAAAAGCTCATTGCGAAATCGGTGGTGCCTGTAAGTGCGGCCAAGAATTCTGTATGGCCCGGATAGTCATACCCGCCAGCGGCGAGAGCCTTTTTACTGATCGGCGCGGTTGTTATGGCATCCACCTGTCCTGCCTGCCATAACTCGACCGCCTTTTCGATATACTCGCCCGACGCCCTTCCCGTCTCGGCTGTCTCTTTCCCGGGGACAGCCCCGTTGGGAAGGTTTTGGAGATCAACGACCTCGATCGCAGAACTTAGTGCCGCGTGATCGAACTCCCGGAACCCTAAGTTGAGCGCGAGCCGGGACGCCTCGGCGCGAAGAAATTCCGCGTCGCATATGATCACCGGGCGAAAAAGATTTTGGTAGCTGTTATCGGAGAGTGCTTTGAGAGTTACTTCCGGTCCGATTCCGGCGGCATCGCCGATCGTGATGCCGATTCTGGGAAGCTCGCTGTCGGGCGAGCTCAAAAGAGATTCACTGTTCACTGACGGCACCACCTTAGAATGAGAAAGGCAGTGCGATCTATCTTCGATCCTCCGCCTTGAACATGTATTTTATACTATGCTTCGGCAAAAGAATATTAGGAGCGTCTTTGCGATTTATCTTCAGGGCGTCGAGATCGTACCATTCGATCGTTCCCTGGATCTGTTCGCCGTCCTGGAGGACTATCACCATCTCGGTGCGTGCGTCGATCTGTTTTCGATAATAAAAAACCTCTGCCAGCGTTTCCACGGGCGGAGGTTTCTTTCGTGTTTCAGTATTACCTTGGCTGCGAGGGGGATTCGCCATAAATTTACTATCGGACAGATCGTTTAGTCGGCCTGCCGTCGAATGAACGTAGGAACTTCAAGATCCTCGTCCGGCTTTTCCTGAGCCGAGAAGCTCATCGGGGCACCACCGCCGTTTGCGGCGATCTGGGATTCTATCACCCGCGGCTGCGGCAGACGCGTTTGGACCGCACTGTCGAAGCCGGTCGCGATCACGGTGACTTTGATCTCGTCGTCCATGCCTTCTTTTATGACATTGCCCCAGATAATGTCCGCGTTGTCATCCGCTTCGGCCTCGATCATACCGATCGCGTCCTCGATCTCCCCAAGCGGCATATTCATACCGCCCGTGACGTTGATCAACGCGGCCTTCGCTCCGGTGATGGAATTCTCTTCCAAAAGCTTGTAATCAAGAGCCGCACGCATCGCCTTTGACGCCGCGTCCTCGCCACTCGCTGTGCCGATCCCCATGAGGGCGACACCGCCGCCTCTCATCACAGTGGTAACGTCGGCAAAATCGAGATTGATGATGCCTGGAGTTGTAATCAGATCCGTGATGCCCTGGACAGCTTGAAGGAGGATGTCGTCCGCCCGGCGGAACGCGTCCATAAGCGTGATCTTCTCTTCTACCTCGCGGAGCTTCGAGTTCGGAATCGTGATGATCGTATCAACGCATCCGCGAAGCTCGGCCAACCCGTTCTCCGCCTGCTGCATTCGCTTTTTGCCCTCGACGCTGAACGGCTTTGTGACGACCGCAACGGTCAATGCTCCGAGCTCGATCGCGAGAGACGCAACGACCGGAGCCGCACCCGTTCCCGTTCCACCGCCTAAGCCGGCAGTTACAAAAACCATATCAGAACCTTCGAGCACGTCGAGCAATTTCTCGTGGTCCTCGAGCGCCGCTTCGCGTCCAACCTCCGGATTCGAGCCCGCCCCGAGGCCGCGTGTCGATTTACTTCCGAGCTGGATCTTTAGCGGTGCCTTCGAAGCATTCAACGCTTGAAGATCGGTATTCGCAACGATGAACTCGACGCCTTTTATATTCGCCTCGATCATACGGTTGACCGCGTTTCCACCACCCCCGCCGACGCCGATCACTTTGATCCTCGCCCCGGTGATAGGAGGTTCGTCAATAAACATTCTTATCCCGCTGTTTTTCATGTCAGACCTTACTGTCAAAAAAGCTCCCTGCAACAGGGAAGGTGTTTTATGGAATTATAAGTGAAGTTCGCAGCGACAGACGAGCCCGCAACAATATCTTGTGCTGTTGGCGTAGGAGCATACATCATTTGCGACAAAAATCCAACCGTCATCTGAAATTTATCTAAATCTTTCGCGAAGGTTTCCGATCCACTCCGCGACTTTTCTCGTCGGGGATTTTCCGCCCGAGTTCATCTCGCGGATCTGGGAGCGCATCGAAGACAACGCGAGTCCACAACCGACCGCCCACTCCGGGCTCTGCACCTCCGCGGCCAGTCCGCCGAAGTACTCTTCTTCAAGAAATCCGAGGCGCGTCGGTGCATCGAAAACTTGCTCGGCGATGTCGACCATTCCGCGACTCATCGAACCGCCGCCTGTCAGAACTACACCACCTGAGATCTGTGCCTGCGTCCGCGTCACTTCGTGAGCAATGTGCTGGAGCAGCTCGACCGCACGCGGCTGCATGATGTCGCAAAGTATCTCTTTCGAAAGCCCGCGCGTTTCGCTTCGCCCGACCGGAACGATCTCGATCACTTCCTGCCGCTCGCTGTCGTTCATCAAGAAGGATGCCACGCACCCATAGTGATGCTTGATCTTGTTCGCATCCTGGATGGACACCCGCAATCCCATCGCGATGTCCTTCGTAAAGTGCATGCTCCCGAATGGAAACACCGCAGTATGCTGTACGGCACCGCGACCGAAGATCATCAGACTCGTGATCTCGGCTCCAATGTTAACGAGTGCACACCCGTACTCTTTGTCGTCATCCGTCAGCGTGCTTTCGGCGGCCGCAAGCGGTTCGAGCATCATCCGTTCGACATCGAGCCCGGCCCGGCGAACTGCTTTCTCCAAGTTCTGCCGACCGGCACTAGGACCGGTAACTATATGGACGAGACATTCCAGTCGTGCGCCGCTCATTCCGACAGGTTCGGTTATCCCGTCTTGTCCGTCGATAATAAATTCTTGGGGAAGGCGGCTGAAAATCTCCCAGCCCGCCGGTAACGACATTGCACTTGCGGATTCGATCGCGCGGTCTACGTCTTCCTCCGTGATCTCCCGTCCAGCCCCGGCGACCGCGACTACTCCGTTCTTGTTCTCCCCTCGGAAATGCTCGCCTGAAAGATTCACCACTGCCGACATTATATCGAGCCCGCTGACACGTTCGGCTTCACCGACCGCTCTCCGGACCGATTCGGCGACGGCCTCCGCACCAGTTACGATGCCGCGGCGCAATCCCTTTGATTCCGCTGTGCCGATACCGACAATGTTCATCTTGCCGTTCTCGGACGGCTCACCGACGACGCACCTCACCTTGCTCGTACCAATATCCAAACCGATAGCTTTTATGTCGCGATTCATATTCTCCGGATCAACGCTTTTCGCTCTTTCGTGGTGCCAGGATCATGTTCTGTCCGACGAGATTTACAGCTTCGAACATCTCGCCTTTTCCGACGATCGCGTTGATTCCCCGCTTTAGCGAATCCCCGAACTTATCTCGAACTAGCGTTATAGAAACGACCGTGCCCGAATCTTCGATCAGGGCACGAGGCTCGCGCATATCTTCCATGTTCACCGACAAGACCCGGGCAGACAAACTGAACTCGCCCCACTCGGAGAGCATCTTCTGATACATCTTCACACGCTCTAGATTTTCCTTTCCGGCGGATTCCGATTTCACTTCGTTCCATCCCGTTATCGTGAAGGGCAATGTGGCCTCCTTTTCGCGTGCGGGGGCGATGATCGATCCATCCGCGTCCACCAGCATTTTTCCCTGGCTCGTCTGAACGACCGCCTGAGGAACGCGCTCGGATACATGGATGCGGATACCATTGGGGAGAACACGCGAGACCGCCGCCGACCGGACAAACTGGACCTTTTCGAGCCTTTCTTTTATCAGTGGCAGGTCGGCATTCCAGACACCCGACTTCTCTGCCTGCATTTCGACGATCCGCTTCAAGTCAGCCGATGACGCGCGTTCGGCTCCGGTCACCTCGACAGAAGAAACATTGAAGAAGTCAGAGGCAGTCACCGTCTGATAGCCCAGAAATCCGAGTGCGCCGAGGCAGATCATAATGCACACGCTCAAAAGGAAAGGAAGAATAAAACTACGCAGACGGCTCGGAGAAGCCGAGCCCGAGCGACGGGTCGCGGAAGCCTTCCGGCGCGTCGTCGACTGGTTCGTTTTTACTTTTCCTCGTGTCGATCTGGAGTCGGTGCTCGGTTTTCGGTTTGCCATTATTTAGTACCTCTCAATTTATCTAAGATCTCTTCCGACAATCTTGTGACGCTCCCGGCTCCAAGGGTTATGACGAGATCGCCATCCTGTAAGACTTGTACGACGTGAGCCGCGGCTGTGTCGACACCGCCAATATAGGTTGCGTTCTTGTGGCCGTACTTTCGGATGTTGCTGGTCAACACTTCCGCTGTGATCCCTTCGATCGGCGTCTCGCTTGCAGCATAAATATCCAGAACATACAGGACGTCTGCGTTATTGAAAGCGAGAGCGAACTCATCCATCAATTCCTGTGTACGGGAGAATCGATGCGGCTGAAACACGACAACTGTACGTCGCCCGCCGCCACTGTTCTTTGCGGCCGAGAGCGTAGCCAGGATCTCAGTCGGATGATGCCCGTAATCGTCGACAACGGTCACGCCTTTTGCCTCGCCCTTGAACTGGAATCGCCGGTCGGCGTTTTTAAAAGTGGCGAACGCTTCGGCGATCTTATCGAATGGTATCTCGAGTTCCAGCGCGACGGCCGTCGCGGCAAGAGCGTTATAAATATTGTGTTGGCCGGGGACCGGCAGCTCGATCTCGCCCAACGTTTCCGCTCCTCGCCAAACTGTAAAGGTAGAACCGTACGAAGTGTTGTACCGGATGTTGTGCGCCGAGACGTCGGCCTGTGCGGTCAAGCCGTAAGTAATGCGGCGACGCTTGATGTTCGGGATGATCAACTGAACATTCGGGTCGTCGAGGCAGATGATGGCCGAGCCGAAAAACGGGATCTTGTTTACAAAATCCGTGAAGCACTGGACGACATCTTCCATGCCTTTGTAGGACTCCATGTGCTCTTTGTCGATATTTGTCACGACGGCGATCGTCGGATTCAGCATCAGGAAGCTGCGGTCGCTTTCGTCCGCCTCGGTGACAAACCATTCCGAACCACCGAGCTTTGCATTCGACCCGAGCGTATCCACGATCCCGCCGACGACTGTAGTCGGATCGACGCCGGCATAGCCAAGCAGCGTCGCCACCATTGAGGTTGTCGACGTCTTACCATGAGTACCCGAGATTGCTACGGCGTACGGCTTCAGCATCATCAACTCCGCCAGCATTTCAGCCCGCGGAATTACCGGTATCCCCGTCTGCTTCGCGATCACTACCTCAGGATTGTCCGGTTTGACGGCCGACGAATAGACGACCACCTGGGCGTCGCCGACATTCTCCGCGACGTGCCCCTCGGAGACCTTCATCCCCAATGCCTCGAGTCGCTCGGTATTCTTCGATTTCTTTAGATCGGAACCCGACACGACGAAGCCGAGATTGCAAAGCACCTCCGCGATGCCGCTCATCCCGATGCCGCCAATGCCGATAAAATGAATTCTCTTTACGTGTCTGAACATCAGTTGCCAGTGGTCGGTTGTCAGTCGTCAGTAGTCAGTTGTCAGTTGTCAGTCGTCAGTCGTCAGTTGTCAGTCGTCAGTTGTCAGTTGTCAGTCGTCAGTTGTCAGTCGTCAGTTGTCAGTTGTTAGTCGTCAGTTGTCAGTTGTCAGTCGTCAGTCGTCAGTGTTTGTCGTAAGTCGCAGCGTCGATATAAGTTTTTAGTTTTTAGTTTTTAGTTTTTAGTTTTTAGTTTTTAGTTTTTAGTTTTTAGTTTTTAGTTTTTAGTTTTCCCAGTTCTTCGATCAAATCTACCGTCGCCCCCGCCGCATCTCTGCGTGCAAGCTTTCTGGCTGCTGTTTCCATCTCGCTGATCTGATCTGGTGATTGGATCAAAGCCGCGATCTCACGAGCCAGCATGTCACCGCTCAGATCCGCCTGCAATATCATTCGCGAGGCTCCAGCGGTTTGCAGCGCCTCGGCATTTTTTCGCTGATGATCGTCGGCGGCGGTCGGCAGCGGGATCATGATTGACGCCTTTCCCGCGGCAGCGAGTTCTGCACATGTCGTGGCACCGGCCCGGCAGATGACGAGATCGGTCTTCGCGAATTCCGCAACCATATCGGAAATGTATCGCCTCACGTCTGCTCTGCCCCAACCCGCACGGTTGTACGCGTCCCGGATCGTTTCAAAATCTGCATCACCGGTCTGGTGAGTGATCTCTAAACCCGCCGCATCGAGTTTCGGAAGCGCATCGATCATCGAGGTATTGATCGCCCGGGCTCCCTGCGAGCCGCCAAAAATAAGCAGTCGGACCCTATCACTCGACGCCGGCTCAGAGATATCGAAGAACTCACTCCGGACCGGATTCCCGGTAACAATGCCTTTTTTTCCAAAGAACGGAAGAGCTTCCTCGAAAGTGAGAGCTGCTTTATCAACGAACCTCGCAAGCTGGCGATTTGTGAAGCCTGGCAGAGCATTCGAATCCATGACCAATGTCGGTATCGCCATAAAGCTCGCCATCAAGAGCACTGGTCCCGAAACATAACCGCCTGCACCGACCACCACATCCGGCGTGAACTTTTTTAGCAGCGCACGCGCTTCGAGAAAGCTCTTCGGAAGCACCGCCAATCCCTTCACCTTCCCTGCGGGCCCGACATTTTTTAGCCCCGCACTATTTATAAGTGCGAGACGAAATCCGTTCTCCGGAACGATCTTCGTTTCAAGTCCCCTCGCGGTTCCTACAAACAACACATCCGCGGTTTGATCACGTCGAACTATCTCTTTCGCCACGGCGATCCCTGGATAGATGTGCCCGCCCGTTCCGCCGGCAGCAATGAGAACTTTCATATATCCGCTGTGGGTCTCGCCCCTAGCCGGCCGACCGAGCTGCGCTTTCGAACCTACACCATACGGTTCTTCTTCCGCTTCACGGCTCCGTAATTGTCTTCTACCCGAGCGCTCGAACTCTGTGAAATATTGAGCAGGATCCCGACCGCTAGCAAAGTAATTATCACCGACGAGCCGCCGTACGATATGAACGGCAGCGGTATTCCCTTGGCCGGGAGAATCGAGATAACGACGCTGATGTTAAAAAGCGCCTGCACTATGATCCCGGTGATCAACCCGATCCCGAGCAGCGTGCCGAACCGGTCGGGCGCCATTAACGCGGCCCGGCTTCCTCGCCAGAGCAGCAGTCCGAATGCGACGACAACGGCAAGTGTACCGACAAGTCCAAACTCTTCCCCGACGACCGAGAAGATAAAATCCGAATACGGGTAAGGCAAGTAAAATAATTTTTGCTGCCCTTTCGCAAAACCCTCGCCGAAGACGCCACCCGAGCCGATGGCGTAGAGCGATTGGACGACTTGATACCCGGCGTCGTCCGCGTGCTTGAACGGATCGAGAAACGCCATGAACCTTTCGACGCGCCATGGAGCGATAATTATCGCGAAGATACCTGCGACTAGCATCACCAACGCTACCGCAGAAATGTGGACGATCTTTGCACCGGCGGCAAAATAGACGGCGGAAAAGATCGCACAAAGTACGATCGTGGTCCCAAGATCCGGTTCAAGAACGATAAGTCCGCCGAGCAGGATCAATGCACCGACGCATGGTATGACGGTCGATCGAAGATCGCCCACCGACTTCTCATTCTTTGTGAGAAAGTACGCGAGAAAAACCGGCAGCGTGATCTTTGCAAGCTCGGAAGGCTGGAAAGAGAATCCCCCAAATCGGATCCACCGGCTCGCACCGTTGATCTCCGGAAATGCAAAAACGGCGATCAGGAAAGCAACCGTCAGCCCCAACGCGCCGTATACAAACCACGGTGCCTGATATCGGCGGTAGTCGACTCGGCTAGCGATAAACATCGCAGCAAGCCCGATTAGCGTGAAAGCAGATTGTTTGTAGAAGTAAGTAAACTGGCTCGCTCCGCCGGTCTCTCGATGTGCGATCATCGCCGACGCGCTGTAGACCATCATCATGCCGAACAGAGCGAGCCCGGCCGCGATAGCAAACATGAACCAATCAATTCGAAGTCTACTGGTAATCATCATATAAATGCGTAATGCGGAGTGCGGAATTTGATTCCCCAATTAACAGGCAGCGGTTTTGTCCCGCCCACCTAATTCTGAATTCCGCATTCCGCCTTCCGCGTTCCGCAATCCGTCGACCGCCTTCTTGAAACTAGTTCCCCTGTCCTCGTAACTCTTGAACATATCAAAGCTTGCGCATGCAGGTGCGAGCAACACTGCATCCCCTGGCTTGGCGCTTTCGAGGCCGATCGCAACTGCATCGTCCATCGATACCGCCCGGACGATGTCGCCGTGACCTCTAAGCTGTGCTTCGATGTTGTCGGCGTCTTCGCCGATCAAAACTATGGTTCGCACAGATTTTTCTAGCAGTTGGATAAGCGGAGCGTAAGGGGCATTCTTACCGCGACCACCGAGGATCAAGACAGTCTTCCCTTCTCCTTCGCTCATCGCTTCAAGCGCCTTGGCGGTTGCATCGACCGACGTCGCTTTCGAATCGTTGTAGAACTTCACACCGTCGATCTCTGCGACAAATTCGATCCGATGCTCTACGCCCTTAAACGCGGCGATCGTGTCGCGCATTGATTCGGGATCGGCACCGCATGCGAGTCCGGCCGCGAGGCTTGCCAGTACATTCTCGACATTGTGCAGCCCGCGTAGAAATATTTTGTCGCGCGTCGTCAGCACCTTCTCCTTTCCGCTCGCCCGGCATACTAGATCACGATCGCGTAGAAATAATCCTTCGTCCAGTTCCCGCTTCACGCTAAAGAAAACTACATTTGCTTTCAATCCGGCGTGCCATGTCGAAGTGATATCGTCATCCGCACTCAGGATCGCGACATCGTCCGCCGACTGATTCAAAAAGATCCGGTGTTTCGCGGCCGCATAGTCCGCGAAGGTTTCATATCGGTCCAGGTGGTTCGGTGTTACGTTCAGACATAACGCGACGTTCGCACGAAATTCCTTGATCGTCTCAAGCTGAAAGCTCGACAGTTCGGCAACCGTCCATGTGTCGTCGGTAGTGGTCGCGGCCAAGCTCAACAGAGGAGTACCGATGTTGCCCCCGACCTGAGTTTCAATTCCGGCGTTGTTCAAGATCTCGCCTATGAGCGTCGTCGTCGTCGTCTTTCCATTCGACCCGGTGATCCCGACGATACGACCTTTCATGAAGCGACAAGCGAGCTCAACCTCGCCCATCACTTCGCCGTCCTTTCGATCGACATAGCGGGCCGGGATCGTGTTAGTGGGAACGCCCGGCGAGATCACGACAAGGTCGATCTGATCCAGAAGCCATGACGGGATCTGACCCGACATCAGCCCGACGTTATGGGAATCTTTCAGGGATCGTGCTGCTTCACTCCATTCCTCGGTCGGCCTTTTGTCATGCAAGGCGACAACGGCCCCGCGGTCCGCCAGGAACTTTGCGGATTCGATCCCGGATTTGCCGGCACCGAGGACTAATGATTTTCGTCCTGACAGATTCATTGTCTTTGGTCTTTGGTATTTGGTCTTTGGTCTTTGGTCTTTGGTCTTTGGTCTTTGGTCTTTGGTCTTTGGTCTTTGGTCTTTGGTCTTTGGTCTTTGGTCTTTG
>JANPJL010000280.1:0-7748 GCA_031425495.1 Acidobacteriota bacterium
GATCTGCTCAGGAAGGCCGGATGGAAATCGCCGGAGGAAATTAAGCTGGAAGCGAATCAAGTCGCGGGTGCGAATACTAATACGGCACCGTCGAGTCAGTAGATTCTTGATCGTTGATGATTGATCGTCGATCGTGGCTCGTCGCGATACTCGACGTCTTATCAGCAAGCTGGACGAACAACGATCAACCATCAACCATCAACACCGCATGAACAACCTCGTCTTCTCAAACATGCTCCACCGCCCGGCTCGAACGGTCGTTAGCGTTCTCGGTATCTCAGTCGGCGTGCTGCTCATCGTCTTTACGGTTGGGCTGTCGAACGGAACTATGCGCGAGCGTGGGAAGCGGGAGGGTAATGTTGGAGCCGAGATCATGTTTCGCGCGTCCGGAGCTCTAGGCTTGAGCGGGACCGAAAGTTTTCGATTGCCTATCGCGATGCGAGACGAGATCGCTCGGGTCGATGGCGTGCGGGCCGTCGTTCCGGTCGGACAGAACTCTGTTGCCGCCGACGACAACAACACCGGGAGCCGTCTGATCGACGGCGTGGTCTTCGATGAGTATGCCGACGTTGTCGGTATCGACGTCGTCGAGGGTCGTAAACTTGCCGGTGGTGACGAAGCGATCATCGACACCGGATTTCAGCGGCAGAAGAATTACACCGTGGGACAGCGTATTAAGATCTACGAACGCGAGTTTACGATCGTCGGGACATACGAACCGGCCGCCGGTGCACGTATTAAAATTCCACTTGCGACAATGCAGGAACAACTAGGATCCGACGGAAAGGTCACGGCGTTCCTCGTAAAGATAGCCGGGGGCCAGGACGATCGCGAGGTAGCCGAGCGTCTACACCAGGCATTTCCCGATAGTCAGATCGTGCTGACCAGCGACATCGAGGAACTCTACATGCAGGGCTTCCCTGCACTGAATGTTTTCCTAAACGTTTTCATCGGAGTTGCCGCGGTCATCAGCGGACTCGTAATTCTGCTGACGATGTACACAACCGTCACCGAACGGACACGTCAGATCGGGATCATGAAATCGCTCGGGATGAGTAATCCGGCCATCGCCTGGATAATCACTCAGGAAGCTCTGCTCCTGAGCCTGCTCGGTATTACGACCGGCATTCTGCTCACGTTACTTCTTCGGTTTGCATTGACCAAGGTGACGACTCTCGAAGTCGAAATGAATGCATGGGTGATCTTCCTAACCTTCGTTGTCGGACTTATTGGCGGAGCACTCGGCGCTCTTTATCCGGCAATGCGTGCAGCGCGTCTCGACGCCGTCGAAGCCCTGAGCTACGAATGACTGCGATGTATGTCAGGCTGGTTGCGGGCGTTTATCACAGTCTGTTCCGCCATAATCAATCGTTCGCCGTCCACCGCTTCCTCTTCCTCGTTTTTTTTCGGTAAGAATAAAACCACGATCAGCCCCAATCCGGCAGTGAATGCCCCGACCCAGAAGACCGGATGAATCGCCTCAGCAAGCGCGGTCTGGAGGACCTCGAGCGTCTCAGCAGGCACTTCAGCCCGAGCCTCGGGCTCGATCAGCGCGTTCGGATTTGAGGCAAACGCTATTGCCTGCGCTTCGGTCAGCGGCCCGCCCGCACTTGCGGAGCGTCGCAGTTCCGAAGCAAGCCCGGCAGTGAGCACAACCCCCATCACCGCGACGCCGAACGCCCCGCCGATCGATCGCGAAAACTGATTCAGAGATGTCGCGACACCCAACTTACTTCTCTCCACCGCTTGCTGTACGGCTATAAGCAGCGTAAGCATCGTCAAGCCGAGTCCGCCACCTATGATCATCAGGTCGATGTACAGCCAGACATAGTTTGTGTCTCGATCGAACCAAGCTAAAAATACAAAGCCTAGCGTTAGTACCGCGTAGCCGAGAATGGTGATGATACGATATCCGACCCGCAACATGAGTCGTCCGCCGATGACCGACATCGCCACCCAGGTCAACATCAGCGGCGTCAAAAGCGAACCGGCCTCAGTCGCGGTAAAACCGAGCGAGCCTTGTGCAAATAGTGGAATGAACGAGATCACGCCGAACATTGCGACGCCGCCGAGAAACCCGGCCAGCACGGCGATCGAAAGAGTCTTGTTTCGAAAAAGGTCGAATGGAATTATCGGATCGGCCGCTCGCTTTTCTACAAACACGAACGCGACGAGCATGACCCCGGCAACCGCGACAAGCAATAGATTTTGCGACGCGAACATGCCGGCCCCCTCCCCTTCAGCCATCGCGAACATAAGCAGACTGATTGCGGTCATCAACAAAATCGCTCCGGCGTAATCGATCGTCGGTCGGTTTCGAACCTTGGGCTCGCGAAGAGCGAGGCCGATGATCACGGCCGCGACGATCCCGATCGGAAGATTAATAAAGAACACCCACCGCCAATTGAGCTGATCTGTTATGAAGCCGCCGACAACCGGACCGATGATGCTCGAGAAACCCCAGACGCCGCTAAAGTAAGCCTGCATCTTCGCCCGTTCTTCGACCGTAAAGGTGTCGCCGATAATGGTCATACCGAGCGGTATAAGAGCTCCTGCTCCGAGACCTTGCACGGCGCGGAAAATTATCAACTGCGTCATCGATGTGGAGAGTCCGGAGAGGAGTGTGCCGAGGAGAAATATCCCGATGCCGATCTGATAAAGCAGACGGCGACCGTAAAGGTCCGAGAGTTTGCCCCAGACCGGGACCGTCACTGTCGAGGTGACAAGGTACGCCGAGAATACCCAACTGTAATGATTCAGCCCGCCGAGTGACGCAATGACCGTGGGCATCGCGGTTCCGACAACAGTTGCTTCGAGAGCGGCGATGAACATCCCCGTCATCACACCGGCCATAATGGCGATGCGCCTCTTTCTTGAAAGCTCGGGCACCGCCTCAGCTGTCTGTAGTTTGTCGTTCATGCCCTTCGCCAGTTCGCGAACTTTGCTCGAGCCACGCTCGATCCTTTTCCGCCAGCAGGCGTATCTCTTCCATCAAATGATCGCCGATCTCTTTGTGTGTGCGAATTGAATCCCGCTTCACGTAAAACTCCGTTAGATCTATCTCGCTGCCAAACCAAATGCGAACCTTCTCGCCGCCCGTCCAATTGCCCATTATCTGTTTCGGGAGATCGTTGATCAGACCGGTCACGAAGACGGGGATCACCACCGGCTTCGACTCGTAGATCACCTTTCCTATCCCGGGCTGGGCGGGCAGGAAAGAGTATGGATCCTCGCTCAGGTTTCGCTTTCCTTCAGGATGAAAGCCGATCACGTTTCCACGGCCCGACGTGCAAAGCCTGACCAATTCGCGCATCGAAAATTTGTCGAACTCACGCTTACGCGCCTCCCCCTGTTCGCGGAAGAACGGCGGATACATCGCCCACCATCCCATCACCAGATTGACGAACCAGCCGACAGGACTGTCATAGAAAAATTTTGCCCGCACCGGAAAGAAGAGAGTGATCGGCCGTCGTGTCCGTCGAAACAGGGCGCTCGAGACGGTGTACATGTCGAAGAATGACCGGTGATTTGCAACCAGGATCAGCGGTCGGTCAGGATCAGCAGCCTCGACGTTCTCGACGCCGAAGACGTTCATCAGGTTGTATGTCGCCAGATATATCCAGAGCGAACCGACGTGGCGCTGGAAAAATGTCCAGAAGGGTTTCCATGCGCCGGTGTTCATTTGCCGAACCAGCCGAAAGCCGAGCGACTCCATGGTGCTCAGAACAGCTAGTTCCTCACGGGTGGGAATAGCGGCTGTTTCACGGCGTTCTAGATCTGTTTCGCCGCTGGCGGCTAACTCTTGCGACATAAGCAAAACGTTAGTTTAGCACTCGCACATAGGAGGTCTAAATATCCGGAGCAACGCGAATAAACATAGACTACATCTCAGGTTCCGTATTATCATGTTCGTACCCTCCGAATTGAAATCCGGGATCCTCAACTTCTCCTGATTTCAATCACTAATTTCTAAAAAACAAATTTACGTTCCGTCCAGTCGAGAATCGGCCTCCCTTACCGTACCGATCTGGCTTCTCACCACCGAAGAATAGGAGATCCATGTTTGCGAAACCTTTCAGACGAACCCTGACAGCAATAACTTTCCTCGTCGCCGTATGTGGAGCCGCTCAAGCTCAAACAAGCGTCGACTCTGTTTGGTCCGCGATCAACGAGAGCGATCTCGCGGGACGTTCAGTCGAACGCCAGATCGATCCAATAAAGTACCGTACGTTTCGCCTGAATAAAGCGGCGATGATCCCACTCCTGGACTCTGCGCCTGCTGAGTTCTCTAACTCGAGCCGCTTTCAACAGACGATCATCACGCTGCCAATGCCGGACGGAACATTCGCTCGCTTTCGCATCGAACATTCGTTGATAGTCGAAGCGGGCCTGCTGAATAACTTCCCAGACCTCGGCCGAACCTACAACGGCCGCGGGATCGATGACCCGACCGCGACCGTCCGGCTCGATCTATTACGAAATGGGTTTCACGCAATGGTCCTTTCACCCCGCGGCACGGTACTGATCGACCCGTATGCGAAAGGCGATACCGAGAATTATCTTACCTATTTGAAACGTGATGTTCCTCGTCGTGAGGCTTTCGTCTGCGAGTTTGACGGGCAGAAGGCCCTCGAGGAAATGTTCTCGCTGAACAAGGATGCTAATCGCGACCTGATCCCGGACGCCGCCTCTTCCGACGTCATCTCGGGAACCCAGCTCCGAACGTATCGTCTTGCGGTTGCCTCAACGAGTGAGTAT
Source organism: Acidobacteriota bacterium (assembly GCA_031425495.1). GTDB lineage: Bacteria > Acidobacteriota > Blastocatellia > Pyrinomonadales > Pyrinomonadaceae > OLB17. The sequence continues at coordinate 4,759 of JANPJL010000280.1, forward strand.
GCGATCGCGGTCGGCGAGAATACGATCGCCGGATCGCTTGCCGCGAAAATTCTTATCATGAACCGCGTCAACGGTGTTTATGAGCGGGATCTTGCCATTCGAATGGTCATGGTTGCGAACAACAATCTGATCACCTTCGCCGGCGATAACATGGCATGCGGTGCGATGAACAACGAAGCTTGTACGTCCGCAAACGATCCTTATACAAACAGCAGTGGCTCGCAGATGCTTCCGCAGAACCAGACTAAGATCGATGCGATCATCGGCTCGGCGAATTACGATATCGGCCACGTGTTCAGCACCGGCGGCGGCGGGATCGCAAGCTTGCGTGTCCCATGCACAGGATCAAAGGCACGCGGTGTGACCGGTTTAGGGAATCCAGTCGGCGATCCCTTTGCGATCGACTATGTCGCTCATGAGATGGGCCATCAATGGGGCGGAAATCATACGATGAACGGCTGCAGCCGTACGGCTTCGACGGCTTATGAACCGGGAAGCGGTGTCACGATCATGGCCTACGCGGGAATCTGTGGTGCCCAAGATCTGGACGCCCACAGCATTGATACGTTTCATGTCAAAAGCCTGGAAGAGATCGTCGCGTATAGCCAAACCGGAAACGGAAACTCTTGCCCCGTCACGACAGCAAGCGGAAATACACCGCCGAGCGTATCGGTAGTCGGCGGACCTGCATTTAACATTCCGAAAGGAACGCCGTTCGTTCTGACCGCGAGCGGAAGCGACATCGATGGAGATACGCTTTCGTATGACTGGCAGCAGTACGATCTCGGAGCGTCGGGAGCTGGACAGGTTCCGAACAATGACGGTGACGGCCAGGCTCGGCCGATCTTTCGTCCGTTCCTGCCGACGGCAAGCGGGGCGAGAACGTTCCCGCAGACCCAGCACATCCTGGGTTCAGCAAACATCCCTCCGGCAACAACCGACGGATTCCTTACCGGAGAAATGCTTCCGGCGATCACGCGAACCATGACGTTCCAGGTGATCGCTCGTGACAATCGGGCGAATGGCGGAGGCATCAACACCGCCACAGCGACTGTTAACGTTGACGGTGCCGGCGGCCCGTTTGCCATTACGGCTCCGAATACCGCTGTAACGTTGGTCAGGAACTCGAGCAGTGCCGTCACGTGGAACGTGGCCGGTTCGAGTGCTGCACCTGTCAGCACTGCGAATGTGCGCATCCTCTTCTCGACGGACGGTGGAGTCACTTTTCCGACGGTCTTGCTTAATTCGACGCCGAATGACGGCAGCGAGTCGATCACAGTACCGAATGTGGAGACGGTCACCGGCCGGATCAAGATCGAGGCCGTGGGCAATATTTTCTTTGATGTTTCGAATGTAAACTTCACCGTCTCGGGCACGGCACCGACAGTCGGCGACGATGCCCCATTCGACTTTGACGGTGACAACAAAACTGACTTGGCGATCTTCCGCCCATCCAACGGTCAATGGTGGTGGCAGCGAAGTTCGAACGGTCAGGTTTTAGCGATTTCGTTCGGAGCGAGCTCTGATCAAGTCGTGGCGGCCGATTACACCGGCGATTCGACCACCGATATCGCGTTCTGGCGTCCGTCGACCGGTGAATGGTACATCCTCAGATCCGAGAACGCGACGTTCTACTCGATTCCTTTTGGAACTAGTGGCGACGTGCCGGTTCCGGCAGATTACGACGGAGATGCGAAAGCCGACCTTGCAGTTTACCGGCCGTCGTCGAACACCTGGTTCATCCAGAGATCGGCAGGTGGCACGGACATATTCGGATTCGGAACGGCCGGCGATAAACCCGTCATCGGCGATTACGACGGCGACTCAAAAGCGGATGTCGCGATATTTAGGCCTGCTCCGGGTGAGTGGTGGATCCGACGCAGCAGCGACGCCAGTGTCTACGCATTCCAATTCGGTGCGTCGACAGACAGACCGGTTCAGGGGCGATTCACTGCCGATAATAAAACGGACGTAGCGATCTGGCGACCGGCGAGCGGCACTTGGTTCATCCTCCGCAGCGAAGACAACTCGTTCTACTCGGTTCCGTTTGGCACGGTCGGCGATGTCCCCGTCCCCGGGGACTATGACGGCGACGGCAGATTCGATACAGCAGTCTTCCGTCCCTCGAACGCGAACTGGTTCGTCGATCGATCTACGGCCGGAACGCTGATTCAACAATTTGGTACTTCGACGGACACACCTGTCCCGAGTGCGTTCATTCCTTAACGGCGTCTGTACGCGAACCTAAAAAGAGGCTGCCTGAGAAAGGCGGCCTCTTTTCTTTTCGACGTTGGAGCACTCGAACCTACGTCAGGAAATGGCAGACTTCCTTCGCGTGCTTTGCGTGCTTTGCGTGAGAAGATTTGATTTCACGCAAAGCTCGCAAAGGACGCAAAGGAAGATCCCATGCCGCGCAATTACTCGATATTGAAATACTTCGCCTCGGGATGGTGAATGATGATCGCCGACGTCGATTGCTCAGGGTCTAGCTGATACTCCTCGGTGAGCTCGACGTCAATCCGTAAGGGATCGAGCAGCTCGAATAATTTCGTCTGGTCTTCGAGATTCGGGCACGCCGGGTATCCAAAACTAAACCGCGAACCCTGATATCCCTGATGGAATAATTTTGCCAGATCCGTGGCGTCGCCGCCCGCAATACCGAGTTCTTCCCTGACCCGCTTATGCCACAGCTCGGCGAGAGCCTCCGCCGATTCGACGGACAGTCCGTGAAACAAAAGATAATCGGTGTAGTTGTCCGTCTTGAAAAGCTTTGCGGAATGTTCGCTTGCTTTTCTACCCATCGTCACGAGCTGGAATGCGACGGTGTCTATCGTCTCTGACTCTAGCGGCGAGAAATAATCTGCGAGGCAGAAATTCTTACCGCCCCGCTGCTCCAAGGGCTGGCGCGGGAACGTGAACCGGAGCCGTTCCGTCTTCGCGTCGTCCTGATAAATTATCAGATCGTTCCCGCTCGACTGACACGGGAAGTA
>JANPJL010000281.1:0-2541 GCA_031425495.1 Acidobacteriota bacterium
CTTCCTCCAACTCAGAAAGGACGTCATCACGAGATGCGGGGCCGCGGGCTGCGCGAGTTTGCCGGACTCCGTCGAGACGATCAGCGGTTGGATCCGTTCGAGCTTGCGAGATATGCGGGACTGCTCGTCCCGACGTTCGACGAGATAAAAGGACTGTCCGACGAGACCCGCGATCAGCTTCTCAACTTGGCAAAAGACAAGTGGTCGGGTGGTGCGGCTTCGATCAGACTACCCAACGGCAAAAAACTCGTCATCTTAAATCCTACACATGCGGCGACGCGTCATAAGGCGACGTTGATGGAGGAGATCAGCCATGTGTTTCTGGGTCACAAGCCCAGTCGGCTTGCGATCGAAGGGCGGGACAAACAGGGGAATGCAATTGCTCGCGATTACAACGCCGATATCGAGGAAGAGGCTTATGCGACCGGAGCGGCCGCTCTCGTCCCTTACGGCGGCCTCAAGCAATTCGTCGAATCCGGAAGGACAGTGGCTGAAATTGCGCGGCATTACAATGTGAGCAGACCGCTGGTAGAATATCGCATTAGAATTTCCAGACTGTGGGACACATACAAGGAGAAGCTTTTTCAGAGCGAGAGCTAATGTCCAATCCGCCGGTTCATGTCAAACCCGACGCGAGTCTGTCCACCGCCGACAAGCTCCGAATGCTTCTCGATATCACAAAGACGATCAGTCGATCGCTCGATCTCGACGAAGTGCTGAATCTAGTAATGGACACACTCGGATCGCTTCTTCCATACGACGCGGCGGGGATCTACCTTATCGAAGAAACGCCCGAGAACGAAAGCCCATACATTTTTAAGTCAAAGGTGATCCGCGGCTACGAGATCAGCTTTGAGCTCGTCGAGCCGCGCCTGAGACTGGGCGAAGGCCTGCTTGGTCGAGTGGCCCAAAGCGGCAAGCCCATAATTTCGCCCGACGTAAGCAAGGACTCGAGATACTTTGCTGCTCGCAAGCGAACTCGATCGGAAATGGTCGCACCGATCGTTTCGAACGAGAAAGTCATTGGTGCGTTCGATCTCGAAAGCGACGAGCTCAATGCATATTCCGAGGATGACTTGGCAGTGCTTCAGATGCTGACATCGCAGGTTGCGATAATCATCGAAAAGGTCAATCTTCACGAACAGCTGGTCGAGCAAAAACGAATCCAGGCGCAGCTTGAGATAGCGAGACAGGTCCAACTCGAGCTACTGCCCGATCACGATCCGGAAGTTCTGGAATTCGATATCAGTGCGTATGTGTTCCCTACCGAAGAGGTCTCCGGCGATTACTACGATTGGGTAAGAGTTTTCGATGACCAGATCGGAATTACGGTAGCGGACGCTGTCGGCAAAGGAATCCCGGCCGCGCTCCTGATGGCGTTCCTCCGCGGGTCGATCCGGGCCGGCGTTCAAACGGGCTACGCGTCGCACATTCTGCTTTCTAAAATAAATAATCTGCTGTGGGATTCGATCGAGGACAACCGATTTGTGACCGCGATCTACGGAATTCTCGATACGACGAACCGAACTTTCGTGTTCGCAAACGCGGGTCACAATCCACCTCTGCTTATCAAACCGGACGGCGAGTATCGTTTTGTCGAGTACGGTGACACCCCGCTCGGGATGTTCTACGACGCTCGCTATCACCAGCACTTTATTCGATTTGAAAAGGACCAGGTGATGGTGATATACACCGATGGGTTAACCGAGGCGGCAAACGCGAACGATGAGGAATATGGCACCGATCGGTTTGCCAAGAGCGTCCTCGCCGGGATCCATCTGCCCGCCAAGGAACTGATCGATCACATCCGAAAAGACGTTGCGGACTTCACCGAGCGAAAGTTTCTCGACGACGACGGCACGTTGTTCATCGTAAAGGCGCTTTAGAGTGAAAAACTAAAAGTTGAAAACTAAAAGCTAAAAACTAAAAGTGAAGAGGGTCACGTGTACCGTTCTTCACTTTTAGTTTTTAGCTTTTAGTTTTTCACTAAATCTTCACTTTTAGTTTTTAACTTTTAGTTTTTAACTAAAAAAAGGCGGAAGGCCTAACTGCTTAGATCACCTTCCGCGCGTTCTCAGTTGTTTGTGGAACTGTTCTAGTGTGCCAACAGCGAAGCGTGCATTCGCTCACCACCGGGCACCACTGGCGTTCTATAGTCGCCGTAATTTATCTTGTCGTTCGTCGTTGCGAAAGAGTATATATCGAATCCGTAAGCATCAAAGAAATCTGTCAGTTCCTGACACCTATCCAGGTATATCGTTTCTGCAAAACCTAAATCAGCCCTTATCTCAAGCAGCCGCTCGATCACTTCAAGCGGTGCAAAACATGTTGTGGGGTCTCGGAAGGTTGCCATTTGGTTTCGTCTCCGGAGCACGACGCTCCCAGTCTGCATCTATGATTACGCGGCTCTCGCAAAGGTTGTTCGACTTTTTTACGCGATCATTCACCCGACTACTTTTATTGACATAACTTTACGAAAATAAATTGTTAACGACACTCGGGATAATCTAAGATGAAGCAGATTCACTCAAGGAGAACCCC
>JANPJL010000282.1:0-2042 GCA_031425495.1 Acidobacteriota bacterium
AACACCAAGATCTCACGCGTCGGAACGCTCACCATCGGTGGGCAAACAGTGACTGTTACGCAGTCACGAAGTTGATTTTTGTAGAATCGGAGTCCTTTTCCAACTTTTGTTGCTCCAGGTGCGTCTAAGCCTCCGGATCGAGCGTCAATTTGGGAAAGTGCCTATACAAGGAAGTCTTTTTGTAAGATTTCTTGCGTTACCATAAAAACTGGTAGTAATATTATTCTTCCTGGTCATTGCAGCCTTATCTGCTCGAACCCTTGAAGGATCTCTAGAGAAGGAAAATTAAAATGAGAAATTTTTTGGCCGCTGGCGGCAAAACTGTTTTAGTCGTGATACTGGCGGTAATCCTGGCTCCGACGTCATTCGGTCAGGTGAGTCTCCGTGAGGCACTCAATTTTGACACGGACACCAAGGCGGACTTCATGATCTTTCGCCCCTCAAACAATGTCTGGTACATTCTGAAGAGCGATGGATCGGGCAGCATCGCCCAGAACTTTGGTCTTGCCAACGAAGATTTCATGGCTCCCGGCGACTTCGACGGCGACAACAAGGGCGACATCTCGGTCTGGCGAGACACCACCGGCGTTTGGTACCGGCTGAATAGCAGCAACAATACTTTCGAAGCCCACTCGTGGGGCCTGACGGGCGATGAGCCTGTTGGTCGTGATTATGACAATGACGGCAAAACGGATTTGGCCGTCGTTCGGCGCACTAACGGAGCCTTGATCTGGTATATCCGCCGGAGTTCGGACCAAGGGTACGTATCGGCTCAATTTGGTTTATCGACGGATTTTGTCGCTCCCGGCGACTACGACGGCGACGGTAAATTCGATCTTGCCGTTCAGCGTCCGGGTGCAAGTGCCGGAGCACAAGGTACCTTCTATATCCTGCGAACGTCGGATCAGGGTGTCAGCATTGTCCAATGGGGCCTGAGCAACGATCTTGTCGTGCCTGGTGACTATGACGGCGACGGCAAGACCGATATTGCGGTTGTTCGTGAAGGATCGACGCCGACGTCCAATCTCGTGTGGTATGTCCTTAAGAGCTCTGACGCAGGCTTGATCGCAGTGACGTACGGAATCACAGGCTCGGACCTCAACGTTCAGGGCGATTATGACGGCGACGGAAAGACCGACCTCGCTATTTGGCGGAATACGGAAGGAAAATTCTACGTTCTGCGAAGTATTGATGGCGGTCTGGCTGTTACGCCGTGGGGATTGCCGAACGATTTCCCGATCGCAAGCTACGATTCACACTAAAAACGCGATTGATGTTAGATTTTATGGGTGAGGGCATTGGTCCTCGCCCTTTTATTTTGTCCCGATGTCAGTGCTAACCGAAGCAATCCGCACGCGATTCGCTGGACGGCGTGTCGTAATAGCCGGCGACGTCGTTGCCGACCAGTTCCTTCACGGCACGATCGCGCGCGTTTCGCGCGAAGCTCCCGTATTTATTCTCGAACACGACGAAACAGACACGCGGCCCGGGGGAGCCGCGAATGCGGCCGCTAATGTTGCTGCGCTGGGCGGCATCCCCATACTGGTCGGGTTTGTCGGTAATGACTCGAACGGCCATCTGTTAAAGCAGACGCTTTCGAAGATGAACGTGAACTGTGATCACATGATCAGCGACGACCGGCTCCAAACGACCACGAAGGTCCGCGTATTGGCAGGTCACGAGTATGCGCAGCGCCAGCAGGTCATTCGGATCGACTATGCGAACAGGGCCGGAATCCATGATGATCTTTCCACCCGACTGAGAGAGAGTTTCGCGTCCGCCTGTGAGAACGCCGATGCCATCATCATCTCCGACTATAACTACGGCGCCGCGGATTCCGGGATAATGTCGATCGCCCGCCTACATTCCGACGCGTCGCACACACCCGTTCTGGTCGATTCACGTTTCCGGCTTCACGACTTCCCCGGCGCGACCGCGGGGACCCCGAACCAGGAAGAAGTTGAACAGATCCTCGGGAAAGACCCGGCGGATAGTGCGTGCGAGTCTTTGCGAAAGGAATTGGGATACAAGGCTCTGCTGGT
>JANPJL010000283.1:0-9477 GCA_031425495.1 Acidobacteriota bacterium
CGATTCATTTTGCGGATGGCGGGTGCCGAGCCGCAGTGGAATTATCTTGGCGTCGAGATCCGCGAGCCCCTGGTCGGCGAAGCTAATCGGATCGCTGGCGAAGAAGGCTTGACGAATGTCCACTACGCGTTCTGTAATGCAATGCTCTGGCTCGATCGTTTGATCGAGGATTTACCGCCGGGGATCCTGCAGGCGGTGACGATCCAATTTCCTGATCCTTGGTTCAAGAAGAAACATGCGAAGCGTCGAATGGTGAATGAGTTGATGGTAGATACGGTCGCTCAACGGCTGGCACACGGCGGGCGTGTATTTGTACAGACCGATATTGAGTCTCTAGCTGAGGAGATGTTTGATCTGTTTCGGGGGGATAAGCGATTCGTCGAAGAAGACATTGCTGACAACCCGTATCCGGTGAAGACCGAAAGGGAGCGGGCCGTCGAGGAAAAGGAGCTGCCCGTTTACCGGGCCGCGTTTGAGCGCACGTGAAGTTGTCCGGAGAGTGAGATGCTCAAAATATGCCGGTTCGTTAGGAACCTATATTTGCTGAATCAGAAAAGGGTCGCCGAAGAGCAACGGCAGCAAGCTGAGGGCTATTCGGTCACGTTTGAACAACAGGGGCCGGAGAGGTTTATCACATACCTCGAAGGTGATCGAGAGATAAATGTCATTGCAGAGTTCAGCATGTTCAATGATGTGATCCTGTTCACCGATTCGCTTGTAAAATGGTCTGTTCCCTATAATGAACCGCTGTCTGAGTTCGACCACCTCAGAGTCGTAAATCGAATGATCAGGTACTTCTCGTGCTGGGGCGAGGTTACTCTAGACAACAGACCGTTGCCTACCTCCGAAGAGTTGAGTTGGAATTGCAGAAAGCAGGAATACCTTACGAGGAATTGCCAGGGGGAGTTATTCACTACTCAATTGATGCTGAAGACGAACGAAAACGAAAGGGTGGGTTCTTCGATCGTTGAGCTAATCCCTTATTTCAAAGAACCGAATTTCGGCGGATGATTCAGCAACGGGACTTTATCGGTGGAGATTGCCACACGGTGCAAAAGCACGCGCGTAAGCAAGGGCGATATGCTCAACTGGGGTGGAACCGGGACCGAACCAGCCACGTCAGCAGCTGACGGTAGCACCGACAATTTGAAAAGTCGCGTGAGCAAGGGCGATATGCTCAACCGGGGTGGAACCGGGACCGAACCAGCCACGTTAGCAGCTGGCGGTAGCACCGACAATTCGAAATGTCGCGCCGAGCAAGTTACACCATCATGAGCGTAGCGCCCTTGCTTACGCGCGGGCTTTTGCACCTTGTGGTGGTCGCCTTTATAGTTAAGATCTTTCTGGAGCGACTTGTACTTACTTCCAACTCTTCTCTTTCTTAAACCGCTTCACCAGCATATCCCGCCGCATCTTCGGCAGGTGATCGATAAATAATTTCCCGTCACAATGATCGGTCTCGTGAAGGAATGCACGTGCCGCATACCCTTCGGCTTCTCGCTCGAACCACTCGCCTTTTTCGTCCTGTGCTCTCAAACGCGCTTTCATCGGGCGAACGACGACGGCGGGAACTTTGCCGACCGAAAGGCAGCCTTCCTGACCGGACTGTTCACCTTCGATGTGGATGATCTCGGGATTTGCAGCAATTAGTTTCACATCATGGCAGTCCATGACGAACAGCCGCAAGTTAAGACCGATCTGCGGAGCAGCAAGACCCACGCCCTCTGCTTCGTACATCGTATCGAACATGTCCTTGCAGAGCTCAACGAGGGAGTCGTCGAACTCAGTGACGGGGAGTCCGACCTTTCCCAGAACGTCGGCGGGATATTCGGTGATCTTTCTGACGGCCATAGGAAGTTTAGGGTTTGGGAGGTTAGGGTTTGGAGTTTAGGGTTTGGAGTTTGGAGTTTGGAGCTTGGAGTTGAGGCTGATTGTTTGCGTCGACTTCAAACCCGAAACCCTAAACTCCAAACCCTAAACTCCAAACCCCAAACCCTAAACCCCAAACCTGTCATCTGGGGATATAGCCTGTGCGTGCGCCGCGGCCAAAATCACGATGAGCGAAAAAGCCTTTCTCCCGGCGGGAAAGACATTCCCAACAGACATTTCGTCGCTCGTTGGAAGGGCTGACGAAGGTGTTGTAATGGTCCATTTCGCGGTCGCATTCCTCGCAACGAACCTTTTCCTTGCCAGTAGTTTTTGGATCGATCTCTTCTGTCATAACCGGTTACCTATGATGCAGACTTAAGTTTAGATTTAATTCTAGGATTTGCCAACGGACCCGTCGCGGCAGAGTCCTCTGCCTTTCCCAAGGGGTATGCAGCTTCGCCAATTCTAGATCGTGAAATGGAAAGGCGGCCGAATCGGCCGCCTCTCCACCAAAAATTTGATCCCTTTTACTCCGGCTGACCCTTACAAGACGAACCAAACAGCGCCGGCTGCTTTGTGCTGATTATCGGGTAGTTCTCAGCTTCTTTGTTGACCTCGAGCCAGGACATGTACTCCTCAGGGATCGACATGTCGGAGAATATCGCCTCAACGGGGCACTCCGGCAAACACGCATCGCAATCGATACAACTGTCAGGATTGATCAACAACTTGTCGGGCAGTTCGTGGAACGCCTCGACCGGGCAGACCGCCGCGCAGTCTGTGTACTTACATTCAACGCACGGCTCGGCAACAATATACGTCATAAAATTCAGAGTCCCGCCTTCGGGCGGTCGCATCGATCAAGCGTCCGCCGCAATCATTGTCTCTTTCACGAGTGAAGCTTTCTATAGCCGAACCCGGAAACGCGGCGAAAATCAAAATAAAACCCTAATACCTGGGACCTTAACTTGTCAAACAAGGTTCCACAAGTGATAGAATCGGTGCATATTTCGAACTTAAGAAGGCGTAAATACTCAGGATAAATAGGATGAAGACTATTAAAGCTGAACGTGAATTGGCTCTCGATTTTCTGCGTGTCACCGAAGCGGCGGCGATCGAATCGGCGAAAACAATGGGCCAGGGCGACCGTAAACACTCGGATCATGTCGCGGTCGAAGCGATGCGAGAGGTAATGGACACCGTTCCGATGCGGGGTCGGATCGTCATCGGCGAGGGTGAGCGTGACGAAGCCCCGATGCTCTATATCGGCGAGGAACTCGGCGGCGGCTCGTACTCGGACGAGGCCCGGGCTGAGTTCCCGGAGGTGGATATTGCTGTCGATCCGCTCGAGGGAACCAACCTCTGCGCTCTCGGGGCGAATAACGCGATCGCCGTTCTCGCCGCGGCGGAACGGGGTGGATTGCTGAATGCTCCGGATATATACATGGACAAGATCGTTGTCGGTCCATCGTCGCGCGGCGCGGTGGATATCGATGCACCGGTAATTGATAACCTGCGGAACATTGCCCGTCGTCTGGGCCGCGATGTCGACGACCTGACGGTGATCTGCCTCGATCGCCCACGACACAAGAAACTGGTTGACGATGTTCGAGCGGCCGGTGCCCGGATCCGTTTAATTTCTGACGGCGACCTTTCCGCTGGAATATCGGCAGCAGTTGCGGGGACAAATATCCACGCACTGATGGGGATCGGTGGGGCACCCGAAGGTGTGATCACCGCGGCTGCGATGAAATGTCTCAACGGCGAGATACAAGCGAAACTTGTTTTCGACCCGGAACGACTCGGCGTTGATCGATCAAAGGTTCCGCCGGCAGAAGAGGTGATGGAGCGTCTCAAGGAGATGGGCATCACGGACCCGCATAAGATCTACGATACGAATGACCTTGCTCCGGGGAAGAAGATCATTTTTGCGGCGACGGGAGTTACCGACGGAGCCCTGCTTCGAGGCGTGCGCTTCTTTGGCGCCGGCAAGCGAACCCACTCAGTCGTGATGACGACCGACAGCAAGAGCATTCGATTTGTCGACACAGTTCACGTCGAAGGCGGACCGGATGCGGTCATCAGATTTTAGGTATTTGTCATTGGTCATTCGTCCTTTGTCATTTGTCCTTTGTCATTTGTCCATTTCAACGTCGGTGCTACGACACCGGCCAAAGACCAAAGACCAAAGACCAAAGACCAAGGAGAAATGACAAATGACAAATGACCAAGCCCACAAGAAGTCCTCCTAACGTATGACAACTTCCAAACCCAATGTCCTAGATTTCAGCCAGGTTGGTGCGGGCGATGTCGCGCTGGTCGGTGGGAAGTGCGCGAGTCTTGGTGAGTTGTTCCAGGAATTGACGGGTAAGGGTGTCCGCACGGTCGATGGATTCTCGACGACCAGCGACGCATACCATTTGCTGCTCGATACGGACGGACTTCGCGGTCGACTCAAAAAATTACTTAAGGGTCTGGATGTAAACGATCTGGACGAGCTAGCACGTGTCGGGAAAGAGGCTCGGGCGATGATGCTTGAGACACCGTTTCCGAAAGACGTCGAATCGGAGATCTTTGACGCGTATAAGCGGCTCGGCGATCGGATCGGAAAACGTGCGTTCGAGGTTGCGGTCCGTTCCTCCGCAACAGCCGAGGACCTGCCGGATGCGTCGTTTGCCGGCCAGCAGGACACGATCCTGAATGTTCGCGGCGAGCGAAGGTTGATCGAGGCGTGCCACGAATGTTACGCGTCGCTCTGGACCGACCGGGCGATCTCGTACCGGACGGCGAAAGGCTTTGATCATTTTGACGTCGCACTCTCGATCGGGATCCAGCCAATGGTGCGGTCGGATATCGCATCAAGCGGCGTGATGTTCACGCTCGACACGGAAAGCGGATTCCGCGACGCAGTCGTCATCAACGGCGCGTGGGGACTTGGTGAAGCTGTTGTTCAAGGAATGGCCACACCCGATGAGTGGATCATTTTCAAACCTACCTTAAAGCTGGGATTCCGCCCGATCGTCACACGCAAGCTCGGCGTAAAAGAAGTGAAGATGGTTTTCAACGACGATGGTATCGGGACGATCGTCCGGCCGGTTGTCGACTCGCAGAGAATGCGGTTCTGTCTCGCAGGTTTCGAGGTCCTGCAGCTTGCACAGTGGGCTTGTGCGATCGAGGATCATTACTCAAATCTTGCCGGCCGCCACCAGCCGATGGATATCGAATGGGCGAAAGACGGCATCACCGGCGAGCTGTTTATTCTTCAGGCGCGACCCGAAACTGTGCACGCGCAAAACGCCGAGAACAATTTTATTGAGACATACGAGATAACCGGTAACCACGGAGCCCCGCTCACCTCAGGCGTTGCGGTCGGTGAGAGGATCGGTCACGGTGCGGCGCACGTGATGCTCGACGCGGCAAAGCTAACGAGCTTCAAGGAAGGCGAGATCCTGGTGACGACGATGACTGACCCGGCTTGGGAACCGATCATGAAGCGTGCCTCGGCCATCGTAACCGAGCGCGGCGGACGAACGTGTCACAGCGCCATTATCAGCCGGGAACTTGGTATACCGTGTATCGTCGGCACCGGCGACGCGACCGAAAAAGTTAAGAATGGCTCCGACATCACCGTTTCGTGTGCCGAGGGCGATGTTGGAAATATCTACTACGGCAAAGTCGACTTTAAGATCAACAAGCACCAGATCACTGATACTGAGCGGCCTCGAACGCAGGTCATGATGAACGTCGGCGATCCCGATCATGCGTTCGCCGTATCGCGATTGCCGAATGACGGCGTCGGCCTCGCCCGACTCGAATTCATCATCAACAATCACATCGGCATCCATCCGATGGCGCTTTGCAATTATCCGAACCTGAAGCGGCGCGAGGATATCGAGACGATCTCGCAGCGAATTCTGGAAGAAGATCCGAAGGAGTTTTTTGTGCGTTCGCTGGCCGAGGGCATTGGGCGGATCGCGGCCGCCTTCTATCCGAAGCCGGTCATCGTGCGAATGTCGGACTTCAAATCGAATGAGTACGCGATGCTGATCGGCGGGCGCGAATTCGAGCCGTTGGAAGAGAATCCGATGATCGGTTTCCGCGGAGCGTCGAGATATTACGACGACCGCTACAAGGCCGGGTTCAAGCTGGAGTGCATGGCGCTGCTTCGAGCGCGGGAGGACATGGGGCTGACAAATATCACACCGATGATCCCGTTTTGCCGCACCGTTGAAGAGGGAGAAAAGGTAATTAGGATCATGGCCGAACACGGACTGGTCCAGGGTGAGAACGGGCTCGAGATCTACGCGATGTGTGAGCTCCCGGCGAACGTCGTTTTTGCCGATGAGTTTCTAAAGGTTTTCGATGGCTACTCGATCGGGTCCAACGATCTGACGCAGCTTGCTCTCGGTCTCGACCGCGACTCCGAGATGGTCGCGCACCTTTTCGATGAGCGAAATGGGGCAGTAGAAAAAATGGTTGCGATGGCGATCGAGGCTGCGATCCGTGCCGGGAAAAAGATCGGCATCTGTGGCCAGGCCCCGTCTGACTATCCCGAATTCGCCGAGTTTCTTGTACAAAAGGGAATCAATTCGATCTCATTAAACCCGGACACGGTAATCCAGACGACGCACCACATCCTCGAAACCGAAAAGGCTCTGAAGCAGAAGGCCGCGCACTGAAGCGGCCCCTTGGCGAACTTGGCGAGCTTTGCGTGAGGCTGTTTCACGCAAAGCTCGCCAAGTTCGCAAAGGTAAGGCACTCGCAAAGTAACTAGGTAAGTGCGCAGAAATTCCTATTCATGACCGAGTCTGCCTCAAGTTTCGTCTCGCTTGACCTGCGGCGCCGCCTTCGCGACCAGGCTTGGCGGGTCTGGCTAATAACCACCTTCATCGTTCTCGCGTGGACCGGATCTATCGTCGCAGCTCCGCTTCTCGGCTTACCGTCCGTCTTCAGCTTTTTCGGTTACATCTGCCACCAAATTCCCGAGCGTTCGCTGCACGTCGCCGGACATCAGATGGCCGTGTGCTCGAGGTGTTTCGGAGTTTACTTCGGTCTGTTTGCGGGAATAGTAACTTACCCGCTTTGGAGACCGGTCGACGAGATCGAACCGATCGCCCGCATCTGGCTATTCCTATCGCTGATCCCGATAGCGATAGACTGGTCGCTAACTGTCTTCAGAATCTGGGAAAACACGCACATTTCCCGGTTTGTTACCGGTATGATCCTCGGCGTTGGGTGCGCGACATTTATAGTCCCGGCGCTCGTAGAGATCACACGCAATTTTTCTGGCCGGCGGCTTCGATCGCAGTAAACGACCACCTCCGGGGGCTATCATCGAAACTTTCAACCGGCGTCAAATTGCCAGGAAGTTTTCAGGCGGCGTTTGAACGGTCGTTCGCGTCGAACATTTATTGACTCGGGATCGTAAAACTATCAAAATCTTGGAATCGAAGAACAATATGGATTTTACGAAAGACTCAGCAACGGAACGTGCAAAGCAGGATCTGGCCCGGCGCCTGAGTGTAGAGGTTGATTCGATCAAACAGTTGTCCGTCACTGACCGGGACTTTCCCGACATGTCCCTCGGCGCAGCTTGCGACGGAGAAATGTCGGCCCAGATGATCTCGACCGGGTGGGAGATTCAGCTCGAAAGCGCAAATAATACTTATGAGTACCGGGCGGATAAGTTTCATCTTAGACTCGTAGGTTTTGAAGGCGAGAATCACATTGTCGAGTAGGTAGTATCTTTAAGAGCGATAGGAGCAGTACGTATGAATCGCAATAATATTTGGATCCACATCGGGATCGCGGTAGTCATCGTTACCCTGGCGGCAGTGCTCGGGCAGATCGGTAGATGGGAAACATCACTTAGAACGTCGCCGGCGAAGTCGGTAATCGTTTCCCAGCGTGAGAAACGCGAAGTTGTCAGCTCTGAGCCTGAAGTCTTTGTGCGCTTTAAACCGGGAGTTTCGCTCGACGACATCAGAAAGATCGCGGCCGCCAAGAACGATCTGGTCGAGGACGAGATCGAAGCGGTGAACGGCTTGGTTTCGATCGACGACCTCGACAATGAAAACGCAGAGGAAACGGCTCGGCACTACGCCTCGATGTCCAACCTAGTCCTCTACGCTCATACGAACGACGAGATCCGGGTCGAACCGCCGCCTGTTCCTGCGTCCAGCCGTGATCTTCTCTTCCGGCAGAGTTCAGGCCATCCTAATGATCCGCAATTCGAACAACAGTGGGCTCTTAACAATCTCGGTCAGGACGGTGGCAAAGAGCGGGCGGATATCGACGCGCTAAAAGCATGGCTGACGACTCGCGGAAGCGATAAGGTCGTCATCGCAGTGTTGGATACCGGTGTCGACTACACTCACGAAGACCTCGTGTCGAATATGTGGACGAGGCCGGATAGCGTGCCTCAGTATGCAGACGATGAACTCGGCAGCTTTGACGACGTACACGGTTTCGACGCCGACACGAACGCAGCCGATCCGATGGATGAAAATGGGCACGGGACGCACTGTGCGGGCATAATCGGAGCCGAGGGCGATAACAACGCGGGGATCACAGGCATCAACTGGAATGTCACGATCATGCCGCTAAAGTTTCTTGGCCGCGGGGGCTTCGGGACTACGAAAAATGCGATCGAGGCGATTAATTACGCGATCGATAGAAAACAGAAAGGTGTGAACGTCAGGGTGATAAACGCGAGTTGGGGCTCGACTTCGTATTCTCGAGCTTTAGAAGACGTTATCCGTGCGGCGGGAGAGGAGGGTATTCTTTTTGTCGCTGCGGCAGGGAATAGCTCGACCGACAACGACAAGCGGGCGCACTATCCGTCGAACTATGATCTTCCGAATGTGATCAGCGTTGCAGCACTTGACCGAACCGACACGATGGCATCGTTCTCGAACTTCGGAGCCAAGACGGTTCACATCGCTGCCCCTGGCCGCGACATTCGTTCTACTTGGTTAGGCAACGCATATCGGGACGCGTCGGGTACTTCCATGGCCGCTCCTCAGGTGGCCGGAGTTGCGGCGTTGATCCTGGCACACGAACCTAATCTTTCGGTCGGAAAGCTTCGTGAGCGGATACTGAAAGCGGTGGATAAGGTCGACTCGCTAAGCGGGAAAGTGTCGAGCGGTGGCCGACTGAATGCTGCAAAGGCGGTCGGGAACTAAGTAACTTCATTTTGTTTCGAGGCGGCGGCAGGCAAGGGCTCGCCGCCTTTTCTTTTTTAAACAATCTCGTTAGTCCACTCGACGATTTGCGTCTGCACCCGCTAAAGACTTCGGAGCCATGTGCCGGGACCGGACTCTAAATCCCATTATTTCAGCAAATGACTAATGGCGGCCGGGCGGTCAGGTCCATGGCATATCCATTGCAATTTGTTTCGGCGGCAACGCGGACGCCACTCTCCAAAACGATAAACCAGCGGCGTTGACCTTAGGGAGTAATAATCACCAGGAGAAAAAGTAATGAAACGATTTACCAAAGTGGCTTCGATATTTGTATTAACACTTGCTGTTTTGGCATTGCCCGCGATTGCCTCGGCACAGTACCGCGATAGAGATCGCGACGACGATTACTATGGCCGTAACGATG
>JANPJL010000284.1:0-2137 GCA_031425495.1 Acidobacteriota bacterium
GAAGATCTCGTCTTGCTTCGATCGGACGGACATCCTCTGTATAACCTCGCGGTCGTGTGCGACGACATCGAGATGGGGATCACGAATGTCATACGCGGACAGGATCATCTTACGAACACGCACAAGCAGATCCTGATCTACGAAGCCCTCGGCATCTCGCCTCCGACATTCGCGCATCTGCCTCTGATCCTGGCACCGAATAAAGGCAAGCTTTCCAAGCGCAAGCATGGTGAGATCGTCTCGCTTACCACTTATCGCGATGCGGGTTTCATTCCGGCCGCGTTTCGAAACTTCCTGGCGTTGCTGGGTTGGTCGGCCGGGTCCGGTGAAGAGAAGGAGTTGTATTCGCTCGACGAGCTGGTCGATAGATTCTCGGTCGAGCAGATCCATCGCTCTAACGCGGTATTCAATTTTCACGAGAACGATCCGCGTCACTGGACCGACGACAAAGCCCTTTGGATGAACGCCGAGTACATCCGCACGATGCCGCTTCCGGAGTTACTGCCGCTCGTCAAAGCCGAGTTGAAAGCAACGAAGCTCTGGCGAGAAGAATATGGCGATGAAAGCTCCCCTCCTTCCGAAGGAGGGGTGGCAGCCGCTGCGGCTGACGGGGTGGTTCTCTCTTCAAACGGACGTGACTGGTTTGAGAAAACTGTCGATCTTATTCGTCACCGTTTCTTCACACTCAAAGATTTCTCATCACAAGGTCGCGCATATTTCAGTGAAGATTACGACTTCGATCCCGCCGCAGTCGCGAAGAATCTGACAAAGTTCCCAGATCTTCGGGAATGGCTTCCTGAACTCGCGAACCGGTTCGAGCCGATGGAAATATTCACGGAACCGGAGATCGAGGCAGTTGTTAAGGCATTCACCGAAGAGAAGGGGACGAAGCTCGGCGTCATCATGAATGGTGCCCGCACACTGCTGACCGGCGTGGGCGTTGGTCCATCGATGCTTTCAGTTTTTGAAACCGTTGGGAAAGATCGGGCGATTACAAGACTAAGAAGTCAGATCGCATGGAACGAATAGGGAGAACGAATGAAGGGATTTAATTCAAACATCGAACAAGACACACTGGATAACGACAATTTCCGAAAGGTGCTTTACACGGGAAAGCACTCGCAGCTCGTTGTAATGACGCTGGTGCCCGGCGAAGAGATCGGGCTCGAAACACATAAGGAGAACGATCAGTTCCTGCGTTTTGAAGGCGGCGAGGGCAAGGTTTTTATCGACGACAATGAGTATGATGTTTCGGACGGCGACGCGGTGATAGTTCCGGCCGGAGCAAAGCACAACGTCGTAAATGTTTCAGACAGCGAAAAGCTGCAACTCTACACGATCTACTCGCCGCCTCATCATAAAGAGGGGATCGTGAGGAAGACAAAAGAGGGAGCCGAAGAAAACGACGAAGAGTTTGACGGCGAGACTACGGAATAGTTGATCGAATAATTCAAGCGGCGACAGGCACGTTGCGCCGGTCGTCGCTTTTTTGTTTTTAGCGTTTGGATCTAACACACTCACCAAGCGCTCCAGCGACAAGGTGCAAAAGCCCACGCGCAAGCAAGGGCGATACACTCGTCATGGTGCTCCCCGGTGAGCGCCGTTTTCTCGATCTATTGAAGGTCTCGGTGAGTGCGGCGACTAGCTCTAATTTGTAGTGGTACCTTTGTTGCTCCGTATTCAGCATATCGCCCTTGCTTACGCGCGGGCTTTTGCATGTTATGCGAACGCCGCAGTGCAGTACTTGGATATATCGCGCTTCCGCTTTGTCTGAAGATCCCTCCAGCTGCGTTCGCCGTGAAAGCCTCGGTAATCGTGAGTCCCGCGTCAAGCAGGAAGAGAGTATTAATGCCCCAGATAAATGACGACGCGAACGGAGAGAGCAACGTTATGGAAACATAGGTTTTCACAATCCGCTTGGCAGCTCGATTCATTTCAGCCAATGTTGATTACCCGTCGCTTCACCGGTGACGATAATACGATCGCCGTGGTCGTTATTCCGTAGGGTGTGAGTTTGTCGATGATCTGCTGCAGGTGCTCGACCGATGAGACGGCAACTTTCATGATGAAGGAATCGCCGCCGGTGCCGCGGTGGCATTCGAGGATCTCATTCGACTGTTCGGCGACCTCGATAATG
>JANPJL010000285.1:0-5687 GCA_031425495.1 Acidobacteriota bacterium
ATAGCCGGATCAAATCGGAGCTGGGAGTCCGAGAGCGGGAAGGATCGAGACCTCGTAATCAATGCCTGCCTCGCCGGCACCCAGTATTTCGGTATTATCAGAGTCCGAGCCGAATGGGTTTTCTCCGCGACCGACCGTCATCGTTGCTCCCACCTTGAATCCTGCGTCCTGGATCTTGCCGTCCTTGTCGAGTTTGACGTACCCACCCGCTTTTCCAAGTCTTCGATGCTAAGCCGCTACGCCTCTCTTGCGAATCGAAACCACATGACGTGGGAAACACGCTCAAAGTCTTACGGAACAAACGCGCTCGGCACGGGTGCGTCGCCCGAGGATCCGAACTGTTGAATCAGAGTCCCCGCCGTACTTCGTTGACTAAACCATATCGAATTCGATGGACGGAACACCGTCGGGTCGAACTTACCGTCACCGTCGTAGTCTCCGGGCGAAGGGACATCCCCTGTCGTTCCGAAAGGCTGCGAGTAGTAGCTGAAGTCTTGCGACCTAAGGATGTACCATTCTCCGGTTGACGGTCGCCAGAATGCGACGTCGGCTTTTTCGTCACCGGTGTAATCGCCCTGGACTGGTTTATCGCTCGATGTTCCAAATGTTAATGCGATCACGCCCGCGCTCGAATGTTTTACCCACCACTGGCCAAGTGAAGGTCGATAGATCGCGATATCTGCTTTCCCGTCGCCGTCGTAATCGGCAACAACTGGCACATCTCCGTTTAAACCAAAGCCTTCGATCGTCGTTCCGCCGTCGAATGATCGACGTATGAACCACGTCGCACTCGATGCACGGAACACTGCGGCGTCGACCTTTCCGTCGCTGTCGTAATCGGCAGGCATCGGCGTATCGCCGTTCGTACCGAACGGGAACGAGAAGTACGACGAATCTTCGCTTCGCAAAATGAACCACTCACCAGATGACGGGCGCCAGATGGCGATGTCGGCTTTGCCATCACCCGTGTAATCTCCCGGAGCCAACTTATCGGTCGTCGCACCGAACTGGGCGGCGAACGTCGTCCCGTTCGAACTGCGATTGATCCACCACTCAGCTACACCTGGTCTGAATATCGCAATGTCAGTCTTCCCATCGCCGTCAAAATCATATGGCGCGCTCGGGTTTGCGACGGGATCCCCCTCGAAACGCGCGACTGCGAACAAAAACAGGTTGCTGATACGGGCGTAGCCGGCGACGACGATCTTTCCATCGGCCTGGACCGCGGCGGCAAATGCTTCCTCGTCGGTCCCTCCGAACGACATCGTGAGTCTGCCATCGGTGTCAAAGGTCGTGTCGAGCGATCCGTCCGAGTTGTATCGTGCGAGCGCGACATCGTAGAAACCGCTCCCCACGGCGGCGCTGCCGACGGCGACGATCTTACCGTTCGTCTGAACCTCGAGAGCGTAAGCAGTATCGAAGCCACCGACGTTGAAGTTTGTCGTAACCCGGCCATCCGTGTCGAACGAACTATCGAGCGAGCCGTTCGGGTTGAAGCGGGCAAGCGTAAAATGGTAGCCGGCGCCGCTCATAAAACTCCGCCCGGCGGCGATGATCTTACCGTCGGGTTGCAGCGCGATCGCGAATGCTTCGTCGTTGTTATCGGCGAAAGCGGTTGAAACTTTTCCGTCACCGTCGAAGCTCGTATCAAGTGAACCGTCGGGGTTGTACCTTATCAGGGCATAGTCGAAGAATCCGCTGACTATGCTGGCATAACCCGCAAGAACGATCTTACCGTCTGGCTGGATCGCCACGGCCTGCGCTTTGTCGATGTTTGCGCCGAAATCATTCGTCACCTTTCCATCCATATCGAATGACGTATCGAGCGAACCGTCCGTGTTGTAGCGCACAACCGCGAAATCATCCATGGCGTTGCGCGAAACCCCGGCAGCGACGATCTTGCCATCGGACTGCAATGCGACCGCAAACGCCTGGTCCGTATTCGTGCCTATCGCGGTCGTCACTTTGCCATCCGAATCAAAAGTGGTGTCGAGCGAGCCATTGGCGTTATAACGTGCGAGCGCAAAGTTAGATTTCGAGCCTATCAGGGCCCACCCTGCCGCGACGATCTTCCCGTCCGGCTGGAGCACGACGGCGTGCACCTGGTCGATGCTTGTGCCGAAAGCGGTCGTCACTTTGCCATCGGTGTCGAAAGTAGTGTCGAGCGTGCCGTCAATGTTATAGCGCACGAGAGCAAAGTCATTTGCGAAGTCGCCTGAGCCGGTGCCAACGCGAGCAAACCCGGCGGCGACGATCTTACCGTCAGGCTGGACGACGACCGCATTTGCTTTCGCATCGACTGCGCCGAATGCCGTCGTCACCTTACCGTCGGTATCGAATGTGGGGTCAAGGTCAGCGCCCGCGGCCAGAGCAACGCCGGAGAAATTCAGAACGATTGTAAGAAATAGAAGTGAGGAAACAATCGCGTCAACGCGCGGAGATCGGATCGACATATAAACCCTCCCTGGTAATATGGACTCGTTCGGAAAATGTGAGCAGCGGTGAGGTAGTATGGTTTGGGAATGAGGCAAGTCGAAGTTGTCGCAGAACAAAAGTATAGATCGCGGCAGCACACGCCCGACAGAATAATCCCTGTTTCATCTTACCCCCGTGATACCAACCCTTTCTCAATGGCGACGTATGAATTATAGACCTTTCTGCCCGAAAGCAAGAACTTTTGGTAGCGCGTCATTACGAAAACTGGACGCACTTGTTTTTGGGGCCTGGCCACCTGCTTCAGAACGTGGAAAGTTTCGCCCAAAATCCTCAGGGCGTTTCGACGTCTTTAAGGCGTAAGACTGCGAAACCGGATCGGTTTTCTATCTGTACCAGCCCCGCCCACTGAACGGAGTGGCTGTGCGAAGCCCGTCTAGGAACGAGCCATTACTAGAATCAGTCCATTTCCTGACGAATCGGTGGGAGTGATAACATTTGAGACCAGGTTACACCAGATAAATGCTCGCAATAATTAGAGTCTCGCTAAGCCCGTTTTTGACCGCGTGTACGATCGCAGTTTTCTTTTCACTGACGGCCTTCGGACAGCAGAGCGGGCCGGTCATCGTGCAGCCCGGTGCGCCGGGACAGCCGTCAAAAATATTGCCCGCGTCCACACGAGCCAAGCTGCCGCCGCGATCTGCGAAAGACGTCGAGTTTATGCAGGGGATGATCCATCACCACGCGCAGGCGGTCGAGATGACGACGATGATCGAGTCGCGTACCGACAATCCCGACATTCGCCGCCTCGGTGCCCGCATCAGCCACTCACAATCCGACGAAATGAACTTTATGAAGCGCTGGCTTACCGTTCGCGGGGAACCGATCGCACTGCCGATGCCTGGAATGGAAGATATGGATATGTCGGACCCCGAGATGGCGGCCCATCATCACAAGATTATGCCGGGGATGCTGACCACAAAACAGATGGCCGCCCTCCGAAAAACGAAGGGGGTCGAATTCGACCGTCTTTTCTTGGAAGGAATGATCCAGCACCACAACGGCGCGTTGACAATGGTGAAGGACCTGTTCGCTACAGCCGGCGCCGGCCAGGATGCCGAGCTTTTTACTTTCGCGACCGATGTCGATACCGGCCAGCGGGCTGAGATCAAGAGTATGCAAACCATTTTGTCCCAATTGCCGTAATAGAAATCATGAAAACTATAGCCTTCCGTCTCATAGTAGCTTCCCTCCTCGTGTGCTCGGCCTTGATCGCCGGTACGCAGGCCCAGGATCCACCCGCGACTCAACCTCTCCCTGCCGGGATGAAGGGTTCTGACGCGAACGACCCGCGTACCAAACTCTCGGCCGGTCTGTATGACGCAGGCGTATCGGCTGTCGGACTGAAACATGTCACGCTTCTGAAAAAGCCCGACGCGTTCCAGCTCGGGACCGACAATGTAGATGATCCGAAGGTCAAGACGACGCTTGACCAGATCGGCATGGGCAACTCCGCTCAAATGCCGAAGCCGTTTCAGCTCATGCTTGCCCAACTCGCATTCTCCAATTCGGATGTTGCGTTCCAGGGTAATCATCTGTTCATGGGCAGCTTCTATGGAATGAACATCTATGACATTGCCGATCCGGCGAACGCCCGGCTGCTGACCTCCATCGTATGTCCGGGTGGGCAGGGTGATCCGTCGGTATACAAGAATCTTTTGTTCATGTCGGTCGAGATGGTGAACGGCCGAGTCGATTGTGGGACGCAAGGATTCGCTCCCGATCCGGCACCGGCTGCCGGACAAATGCCCGGGCCCGCTGCGGTGCAGAAAGATCGCTTTCGCGGCGTGAGGATATTCGATATCAGCGATATCAGGAATCCCAAACAGGTGGCGGCGGTCCAGACATGTCGCGGCTCGCACACGCATACACTGCTGGTCGATCCGAAAGACAAGGACAACGTTTACATTTACGTTTCGGGGACTTCTGGTGTTCGTCCCAGCGGCGAGTTAGCAGGATGCTCGGACGGGCCACCGGATAAGAATCCAAATACGGCGCTGTTCAGGATCGATGTGATCAAGGTTCCGCTTGCGGCTCCGCAAAATTCAAAGATCGTGTCGAGTCCGCGGATCTTCGGTAACCCTGCAACGGGTGCGATAAACGCACTCAATGACGGCGGCTCGCACGACGGCGACGGGCGTCCCGTCGAGACCGACCAGTGTCACGACATCACCGTCTATCCTGAGATCGGACTGGCTGCCGGTGCGTGCTCAGGTAATGGGATTTTGCTCGATATCAAAGATCCGGCGAATCCGAAACGTGTCGACGCGGTCAATGATAAGAACTACGCGTACTGGCACTCGGCATCGTTTTCGAATGACGGAAAGAAAGTCGTGTTCACTGACGAGTGGGGCGGGGGTCTGGGAGCTCGGTGCCGGGCCACCGATCCCAACGTATGGGGAGCGAATGCGCTCTTTAATTTGGCGGGCAATAAACTCGCCTTCGCAAACTATTACAAACTCCCGGCGGCACAGGGTGAGAACGAGAATTGCGTTGCACACAACGGCTCACTCGTTCCGGTTCCCGGGCGCGATATCAAGATACAAGCGTGGTATCAGGGCGGGATCTCGGTGATGGACTTTACCGATCCGGCGAAGCCGATAGAGATCGCGCACTTCGATCGAGGACCGATCGATCCGAACAGTCTCGTCATGGGCGGCTTCTGGTCGGCGTACTGGTACAACGGTCAGATCTACGCATCCGAGATGGCCCGCGGTCTAGACATCTTTGAGCTGACGCCGACGGACCACCTTACCCAGAATGAGATCGACGCGGCGAAGTCGGTTCGAATGACAATGCTGAACGTGCAGATGCAGGAGAGGATCGAGTGGCCGCGAAATCTGGCTGTGGCAAAGGCCTATGTCGACCAGCTCGAACGATCGCAGGGTATATCGGCTAATGAGATCACGAAGCTGCGCGAAGCGATCGGGAAAGCCGAGAGTTCAAAGAAGCTTGGGAAACTTAAGAGCTTTGCGAAATCACTGGAGAAGAACGCCGGCACATCGAAAAGCGCCGCAGACTCGTCAAGAATGCGCGCCCTGGCTGAGGTCTTAAAGCGGCCAGTTGCGTGATTGATCGTTTAGTGTGATTAAGTGTGGGTTAGTGGTTTCAGATTGCCGGTGGGATCTGAAACCACTTCTTTTCTTGTTCGTGTGATTTCGTGTGAGTTCGTGGTTCCAGATTCCCAGCGAGGG
>JANPJL010000286.1:0-3321 GCA_031425495.1 Acidobacteriota bacterium
CATTGCCGTAAGTTCTCCCATCCGCATGGACCGGTTGCATTTCGCTCATGTTCCGGGCCTCGACGATACGACAAACCTTTTCGTAGTCTTCCATCGTGTCCACGCCGATAGATGCTCCGACCGCCTCGACGACACGGATCTACGCCCCGTCTTCGAGTGCTCTCAACTGCTCGAGCATTTCGATCTTTTCAAGACTTGTTTGCGGCAGCTCGCTCAACCTAAGCAAGTATTCACGCCGGTAAACGTAAAGCCCCGTGTGTTTCCTAAACAATCCAATTAGATCTGGTTCAGCTTTGATCGCTCCGTTGGGATCGCCCGCATACCGCAGCGATGCATCTCGCGGGAAAGGCATCGGCGAGCGGGAAAAATAGATCGCGTAACCGTTGTTTCCGACCACCGCCTTTACGACATTTCCATTCAAAAGCTCGGTCAAATTATGGATCGGCTCGACCGTCGTAGCCATATCGGCGGCTTCATCCGAAAGGAGAGCGTCGATTGCAGCGTCGATCGTCTCCGGCGAGATTAGTGGTTCGTCGCCTTGAACATTTACGATCACGGAGCCCGCGGGCAGATCTCTTGCGACCTCAGCGATCCGGTCCGTTCCGGAACGATGCTCAGCCGAGGTCATCACTACCTCGACTCCACATGCGGCGACTGCATCACGAATCCGGGCGTCATCCGTCGCGACGATCACACGCGAAACATTCCTCGCTTTGCTAGCCTGCTCAACCGTATGCACGATCAACGGTTTTTGACCGACGGGCAGAAGCATTTTCCCCGGAAGGCGGACAGATTCGTACCTGGCGGGAATGATTGCGATCACATTTTGTATAGGAATTTTCCCGTGATGCTCCACGGGCTTTTAGCCTATATCGAAAACGATCCGATGACAAGGTGCGGATGGTGAAGCGTGGCAGCCGACGCAGAATTTCGGTAAACTCGGGCGCGTGGATATCGTAAACGAACACCTCGTCCCCGACATCGATCAACCCGTGGCTCAGCCTTATGTTCCCTCACCCGACGACCCGCCGTGGAACGGTTGGGTTGCGCTCGGTGTGTGGTTGCTTAGCGTAGTTTTCGTCGGAATGGTTCCCCTGATCTTCCTTTTTCCGTACCTGCTTACTCAGGGTCTGGATCTGAGCGATAGAGAGCGGCTGGGAGAATTTGTACGAACCGACGCGACGGCGGTGATCCTTCAGCTTGCCCCGATCATCCTTGCCCACGCCCTAACACTGCTGGTGGCGTGGTTCGTCGTTACGCGGTTTAATACGTTTTCTTTCCGGCAGACGTTGGGATGGAAGATGAACGGCTTTAAGGCCTGGCACGCTGTCCTGATAACCGTTGGGTTTTACGCGCTCGCTCTTACGCTGGTTACACTCCTGGGCGATGTGGAAAACGAATTCGAAACTCTTCTAAAAAGCTCGAAGTATGCCGTCTACCTCGTGGCATTTTTTGCGACAGTCTCGGCGCCGCTCGTTGAAGAGGTTGTGTACCGGGGAATTCTCTATTCAGCGTTTCAGCGGCGGTTCGGAATCGTCCTAGCGGTAATACTCGTAACGCTACTGTTCACGCTGGTGCATGTACCCCAATACAGTCTCGGAGTCGTACCAGATTACGCGACGGTCGTGACGCTTCTTCTCCTGAGCCTTTCGCTTACGTTACTAAGAGCGCGAACCGGAAACCTTCTTCCCTGCATAGTCCTTCACACCGTGTTCAATGCGATCCAATCCGTGCTTTTGGTAGCAGAACCCTATCTCAAATCGCTCGCACCCGTGGTTGAGCCTACGGCCGCCCTACTACAATAGAAAAACCCGCGACATTCAGTGGATATCGCGGGTCCGCATTCGTTTTGATTAGATTAATTGTCCAAGGGCTGCTTGGTTGGCGGCGGCGTGACGTCGATCTTTGTGGGAGCCGGTTCATATTTTGTTGGGGCCGGTTCCGACTTTGTCGGAGACGATGAAGACGACGGTGAGTACGTCGGCGTGCTTGAGCCGGGGTCGTAAGAAGTTCCGCTCCGGTCGTCAATACCTTCGCGTCCTCCGCCCATGGTCTGCTGCATCCTTACGAAAGGAGGAATGGGTGATCGGTCGCCTCTTGTCGTGATCGGCGTAACGGTCGGTGTTGTCGGTGTTGTCGGTGTGACGGGTGGGCCGCCCGTGTTGCCGCCTCCGTTATGGGGCGGAGTCCAAATGACCGGCGGGAGGTCGTACCATCCGAGAGAGTGACCATACCCGTACCCGTATGGCGATCCCCATCCGTAACCGAAGGGCAAGAAGACATAACCCCCGAAACGCGGATCCAAGATCCACAGGCCAAACGCGCTAAACACATTCCAGCGATTTCCCAGGAACGAACGCATGAGTGCGGTGCGGACCAGGTCGCGACTGAGAGTATCCGTGATCTTCGCGAGTTGTTTGCTGCGCGCCTTGCTCCAGATCTCGAGTGCATCCTTTTTACCGCGGTCGAACTTTGCGATCGATGAACCGGAAGCTCCAACTGTTACAGCTCGCCCCGGCTTGATCGCGTCTACCGCGTTGCCCAATCGGGCCGATCCTTTCCAAACCTCAAGCCGCTCATCGCCCCCGTCCGCCACGTCGATCCGATATATCCCAGACTCGATCAGCAGGTATTTTGACTTGGGCGTCGTGATGGCCACCTTGAACTCTTCGGCGGCAAAAACCTCAAGGATCGCGCTGCCGCTCTCGACCTTAAGTTGAAGATCATCGAGACCCGTAGTAACGAACTCGAATCGAGCGTTGTCGCCTAACCGGAGATATGAACCGGGATTGAGCAGGATCTCAGCCTTGCTTGCGGATCCGGTCGAAACTTTATCGCCAATCTCCAAGGCATCGCCTTTCGTCAGATATCCGCTTTTACCCGTCTTCCGGGCTACCGAAACAGCTCCCTCCACAAAATTCACGCCACCCGCCTTCGCGGATATGACATAACGATCACCGGCCGCCGCCGCGAGAGTTTCGTCCTGAGCGGACGCCACGCCGCACGCGAGTACAAAACAAAGGCAGGTCAGAAACAAACCAGAGTAGTAAAGTCTCATCGGGGGTTCTCCTTGAGTGAATCTGCTTCATCTTAGATTATCCCGAGAGTCGTTAACAATTTATTTTCGTAAAGTTATGTCAACAAAAGTGGCAGGGTGAATAATCACGTAAAAAGTCGAACAACCTTTGCGAGAGCCGCGTAATCATACATGCAGACCGGCAGCGTCGTGCTCCGGAGACGAAACCAAATGGCAACCTTCCGAGACCCCACAACATGTTTTGCACCGCTGGAAGTGATCGAGCGGCTGCTTGAGATAAGGGC
>JANPJL010000287.1:0-3857 GCA_031425495.1 Acidobacteriota bacterium
GTCTCGACGCGGTTCTGCAAGGCTCGCGCACAGGCGTATTGCACGAACGAGGTCGGATGCGTCGCCGAGTGACTTTGAAGTTTTACCATCGCTCGAGTCCACTCCTCGTTCGCGATCGTGAAACCTATCCGCCAACCGGTCATTGCATAAGTTTTTGAAAAGCTTCCGCCGACACAAACAAACTCGCGTAGCTCGGGCGGCAACACCGCAGACGTAAAGACCTCGCCCGGCGGGTATGCGAAAAACAAATAACATTCGTCGGTAAGCACGTAGACTCCGCGCTCGGCACACGCTTCGACGATCCGCACCATTTCTTGCGGCGCGATCACGCGACCGGTCGGGTTGTTGGGAGAGTTGATTATCAGCAACCGGGTCTTCGGTGTGATTGCTTTGCGAACTTGATCTGCAGTCAGGACAAAATCGGTTTCCTCGGTCTCGATAAAAACGCTGTTCGCTCGGCAAAAAGTGGCGATCTCCGGGAACGTTACCCAATACGGTTTCGGGATCAAAACATCATCCCCGGGATTCAGCAGCGTGCACGCCGCATTGAACAAAGCCTGCTTGCCGCCGCACGCCGCCGCAACCTCACTGGGCCGGAAAGCTGCTCCGAATTGCTCTTGATAAAAATCTGCGATGCCCTCGGTAAAGGGTTTCATTCCCGCCGACGCAGTATATTTCGTAAGTCCCTTCTGCAGTCCTTCCCAGGCGTACTGCCTGACGAATTCAGGCGTATCAAAGTCCGGCTCGCCGACCGTCAGGTCCACAATGTCGTGACCCTGCTCCCTCAGGTTCGCCGCCATCTGGCCAGCCTTCAAAGTTGAAGAGGAATGCATTCGGGCGACGTGGTCCGAAACAGGGAAGGGGTTCGTCATAGCCACATTCTATCAGCTTTCTTTTTCGAGTCTACGATCGGAAAAATTTCCGCATTAACTGCCCAAGTTCTGTGTTCGGTGGTTTCCTCCGGGCCGGGAACCACTGAATAACGAAGCTACCTTGGGATTTGAGGCGTTCTTGTTTCGTGTCCTTTTCGTGTGTTTCGTGGTTGGATTTAAGAAAAGATAACCACGAAACACACGAAAAGGACACGAACAAGAAATGCACCTTCGTTACGACGGCGCAGATTACGCTCAAGTGAATCACGGATGGATTTTTAGCTTATCGCGCATCCGGTCCTCGACGAGTTCGGGGATCAACCCCGCAACGCGGCCGCCGAGCATAAAGACCTGCTTCATCAGCGTCGACGATACGTACGAGTATTCTTCGTCAGCCATTAAGAAGACTGTCTCGATCGACGGCTCGAGCCGACGGTTCATCAGCGCCATTCTCAGTTCGTACTCGTAATCGCTGACCGCACGAATGCCCCGAATGATCGCGGTGGCACCGCTTCGTCGGGCAAAGTCGGCGGTCAATCCCGAAAAGCTGTCGACCGTCACGTCGCAGCCTCCGTTCATGACTAACGGCAATATCTCGCGGATCATTTCGGAACGTTCCTCAACCGAGAAGAGCGGATTCTTGTCGGGGTTGTTCAGGACCGCGATGATGATCTCGTCGAATAGAGGCAAGCTGCGTTTGATGATATCTAGATGGCCGTTTGTTGGCGGATCGAAAGAACCTGGAAAGATTGCACGACGCATACAAAGTTAATGGGACTTGAAGTTATTTGCTACTTGGACTAGGCAAAACGGCGGACTGTACTGAACTAATTTAATCTTCTCTTATCCGCCCAAACCCGCTAGATCCGCCCAATCCGCGTTAAAAAAATCCGAACCCGGGCGGCCCCTTAGAAATTAGTAGCAAGAAGTTTCTTAGCTTTCTCAACGCACTCTCGATATTCCGGCATGTACTCGGGATCGGGCTTCATCTGCAGAAGATGGTCGAGATGCTTCCGTGCGTCGGCATCGCGTTTTACGGCGAGGTACGCTTCGGCCAGGTGCAGGCGGATGTTGGTATTATCGTTCGCAAGTCCGAAACCCTTTTCCAGAAGCTCGACCGCTTTCTTCGCATCGCCGCCCTTAAGCCGTGTTGCAAGCTCGACCTGTGCAAGGGCGTCGTAGGCACTCGCCGATTCATATTCGGGCTGGAGCTCGATGACCTTGCCCATCGCCTCTTTTATATCGCTGACCGATCTCAGTCCAACCGTTATAGGGCTGCGTTTGGCAAGCTCGCCAAGATTCGCCGCATACCAGAAGTGTCCATCCGGTTTTTGCGGGTCAACGCGCGACGCGATCTTACCGGCGTCGCGTCCCTGTTGAAGCGCCGTCTCGGCATCATCTTCGCTGGTCGTGAACTTTCCGAGAAAGTAACTGTATTTAGCAAAAGTCCATTCGACCTGGTAATTACGGTTGTCCGGATCACGAACGGCAGCGAGCGATTTGACCGCCACCCGGAGCTTGTCGAGATCTTCACGTTGTTTGAATAAGGTCTCGGCCTCCGAGATTGCCCGATCGATTGACTCAGGCGACGCTTTTTCAGTTGCAATTCCGGCGGCCCGATCCGTTGCACATCCAGTTAGTGCCCACCATGTAATTACAATTGTAATTAAAATGTAAACGTTACTCGTCTTCATGTAGCAATTACAGAGATGCGTGATAGAATCCTCGGTATCGATTACGGAAAGCGTCCATACGATAGCACACGTCTGCATGAAAAAAAACGGAAAAGCCGCTGCTTTTTACGATCTTGAAGGGACTTTGGTGAGCACAAACCTCGTCCATACCCTCGGCTTCTATGCGAAACGACAACAGGGTTTGTGGCAAACGGCCAAGAAGAGCGTCGGGACACTGGCCAAACTTCCATTCTTCGGCGTAACCGATCTCTACTCGCGCAACGTTTTCAATGAAGTATTCTTCCGCAGCTACGAAGGGTTTTCGCAAGATCGGCTCCGTTATTTTTCCGATGAGCTTTTCGAGGAAGTTCTAAAACCCGCGATCTTTCCGGGCACGCCCGAGCTGATCGCACAGGGAAAGAAGATCGGACAACGACAGATCGTACTGACCGGCGCTCTTGATTTCACGATCGAGCGCCTGACGGACTACCTCGGCATCGACGATTGTGTCGCGAACAAACTTGAATTCGTGAACGGCTACGCGACGGGACGCGTTCTTCCTCCTGTCATGGCCTCGGCGACAAAGGCTAAGTGGATCCGCGAATACGCCGAGCGGGAGAATATCAATCTATCCGAGTCGTATGCGTATTCCGACAGCATTTCTGATCTGCCGATGCTGTCCATCGTCGGACACCCAGTCGCGGTCAATCCCGACTTCAGGCTCAAGCAGACAGCTCGTCAACACGACTGGGCAGTATTAGATCTGAAATAGTCGATGAGAAGCATTGGGTTCATAACAGTTGCACTTTTTGCCGCATACATATTGTTCTTCGGGTGGATATACGATGGCCAATGGGCAGGAAATTCAATTGTCGACGATCTCAACATGCAAATTAGGGCGGGGGACTTCGAAAAGATCTATTCGGAAATGAGCGAGAACGCAAAGTCCTCGACGCCCCGCGAAGAGTTTATGTCGAACATGAATCGTGTCGTGGCTGAAATGAAGGATTACGATGACTCAACTGCTTGGAACAAAGTAAGCGGAGAATCGTCGAACGTGTACCGGGACCTTTATTTCCTTCATCGAGAAATGGAAAGGGACGGCAAGAAAGTTCAGATCACCGTGACCATATCGCGCTCGTTTCTTTGGCGCTTTTACGATCTCTGCATAACTCCCGTCGAATCTACGACAGGAGATATTTGTGTGACCGACGCTTTACGAAAAATATAACTACGCTATATGGCTCTTCAACTACGCAGAAAAACTCACGAGTCAATTGTCTATATTGACAAAGACTCCGCGCCGCGGATC
>JANPJL010000288.1:0-15035 GCA_031425495.1 Acidobacteriota bacterium
TTCTTCGAGTAGTCCTTTTTATAGCGAACGTTAAAGTCGGAGAAGATGTCCTTGTCGAGTGTCAGGATCCGGTCGGCGAGATCGTACTTGTAGATCGTCTGCACAGGCGAGCCGAATGCGAGACGGGCTCCGGCGATTGCGTTGTCGTTATTGACCGGTTCGTACTGATACCAGCGAGCATTCGGCATTTCCGAAGCCACCTGACGGAATTGAGCCTGCAGCGTCGGCGACGTAACTGTCTGAGTCAAAAACCTGACTCCGGCTCCGCCATCAAGGCGATTTTCTTCGACTGCCGAACGCAGGGCCGTCATGAAGTTTTGCCACGTCTTAGGCGTGCCCCGGAACTGAACCTCCTGCGAACGGTCCGGGTCATACATTTCGAGAAGCGATGCCTGTGCAAGCGAGTCGGTCGCCCCGAGGCTTCCCGGATGCTCCGGGTTTCCTTCGAGCTTTACCGGTCGGCCGTCGAACGATTTTGCAAGCAGCCCCGTCGCAACGCCACCCAATGTCATTGCCGTCGCATAGAACATTGGCTTTCCGGGCAGCAGATCTTCTTCGGGACGAACATAAGGGACGATCTTCTCGGGCGGCTGGATAACGCAACCGGAAAGACCGGCGAGAGCAAGCGTCCCGCCCATCAGTTTTACAAAGTTGCGGCGGCTGATGGCATCGTCCCAGTTTTCCGATTGCAGCGGGTACTCTCGCTTTACAAACTCTTCGAATTCTGGGGCGTCGACGAATTCATCGACGCTGCGCCAATAATCTTTTCCACCCTGGGACAAGATCTTGTCCCGCATCAATGCAAAATTGTGTTTGCTGTCCTGGCTAGGCATCTTTTCTGCTTTTTCCTTAATTGCCACAGAGCACACCGAGTTTATCGATTACGGCTTCCATAAGACCCAGTGGCGATATTTCCCGGATACCAAGTTACTTTCAAACTCTCTGTGAGCTCTGCGGCTAAACAAGCTCACCGGTGACAAGTCGAACAGCTTGTCATTATCTCTTTGCCGCGAATCTTATATTTACTCTTCAGATCGATCCTCTCTTCACCCGTCAGATCGCCGTCTTGCCACTGCATGTTGTAGATCTCGGATTTCGGCCGAATGAATTTCTCCGGCTCGCGATGACAGGCGAGGCACCATTCCATTTGAAGCGTATTTTCCTGATATACGGCCGGCATGTTGTCGATCTGCCCGTGGCACGTCGAGCATCCGACCCCTTTAGCCACGTGGATGCTGTGATTGAAATACGCAAACTCCGGAAGATCGTGAACGCGTTCCCACTCGATCGGTGTGTTATCGCGGAAGCTGGCACGCACAGGTTCGAGATACGGGCTGTCGGCCCAGATCTGACTGTGGCAGTTCATACATGTCTGGGTTGAGGGCATGCCCGCCGAAGCCGTCGTTTCTACGGTCGAATGGCAATAACGACAGTCGATGCCGTCGTCGCCGACGTGATGCTTGTGACTGAACTGCACAGGCTGCTGCTTCTCGAGATAGCGACCGGTCAGGTACGACGAGCGGGCGACCTGCGTATAAACATAAAACGCCGTTCCCGCAAGAACGACGCCGAGGATCATGCTTATCCGCGCGATGTTGTTTGCACTCTTATGAAAAAATTGCGCCATTATCAAGTCTCTCGCACTCGGAGGCTTCCGAATGGTTTAACCTCAACGGTCCCGTGGCATAGAGGTGCCGGACCGGTACTCGCGAAACACTGGTTATGAATTGAGAAAGCTTCCGTAAAACTGTTTACGATTCTACTAAATCTAGTAAATTCCGCAAATACCTTACTTAGAAAATAGTTTCCCGTGCCTGAGTTAGCAACGAGCGGTGAGATTAGCGTCTCTCATTAGTGAAATTATAAAAATTGCGACGCTTCAGAGTCAGACCTCGTTCGCGATCAGAGCAGCACCGACAGCGGCTGCGTTTTCTCCAAGCTCGCCGGCAGCGATGTCGGCGTTCTCGAACGACGGGCCAAAAGAAAGTTCGCGTGCCCGGCGAATCACAGCGTCGAGAACAAGATGCCCGGCGTGCATTATCTCTCCACCGATCACGATCTTCTCGATGTTCAGCAGATTAATGACGGTCGCGATCGCGGTACCTACGTAGCTGCCTGTTCTTTCAAGCATCAGGCTCGCGAAGTCGTCGCCATTCTCGGCCGCCTCGACGATCTTATGGATCGAGATCTGTTCCTCTTCAAGTTTGTTTAGCGAAGATGTGCTGTCGCGATTGAACCTGGTTCGTGTGCGTCGGACGATGTTTGCGGCTGACGCAACATCCTCGAGACGCATACCATCGGAATTGACGGCGACATAACCAAACTCCCCCGCAAACCCTGAAACGCCGCGCCATATCTTATTGTCCAGGATCAGCGCACCGCCGACGCCCACGCCAAGCGTCGCGTAAAAAAGATTCGAGCTCCCGCGCGCCGCTCCCAGCTTAAATTCACCGTACGCTGCGGCATTCGCGTCGTTCTCAACCACGACCTTTACGCCTGTGGATCTTTCGATCTCGCCCCCCAGATCGACGACGGAATGCTCTGGAATGTGAGCCGAATAAGCGACGCGGCCCGATTCCGTTCTGATGAGTCCGGGAACCGCAATGCCGATGCGGTCGAATTGGCCAAACTTTTCCTTAAGGCTGGAAATAAACGTCTGGATCTGCGGCAGGGTACCTTCGGACGACTGGAATCCCGCACTCGCCGTCGACGCGATCTTCCCATCGCCCTCAAGAAAAACCGCTCTAAAAGAAGATACCGATGCTTCGATCCCGACGAGCTTTGCCGCCGGATCCATTGATTCGCTCATATGCCCTCGTAAAACTATCGCGATTCTAGTCAAGGGCCGATAGACTGTCAATGAAGTGGTTATTTGATGGTTGATCGTTGATGGTTGATCGTGGTTCGTTGTTTGTGGCTCGTGGTTTGTGGTCGGCCTTTCACCCAGCTGAGTTTCCAACTGCTACGTAACGACCGACGAACAACGAACAACGATCAACGATCAACGAACCACGACCAACGATCAACAATCAACGATCCACGAACCGCGATCAACGAACCACGATCAACGATCAACAATAACCAATCTACGATTTGTTTGACTCGTGAAGCCTCGAAAGTTACTCTTTTGAGAGCCTGACAACGCACTGTCCCCGCCGATCTTATGGATCATCTGTCTCATATCATCGAGCAATACGGAATCTACGCGGTCTTCGCACTCTGCACGGTAGAGGGCGATATCACGCTGCTTATCTCCGGGACGATGGCCCAGGGCGGCTTCTTCGGTCCATACAGCTTTTTGAAGGTTATCCTTTTCGGGACGATGGGAGCGTTGACGGGTGACTGTATCGCGTACGGAATTGGCCGGCTTGCACACAAGAATGCAAAAGATTACCGCTTTTATGAGATAGCTCAGCCGCGGATCGAAAAGTTAATCGATAAGTTTGGTCCGTTTGCGATCGTTGTCTCGAAATACATCTACGGTATTCGAGCTGCGATGTGCGTGTTCTACGGAATCGGGAAAATGCCTTTTCTCAGATTTCTTTTCCTCGATGCTATTAGCTGTTTCACCTGGGTACTTCTTCTCTCCGGTGCCGGATACTTTTTCAGCGGAGCGATCACCTCGATCATCGGCGACTTTCGGCAGATCGGTGTCGCGTTGTTCTTCATCGTCCTGACCGGAATAATCGTGTTCTATGTCCTGGAACGCTTCTGGCTTTCCGAAAAGGTTGAGGAAGCAAATCCGGAGACCATACATCGGATCGAAGAAAGACTCCACGCCGTCGAGGAAGTGGCGAGCGAGAAGCTTCATGATCTTGGTGAACGCTTGCACCTGACGCGCGAACCGAATCGCGACGAGAAGGACACCAAGTCTAAAGAGAAGAAGGCGGCGAGAGCGGCAAAGAAATAACTTGGATCGTTGTTCGTTGTTCGTTGTTCGTTGTTCGTTTTGTTACAATCTCGCCGTAAACCAGCAACTCGACTACAAAAAACGATCCACGAACAACGAACAACGAACAACGATCCACAATGATAATTGAAGCGTCCGCTCCGACGAGGGTTGATCTCGCCGGGGGCACAATTGATATTCCGCCCCTCTTCCTCTTTCACGAGGGTGCTGCCACTGTAAACTTCGCCGTTAGTCTGCTTGCGCATTGCCGGATAGAGACTCGCGACGACGACCGCATATTGCTTGAGTCTGTCGACCGTGAACTAAAATTCGAAACAACGCTCGACCGGATTGCGGAACTCAAGGACGAACCGAGCCTCGAGCTTCTTTCAAAACTCGTGTACTTTTTCAAACCCGAAACCGGATTCACGATGATCACCGAGTCCGAAGCACCCGCCGGCGCCGGGCTAGCGGGCTCATCGACATTGAACATCGCTTGTATCGGCGCGTTGAATAAGCTCGTCGGTGATCGATACACACCCGAGCGGTTTATTCCGATCGCAGCAAACGTCGAATGCCAGGTGATCAAAGTTCCTACCGGATATCAGGACTATTACTCGGCGCAGTACGGCGGAGCGGCGTGTATCCACTTCGGCCCGGCCGGGATGGATCGGGAGGCGCTCGAAATAGATATCGAAACACTCGAGCGGCGAATCGTTGTTTGCTACACGGGTGAACCCCGCAACTCCGGCACCAACAATTGGGAGATCACAAAACGCCACATCGACGGCGACGGAGAGCTTTTCGAGATCTTCGACGGTGTTCGCGATCTCTCGCTTGCCATGCGCAAGGCTCTGATGAAGAGTGATTGGGACGCGGTCGGTCAGATCCTGCACGACGCGCACCCGCATCGCAAACGTCTCTCGCCGCACATCACGACACCGCAGATGGATATGCTGATCGACAAAGCTCTCGCCAACGGCGCGATCGCACCGAAAGTATGTGGTGCGGGCGGCGGCGGGTGCATCGCATTCTTTTGCGAGGATGGTCGGAAGGCCGATGTCGAAAAGGCTCTCGCTGCGGAACAGGGAGCAGAAGTCCTGGATTGGCGACTGTACCCGGATGGCCTCGTCGTGTCAGTTGATAGTTGAAAGTTGAACCCGGTGACTTCATAGCTCGAACTATCCACTGTCCACTATCAGCTTCCGCCCCACTTTCTGTCACAAAGTTCTTCCGCGTGGTGTTTTATCTCCAGAGAGCGAAAAAACACTACACTCCGGAGGTTCTTTAAATGAAAACGACATCATTGGTACTACTCGTCTTGAAAGCCGCGATCGCGACGGCTCTGTTATTACTATCAACTTCGATCCTGTTCGGTCAGGAGAAAGAAAAACTCGACAAGCTCGCGCAGAAGGCGGAAAAGGCCAAGTCGCACTCATTCTGCTCGGGTGACAATTGGTCGAATGGTGACAAGGTCTCATTCAAAGAACTTCGCGAGATGACGATGCCGGCGTCCGGTTCGTTGTCTGTCGACGGCGGAAAGAACGGAGGAATCAAAGTAAAAGGTTCAGACCGCGCCGACATACTTGTCCGTGCATGCGTGCAGAGTTGGGGTACCAGCGAAGAAGCTGCTCGTGCGGTCGCCAGCGGTATCAAGATCTCCACAGGCGGAAACGTTAAAGCCGAAGCACCCGGAGATGAGCATTGGGGCGTCTCGTACGAGATCCAGGTTCCCCGAAACACCGATTTGAATCTGCGGGCTCACAACGGCGGTATCTCCATCTACTCTGTGGAAGGCCGGATGCAGTTTGAAACATTGAATGGCGGGGTTGGTTTGATGGATGTCTCCGGTGATGTTCGCGGACGCACGACGAATGGCGGTGTAAAAGTTTCGCTCACCGGCAATAGTTGGAAAGGC
This sequence comes from Acidobacteriota bacterium, assembly GCA_031425495.1. Taxonomy (GTDB): domain Bacteria; phylum Acidobacteriota; class Blastocatellia; order Pyrinomonadales; family Pyrinomonadaceae; genus OLB17. Next base: position 5,808 of record JANPJL010000288.1, read on the forward strand.
AGTGGACTCGATATCTCGACGACGAATGGCGGAGTGCATCTAACGATGGCCGAGAGCTACGCGGCGAATATCGAAACCGGTACGACCAACGGCGGTTTCCGCAGCGACATTCCCGCGCTGAGCGTGACGCAGGAAGATGTAAAAGGTCCCGACCGGCATAACCGGGCGACTCGCCTAAACACTTCGCTAAACGGCGGCGGTGCTCCGATCCGGGTGATCACTATGAATGGTGGTGTGAATATAAGCTCGGCGAGTAAGGCGAGTTACTAAACCAATGGCGATATGGGCGGGCAACAGGATGCAAAAGCCCGCACGTAAGTAAGGGCGATATCGAGACTCGTGGCAACCAGAGGAACGCGAGCACGGTACAAGAGAACGCTGGGAACAGATCCGGCTCCGTAGGAGTCGAATGTTTGTAGAAAAAGGCAGGTAAAAGAAAGAAAGCTCCGTAGGAGCGACACTGCGAACGGTGCCGCTCCTACGGAGCCAAATCATTTATTGCTACCGGTTCTACAAACATGTCACGCCTAGCGGCGTTAGGAATGCGGATACTCCGGCTGCAATACTGCTCTCCGGTGACCTAGACTCTAACTCCATTACCGGCGATCGCGTGGGTCAACGATCGGAAAATATCTCGGCCGTCGTTCGATCCAAGCAGTTCCTCACACGCACGCTCCGGGTGCGGCATCATTCCCAAAACATTTCGGTCCTGGTTGCAGATACCCGCGATGTTCGACCGCGCCCCGTTCGGGTTTGATTCTGTTGTTGTCTCGCCGAACTCATCACAATAGCGAAACACGATCTGGTTGTTTTCCTCAAGCCGTTGAAACGTCACGTCGTCGCAGGTGTAGTTCCCCTCTGCGTGTGCGACCGGCATTGATAAAACCAATCCATTTTCCAACTGGTTTGTGTAAGGCGTGTTCTGATTCTCGATCCTCACGTTCACGTGCTTACAGACGAAATGCAGACCCGCGTTTCTCATCAATGCCCCGGGCAGCAATCCGCTTTCGCAAAGTATCTGAAACCCATTGCAGATGCCGAACACGAACTTCCCTTCCGCCGCAAACTCCTTCACAGCATTCATGACCGGAGAAAAACGCGCCAACGCTCCCGCTCGAAGATAGTCACCGTACGAAAACCCACCCGGCACTATCACCGCGTCATAACCCCTAAGATCTGTTTCCTGGTGCCAGATAAAATCGACCGGTTGACCGACATGCTTCGAGACGACGTGGTACGCGTCGTGATCGCAATTGGAACCGGGGAAAACTATTACTCCAAACTTCATAACTTTCGTAGTGCTGAGTGGTGAGTGGTGAGTGGTGAGTCCGAATCACGAACTTACCACTCACCACTCAGCACTATCAACTAACTTCAACCCTGTAATCCTCTATAACAGGATTAGCCAGCACGTCCCTCGCGATCCTCTCTACCGCCGTCTGAGCGTCAGCTTCTGATACTGCGTCGTCAAGTGCGATCTCGAAATACTTTCCCTGGCGAATATCGCTGATCTTGTCGAAGCCCATCAGCTCGACCGAATGATGGATCGCTTTCCCCTGCGGATCAAGCACGCTTGGCTTGAGTGTAACGAATACTTTTGCCTTCATTTTTCTCCCCGAAAGAAATTGTAGATTCTGCCGCAGTTCGTTGTTTTAATCAATGTCCTGTGCTAACTTTCACACAGTCTTTTTCTGCCATTCCCGAAAGAACCGAACCCCAAAGGAGAACTTAAAACGATTATGCAAAACATATCAGGTGGTAAAACTGCACTTGGATTGGATACAAATGTCGGAGCTCTTGTTTGCTACCTGAACATTTGCGTTCCGGCCGGGCTGATCTACAGCATTATTGTTTTGGCTACGGACAAAACGAATAAGCTTCCGCGCTTTCACGCCCTTCAATCGATATTTATTTTGATCGCTTTGGTCGTCACGATGATTCCGCTGTATATAATTATGTTCGTCGGTATATTCATCGACGGTATGGTAGGCCTTCCCCTGGTATCGGGACTGTCGAGTCTCCTTATGCTCGTTATTGGGCTGGGTGCTCTGGTCTTTCTAGTTCTCGCGGCGATGAAAGCATACGGCGGGGAGTTCTACAAGATCCCGGTGATCGGAAACTTCGCGGAGAAATACGCTTAAGGCTGACACACTCGACCTGGCGATCAGTCAAACACCCTGACGAAGACCTTTTCCACATTTCGCAGGTAGTGTTTCAGATCAAAGACGCGGGCTATCTCATCAACCGAAAGGTGCGAAGAGATGTCCGCGTCTTTCGTTACCAGCTCTTTATAATCCCCGCCCTCATCCCAAACCTTCATCGCGTTCCGTTGCGTGAACGTATATGCATTCTCTCGGGAAACACCTTTCTGCGTGAGCGACAACATTAACTGTCCGCTGAAAACGAGTCCGCGGGTCAGGTCCAGATTCTTCAGCATGTTCTCCGGGTAGACGATAAGCGTATCGAGGAGGGAGGTCGTCTTGGAAAGGATGTAATCGAGTGTCGCGCTCGAATCCGGCAGAACTATCCGCTCGGCCGAAGAATGTGAGATATCCCGCTCGTGCCAGAGGGCGACATTCTCCAACCCGACGATCGCATTTGCTCTCACAGTGCGCGCCATTCCGCAGATCCGTTCGGAAAGGATCGGATTGCGTTTGTGCGGCATTGCGGACGAACCCTTCTGGCCAGTCTTGAATTTCTCTTGCGCCTCGCGGACTTCGGTCCGCTGCCAGTGACGTACCTGGAGCGCCATTTTCTCGAGTGTCGAAGCGATGATCGCAAGCGTACAGAGATATTCGGCATATCGATCCCGCTGGATCACCTGTGTCGAAACATTGGCCGCGTTAAGGCCGAGCTTTTCGCAAACTCTCTCCTCAACATCCGGTGACAAATGCGCGAACGCACCGACCGCCCCGCTGATCTTCCCGACGGCAATGCGTTCTCGTGCAGTTTGGAGCCTCGCTTTATTTCGCTGCATCTCCGAATACCAAAGCGCCCAGACAAGTCCGAACGATGTCGGTTCCGCATGGATACCATGCGTCCGTCCGATCTGCGGCGTGTCCTTGAATTCGAAAGCCCTGCGTTTTAGTACTTCCAGTAAAGCATCGACCTTCGCCAAAAGAATGTCGCAGGCATCTTTCAGAAGCAGAGCGTTCGCCGTGTCAACAACATCGCTCGATGTCAGACCGTAGTGAACGAAACGCGCCGCGTCGCCGATGTTCTCCGCGAGGTTCGTCGTAAACGCGATGACGTCGTGGTCAGTTGTCTTCTCGATCTCGTTGATCCGCTCGACGGTAAAGGCAGCTTTCGACTTTATCTCGCTGAGCGCCTCATTCGGGATCGTGCCGTCCTCCGCGTGAACTTCGCAGACGGCGATCTCGACGTCGAGCCACTTCTGAAACTTATTCTGCTGCGACCATATCGCGCCCATCTCGGGCAATGTGTAACGTTCGATCATAAAAAAACCGTAGGACAGGCTGTTAGCCTGTCCTTGATAATCCCTTTAAGCTGCGTTCCAATCTTTGCATTGCAACACAACGGGCGGACTAACAGTCCGCCCTACGCCTCCAAACCCTTCTCCTTCACCTCAACATCCTTGTCACCCAACATATCCTGAATGTAAACCATCTGCACCACCACCATTATCACCGCAAGCAACGGAGTTGCGAGCACAAGACCGAGTCCGCCAACGAGCACCGCGAGCGCGAGCTGGAAAATTATCGTCAGGGCCGGCGGCAGTTCGACGGTTTCGCGTTCGATCAGTGGGGTAACTATGTTCGACTCGATCAACTGAACACCGACATAAAGTCCGAGGACGTAAAGCGCCGTGATCGGGCTATCGATGAACGCCAGCAGGAGCGCGGGTAACGCCGAGATGATCGGTCCGAAATTCGGGATGAAAGAAAGCAGACCGGCGATCAGGCCGAGCGTCAGAGCGAGCGGCACACCCAGAATCGAAAGACCGATCCAGGTAATAACGCCGATGAAGATCATCGAAGCCACTTTTCCGATCAGCCACCATCGGAGGGTCTCGCCTACGGCTTCGACCACCTGCGTCGCACGATGCCGGCGCGACAAGGGGAACAGCTTGATGAATCCGTGGACGTAAAATCGAGGCTCCGTTGCAAGGTAGATCGCGAGAAGGATGACAATGAAGAAGTTTCCAACTACTCCGATCGTTGTCGAAAAGAATCCGCCGACGCCGCTTAGCAAAGACGACGGATTTATATTGTGGCGAAGATCTTCAACGCTTGGCAGCTGTTCGATCAGAGCACGTCCCCACCCGAACTGCGAAACGTACTGAGAAACTTTCTGCGCGGATTCCGGCAGCTTTGCTCGGATCTCCCGCATCTGGTCGGCTACATCCGGTGCCAGCAGCGTGATCGCTCCGGCAAGTATCGCGAGGAGCAATATCGAGACGATCATCACCAACCAGCCTTCACTGATCTTGAGAAACCGGCCAAGTAGATCGGCGACACCCCGCAAAAAGATCGCAAGCAGCGCTGCAGCGAAGATCAGCAGGACGACGTCAAAGGTGAAGTAAAGGAGCGTCAGCAGAAGCAGCGTCAGCAAGACAAGGCCGATGGCGACCAAAACCCGACCGGCAAATGCCTGCTCTGAACGCGTATTCGATTCCATCTAGATGATGCCTTTGTCTATCAGCAATTCTGCGTTGAGAATAGCGCAGCCTGCGGCACCCCGCACGGTGTTATGACTCAGAGAAACGAAGCGATAATCAAAAACGTTATCGGGAAATATTCGCCCGACGCTTATCGTCATCCCGTTACCGTTGTCGCGGTCCAGCCTCGGCTGCGGTCGCGAAGGTTCGTCGAAGACGTGCATAAACTCCGCAGGTGACGAGTGAAGATCAAGAACGGGAAATGTGCGCATCGCGTCGACCACATCTTCGAGCGTCGCGTTCTGCTTTAAGTTCACGCGGATCGCAGCCGTGTGCCCGTCGATGACATCGACACGAAAGCACTGTGCCGAGACGGAAAAGTCAGCATTCGTTACTGCGCCTTCGGAAAACTTTCCGAGGATCTTTTGGGCTTCAATCTCAACCTTGGGTTCTTCGCCCGCGATATACGGCAGGACATTGTCCGAAATATCCATCGCCGAAACACCGGGATAGCCCGCACCGGATATCGCTTGCATCGTCGTGATCACGGCCGCCTCAACTCCGAATGAGCGGTGAAGCGCTGCCAGCGGCGGAGCGAAACTGGTAACTGCACAGTTCGGATTCGTCACGATAAAACCCTTGCCGAAGCCGCGAAGTTTGCGCTGCGTTTCGATCAAGCCGACGTGTTCGTGATTGATCTCCGGGATGAGGAGCGGGACATCTTCGTCCATCCGATAGCACGACGAATTACTGATCACCGGAAATCCCGCACGGGCGAATGCCTCTTCAGTTTCGCGTGCGACACTTGATGGCAGGCTCGAGAAGACAATATCGCAATCGAGCGGCGGTTCTATCGCCTGCACCTCGATCTCCCGAACCGATTCCGGAATCTCACCCGTCAGTTTCCACGCACACGCTTCCGCGTACTGTTTACCCGCCGAGCGGTCCGACGCCCCAAGCGCTGTTATTTCGAATTGCGGATGACCCTCGAGAAGCTGAATAAAACGCTGACCGACAGTTCCGGTCGCGCCGAGAATTCCTACTCTGTATTTTTTCATAGAGAGAACGAAAGGCTTTCCAGCCAGTCGCCGACGTGGACGGACTGAGAGTCCGTACTACAACACTTCCTTCATTCGTCGCACACCTTCGGCCAACCGCTCTTCGGGGTTGCAGAACGAGATGCGCAAGAAGCCTTTTGCTTCGCTGCCGAATGCGACGCCGGGAACCGTGATGACACGATTCTGGAGAAACTTCTCAGCGACCTCGATATCATCCCCGATCGACCGGACATCGAGCATCGTGTAGAAAGCTCCTTCCGGAGCAGTCGAATTCAACCCGAGTTCGGTTTTGAACATAGCGACGAGAAATTCACCGCGTTTCCTGTAGATCTCACGGGCCTCGGCTTTCGCATTCTCAGCCTCGTCCGTCCATCCGAGCAACGCCGCTTTCTGGGATATCGTCGATGTGCACACCGTTGTGAATCCATGAAGCACCTGGATCGCATTAATAAGCTCGGGGTCTTTGCACGCCGCCCATCCCAGACGCCAACCGGTCATCGACAAACTTTTCGACAGGCCACTGACTATGATCGTCTTATCGTAAAACTCGCTTGCCGAACGCGGCCTTTCCCCAAAGTAGAGGTCACTGTAGATCTCGTCCGAGATGAGCCAGATTCCCGTACCGTCGAGGGCCTCGGCTATCTGCTTCAGGTCACCCTCGGTCAAGATCTTGCCGGTCGGATTTGAAGGCGAGATCACGACGGCAAGTTTTGTTCTTTCAGTGATTTTCGATTTGAAATCTGAAATATCAAATTCGAAATCCCGATCCGCCGGCATTCGATAGTAAACCGGTGTCGCTTGTGCGATGTGTGCGCATGCGTCGTACGCGGGGAAACTCGGATTCGGGAGTAACACCTCGTCGCCGGCCTCAACCGTGGAAAGAAACGCATCGCTCATCGCTTCCTGCGAACCGCAAGTAACGACGACGCCGGTGCGAGGCAGATCCAGATGTGGATACTGTTCCGCGATCTTGTCTCGCAATGCCGGGATCCCGGGATGCGATGTGTAACCGTTCTGCTCTTCCAGCGTCACACGCGCGGCCTCGTCCCGAATAAACTGCGGCGTCGGAAGGTCGGGTTCGCCAAGACCGAAGTTGATGCTGTCGGGCAACGCTCGTTCGAAAAACTGGCGAATTAGCGTCGGCTTCAGGCCTCGTAGTCTGGAAGGTAATTCGAAGGGATGCTCTTTCAAGGGTTTGACCGTCGCACTCATTTTCCGTCCCCGCGACCGGATTCCTCCAGATCGTCTTCCAGATCCTCGCGGACGTCCCCGACCTCGACGTTGAATTCGCCTTCGGCCTGGGTGATCGGGTCACCGGTAAGTACGCCGCCGATGGTCTCTATCTCTCCGATTATTTTCTGGCCAAGCCCCGAAACCTTGTCCGCGATGCCGTGCCCTTCGCTGTCATTCTGATCGTTCATATTTATGTCCCGCTTTTATTCTAGGCGATTTTGGCTCTATGTCAGAACCGGGTAGCGAATTGGGATCTGGGATTTGGGATTTGGGATTTGGGATTTGGGATTTGGGATCTGAGATTTGGGATTTGGGATTTGGGATCTGGGATCTGGGATCTGGGATCTGGGATTTGAGATTTGAGATTTGAGATCTGAGATCTGAGATTTTGGGACTTGGGACTTGGGACTTGGGACTTGGGTCACATCCGAGCCCATCCCCGCTCCGTCTTTGCGAACCGCTCGGTCGTTGCGAGACGGAAGTCGGCTTCAGGCAGACCACAGTGGAACCGTTTGACGGTCAAGACGTGTCCATCTACCTCCAGTACGTTGAAAGAATTATCTTCCCCGCGCTCCCGCCTCGACGCGGCTGTACCTGCCTGGATTATCAACGCGGAATACCCATTCTCCATCCGGTAGCGCCGCGCCGAGTGCGTTATATTACTGACGTGTAAGTGGCCGGCGAGAAAAATATCCGCACCGCATTCTGCCAGCTCCGGCATTACCTTTTTCGCGCGGCCGACGATGTCATCTTCGTCAAACCCTTCAGGCAAGTCGAAGGGATGGTGCGTAACGATCATCTTCACTCTCGTCTCGTCGAGAGCGCAAAGCTTGACCAGCAGATCATCCACCTGTTCTTTGCTGACACGCCCGCCCTTTATCGTAAGCGAGCGAGCAGTGTTGATGCCGAACACCGCAAGTTCGTCATCCACAAACTCCGGTGTCAGATCGTCGGTAATATATTTTTTGAATTTTTTGAGAGGATTTACGAAACGGTCGAACACGTTGTAAAGCGGAACGTCGTGGTTGCCGGGAACAACAAGCTGCGGCCGATGCAGTCGACTGAGGAATGCGCGTGCCTCCGCAAACTGACGCGATCTTGCACGCTGTGTCAGATCGCCGGAAACAACGATCAGATCGGGAGCCAACTCGCGTATTTTTTCTGCAAGCCGTTCCACAACGCCCGGATCAGCATCGCCAAAATGTATATCTGAAATGTGGGCTATGGTTCTCAATCTATTTGTCCTTTGTCCTTGGTTCTTGGTCCTTTGTCATTTGTCCTTTGTTCTTGGTCCTCTTTATACAAATGACAATTGACCAACGACCAAGGACAAATCACAAATGCCTACTGAGGAACAATCACTCGTAAAGCCTTCGGCAATATCCGATAGTTGAGCGGCGTCTCGATAGTTCGGACTTCGCCGTCGAGAGCGACGTGCAACTTCTTCTTCCGCGTCTGAATAGTGATCTCGTTCGTGTTCACCTCTTCAAAATCTTTCCATTGCCGCAACCGGCCGACCAAGGTATGGTACAAAAGCAATACCACGCCCCAGCGTCCGCCGCGATGCAAAAAATAAACGCTCAACTGGCCTTCGTCGAGCGCCGTACGCCGACCGATGTTGTAAAGGTCCATCTCGTATTCGTTGTTCCCAACGAATACGAACGGCGTCTTCCTAAGAAAGCTCTTGCCATCGATCTCGATCCGAACCTTTAGGAACGGCGACAGGCGGAACATCTGCCACGCTGCCCAGAACGCTGCGTTCCACTTGCCTCTTCCCAGCCTCTGGTGCTCGACGCGTCGGAGCACGATCCGGGGGTACAAGCCAATGCTCGAATTATTAATAAACGTACGGCCATTTACTTCCGCGAGATCGATCAGTTTCGCCTCACCGGTCGCGATCGTACTGACGGCACCGGAAATATCTTGCGGGATCCCAAGGTCCTTTGAGAAATTGTTAAGCGTCCCAAGAGGCAACACGCCCAAGGTTTTTCCAGCTTTTGCGACTTCTACCGCAACACCGCTGATGGTTCCGTCACCACCTCCCGCGACGATCACATCGGCATCCTCGACCGCGTGTTTCGCGAGTGCCTCGATCTCATGGCCAGTCTCAGCCAGGTGGATATTGGCCTTGACCCCGTAGGCGATGAATCGCTCACGGAGGCTTTGGGCGGTCTCCTCACCGAGGACACTCCCTGATCCTGAATTGATGATGACCTCGATCGGTCGAACCATTGAAACATTATCGCAGAAAAAAATGCAGAGGTGACCTGAACGTCTGAACCAAGAGCGAGATGATCGCAAAACATTGATTTTTATTAC
>JANPJL010000289.1:0-14175 GCA_031425495.1 Acidobacteriota bacterium
TGAGCGGCTTCGCGAAACGTATCGAGCAGTAAGTCCAGTCCATCGTGCGCTACTGGAGCTCCTGGACGGAGCCGTGCCTGATCATAAGAGCCTGGGCAAGAGTCTGATATAATCCGTGGCACGTCACCCGTTCCATGTCCGAATTTCTATCAATCAGTACGGTGGCCCCGCGGCCGTCGAATGTTCGAGGCGAAACAGGCTCTCGCGGCGAGCATCTGGCCGCCGAGTACCTCGAAGCAAATGGTTATCGCCTCGTCGTTGCGAACTTCAAGGTCCCGATCGGGCGTAACACTCGCGGAGTCGCGGTTACCGGCGAGATCGACCTCATCGCGATCGACGAAGACACACTGTGCTTTGTCGAAGTGAAATCGAGAGCATCAGACGAGTTCGCGTCACCCCTTGCCGCGGTCAATCTTCGCAAGCAGCGTCAGATCACCCGGACCGCGAGAGTCTACCGCCGAATTTTCGGTCTGCAAGAAATGCCATACCGGTATGACGTCGTCACAGTCCTCCTCGTAGCGAATGCAGCGCCAAAGATTGATCTGATCAAGAGCTTCTGGTCAGAGAGCAAGTTCAGAAAAAGAGCTTGGACGGGCGATATTTATTAGGAACAATATCCACACCGATCCCGTACAAGGGAATACTAAATCCTTATGAGAAAAACTAAATTGACTGCACCGATTCTTGTGGTCTTTCTGCTTACGACTGTGGCGTTTGCCCAGCAGCCGGAGTTGATCGACCGTGAGATATTTTTCGGCAACCCCGAGTATGCCGGCGCCCAACTCTCGCCTGATGGCATGTATATATCGTTTATCAAACCGCTCGACAACGTCCGGAATGTCTGGGTGAAGGGCGTGAACGAGCCTTTCGAAAAGGCAAGACCATTGACGGCCGAGAAGAAACGGCCGATCGGGCAGTACTTTTGGAGCCATGACAGTAAGCGCATCCTGTTCGTGAAGGATCACGAGGGCGACGAAAACTTCAACGTCTACTCTGTCGACCCGGCTGCCACCCCGGCTGCAGCGACGAGAGTGCCCGCTCCAACCAACCTGACCAACGCGGCGGGTGTTCGCGTGATGATCTTCGCGGTACCGGAGTCCGAGCCGGACTTCATTTATATCGGGATCAACGAACGTGACAAGGCATGGCACGATCTCTACAAGGTCCAGATCTCAACAGGCACAAAGACACTGGTGCGCGAAAATCGGGATCGGCTTACGTACTGGGTTTTCGACAATAAAGACAAACCGCGAATGGCTGTCCGCTCGGCGCCGAACGGCGATACCGAAATGCTTCGCGTCGATGGTGATAAATTCACGCCGGTTTACACATGCGGCGTTTTCGAAACATGCGAGGTTGTTCGATTTCACAAGGATGACAAGCGTGTCTACCTGGAATCGAACAAGGGCACGCGAGACGTGACCCAGCTCGTGCTCTTCGACCTCGACACCAACAAGGAAGACTTTGTTGAAGAGGATTCAAGTAAACGCGTCGATTTTGGTGGAGCCATATTCTCCGACGTGTCGGACGAGCTGATCGCCACCACTTACACGGACGATAAGACGCGCGTGATCTGGAAAGATAAGGAGTTCGCAAAAGACTACGAGTTCATCAAGAAAAAGCTCGGCGATCGTGAGATCTCTTTCGGTTCGCGCACCAAGGACGAAACGAAATTCGTCGTCTCAACCTACAGCGACGTCGATCCGGGTACGATCTGGATCTTCGATCGAAAGACGAAAAGTCTGACAACCCTATATCAGGTTCGCGAAAAGCTTGATCGAAAGGCACTCTCGCCGATGAGGCCTATCCGTTACAAGTCTTCGGACGGGCTGGAGATCCCCGCATACTTAACGCTGCCAAAAGGACTGCCCGAAAAGAACCTGCCGCTGATCGTCGTTCCACACGGCGGGCCCTGGGCTCGGGACAACTGGGGCTATAACGGCATGGCCCAGTTTCTCGCTAACCGCGGATATGCTGTGCTGAATCCCAATTTTCGTGCCTCGACCGGCTATGGAAAGAAGTTTCTTGATGGCGGAAACGGCGAGTGGGGCGGGAAGATGCAGGACGATATCACCTGGGGAGTAAAGCATCTTGTCGATCAAGGCATTGCTGATCCGAAACGTATCGCGATCATGGGCGGCAGTTACGGCGGGTATGCAACGCTGGCCGGTGTGACGTTCACTCCCGATCTCTACGCGGCGGCGGTTGCGATCGTAGCACCGTCTAATCTCAATACGCTGCTCGGCTCGATCCCCCCGTATTGGGAGCAGATCAGGACAATGTTTCACAAGCGAATGGGTGATCCCGGCACGGCGGAAGGCCGAGCACAGCTAGATCGGCAATCGCCTTTGAATCATGTAGCAAAGATAAAAACACCGCTGATGGTCGTCCAGGGTGCGAACGATCCGCGTGTCAAAAAGGCGGAGTCGGACCAGATCGTGATCGCTCTGCGCGAACGGAACTACCCGGTTCAGTATCTGCTTGCAGATGACGAAGGTCACGGTTTTCAACGGCCGGTGAATAACATGGCAATGTATGCCGCTGCCGAGAAATTCCTGGCCAAGCATATCGGCGGACGTTTCCAGGATTCGATGCCTGCAGACGTGGCGGCTCGACTGAAGGAAATAACTATCGATCCGAAAACAGTCACGCTGGCAAAGAAGGTCGATGCTTCGGGTCCGGACGCTAACATCAGCGGAAAATGGAGTATGGCAGTTGAGGCACCCGGTCAGACAGTAGAGCTTGCCGCGGAATTCAAGCAGGACGGAACGGCCTTTACCGGAAGCAGCACTTCGATGATCGGCAGCTCGGTGTTTGAAGGCGGGAAAGTTAACGGAAAAAGCATAACCGCAAAGATGAAGGCCGACATTCAGGGTCAGCCGGTAGAATTCGTAGTCGAAGGAATCGTGGACGGCGACAAATTGTCCGGCACGATCAGCGGCGGCGGATTTGGGTCGCTGCCATTCACGGCCACAAGGGTCAAGTAAGCTGACCGCATCGGCGGTATAAGATTAAGACACGTCCCAGGCGTGTCTTTTTTTTTTGAATGTTGGAGAGTACATCCCGTTCTAATTCCGAACACCTTTGCGGTCGGATCCTGATCGCCAGCTCCCTTTTTATTGTAAAACGTAAGCTTATCCCGACTTCATGTGCGCGGCATAATGATTGCTAATGTACTCAGCATAGCGAAAGCTAAATTTAACACCTTCAAGGGGAATAATATGAACAATCAGGCTACATCACCTAAAGAGAATCGAATGCTGACGGGTATGTTCCGCGACAAAGACAGCACCGAGGGCGCGTATAAAAGTTTGCGCGACCGTGGCTATGCGGATGACGAGATCAACGTCATGATGTCGAGTGAAACACGCGACACGCATTTCAGCGACGGCAACACGGAACTAGAAGGAAATAAAGCCCTCGAGGGAACCGGCGCAGGAGCCGCTATCGGTGGAACTCTTGGAGCCATTATCGGCGGCATCGCTGCAATCGGCACCAACGTTCTTCTTCCGGGTATCGGCCTGGTTGTTTGGGGTCCGATCGCGGCTGCATTGGCTGGTGCAGGAGCCGGTGGCCTAACTGGCGGACTCGTCGGTGCATTGATCGGATGGGGAATCCCTGAGGATCGGGCAAAAGAGTACGAGACGGGTATTCGTGAAGGCGGAACGGTCCTCGGCGTGACCCCGCGAAACGACGACGACGCATCGTACTTTGAAAATGACTGGAAAACGAACTATCGCGGTGAGCACATTTACCGATAGTCGGTCATTTGATCAGCAACACTAGTAACAGAAAAGGCCTCGCGTCATCGCGAGGCCTTTTATTAGTACACGGCGTGCAAATGGATTTCTATTGCTTCACCCGAGATAGGATCGTCACGAAGTCTGGTTACTGATCGCCTTGAGCGCCGTGTGATTCGCGGCGATCGTTTTATCCAGATCCTCCTGACCATGGGCTGAGGAAATAAAACACGCCTCGAATTGAGATGGTGGAAGATAAACGCCATTCTCTAACATGCGGCCAAAGTAAGCACTGAATTCTGCAGAGTCCGAGGTTTTTGCGGAATCGAAATCCGTTACCGGCATTTCAGTAAAAAATAAAGTGAACATCGATCCGCAGTTGTTGAGCGTATAGGGACGCTTGAGTTCAGCCAGGTTACTTCGAATGCCAGAGTAAAGATATTCGCATGATAAGGCGAGACGCGCGTAGAAGTCGGGGTCCTCATCGATCATGCTGAGTGTTTCGATCCCGGCTGCCATTGCCAGAGGGTTCCCCGAGAGAGTTCCTGCCTGATACATCGGGCCTTGAGGAGCAACCAGTTCCATGATCTCGCGTCGCCCGCCGTAGGCACCGACAGGAAGTCCGCCGCCGATGATCTTGCCGAGAGTAGTGATGTCCGGCAACACTCCGTAGAGTTCCTGAGCACCACCGCGGGCGACTCTAAAACCGGACATGACCTCATCAAAAATCAGTACTATACCTGACGCCGAACAGATCGTTCGCAGTGCCTGCAAAAACTCCGAGTCCGCCGGAACGCAACCCATGTTACCCGCAACAGGCTCGATGAAAACCGCCGCAACGGAATCGCTGTTCTTTTCAATAAGCGCGGTGACGGATTCGATGTCGTTGTACTTTGCATTGAGGGTATCGGCCGCGGTCGCCGGTGTGACACCGGGGCTATCTGGCAAACCGAGAGTTGCTACCCCTGAACCAGCTTTACTCAAAAACGAATCACCATGTCCGTGATAACACCCCTCAAACTTTATGACCTTCTCACGCCCGGTAAAGGCGCGCGCGAGACGCAAGGCACTCATCGTCGCTTCGGTTCCGGAATTCACCATCCTTACCATCTCAATTGACGGCACGAACTTTTTCACAAGTTGGGCAAACTGGATCTCCTGCTCGCAGCTCGCGCCAAAGCTTGTCCCGTCCCCGGCCGTTCGCTTGATTGTTTCTATCACGCGCGGGTGGGCGTGCCCGAGGATCATCGGTCCCCACGAACCTACATAATCGACGAATTCATTTCCATCAACATCAGTAATCGTCGCACCCTTAGCACTACTGATATACAGAGGATCTCGGCCAACCGATTTGAAAGCGCGGACAGGTGAGTTAACCCCTCCCGGCATGTGACGCTTGGCTTCCGTAAATAATTCGGTGCTCTTTCTCGTGTCCATTTTGATCTACAAAACGCGAGCCGCGTCTTTTGCGAAATAAGTAATGATCAGGTCAGCCCCAGCACGCTTGATCGAAGTCAAAACTTCGAGCATGGTCCTCTCGCGGTCTAGCCATCCGTTCGCCGCCGCCGCCATCAACATCGAATATTCACCGCTGACATTGTATGCCGCGATTGGAATATTGAACTCGTCCCGAGCTCTCCGGACGATATCGAGATATGAAAGAGCCGGCTTTACCATCACTATGTCCGCTCCCTCTGCAATATCGAGAGCGATCTCGCGGAGGGCCTCATCCGAATTCGCGGGATCCATCTGGTATGACTTGCGATCGCCAAACTGAGGTGCCGACTCCGCCGCTTCGCGGAAAGGGCCATAAAACGCAGAGGAGTATTTTGCGGAATAAGCCATGATCGGAGTATCGGAAAAGCCGTCCACGTCGAGGGCTTGTCTAATAGCCTGAATCCGCCCGTCCATCATGTCGCTCGGAGCAATTACATCAGCCCCGTTTCTTGCATGGGAAACCGCCTCTTTAACGAGCAACTCAAGCGTTGCATCATTCCGGACGTCCCCCGATTCAACAACGCCGCAGTGTCCGTGCGATGTATATTCACAAAGGCATACATCGGTAACCACAACCATCTCGGGAAAAGTTTTTTTTATTGATCGGAGAGCCTGTTGAATTATTCCGTTGTCCGCGTACGCTCCAGAACCGACTTCGTCTTTTTCCCGCGGTATACCGAAAAGTAGGATCGATCCAATACCGAGGCGACTCAGTTCATCGCACTCACGAAGAATATTGTCAACCGAACGTTGAAACTGATTCGGCATAGAGGAGATCTCTTTCCGAACATTGTCTCCTTCAACTACAAACAGGGGATAGATGAGGTCGCTCTTCCTCAAAGATGTTTCACTAAGCATGCCCCGGAGCCCCGCAGTTTTTCGCAATCTACGCATACGAGTCGTCGGGAAGCCGGGCTGAAGCTGCAGTTTTCTCATTTATTCAATATCGTCAACGATCCAGATAATTCGATACGTCGCTGCCAGTCGAAAGGCCATTCTTGACGCAGTCGCTTACCGAGATACCTTTGTAATAATTGCTACAGAAAAATATACGCTCATTGTTAACCCTAAAACGGTCCAGGGCGTTGAGCACGCGGTCATACCCAATATTGTACTGCGGTATAGCTTTTTCCCACTTTCTGACGACGGTGAGAACGGGCTCACCACTTATCCCGAGAATCGCATTCAATTCCTCAAGTGCAATCTCGGCCAATCGACCTTCGTCTTCATCACAGTATTCTGGACTGCGACTCCCCCCGATAAAGGTCGTAAATAGATGGTGACCGGATGGAGCCCGATTCTCGAAAACAGATGACGTCCATAGACTTCCCAAGATTTTGCGTCTCTCTAACGCCGGAACAAGAAAGCCGAAACCTGACGGATCACTTCGAACTTGATCGTGACGAAATCCCGTGACGACTACAGAGACCGGCGGGTAATAGATCCCCTCAAGCGCGGCGGCGGCATCTGCATCCAGGTTTCGAATAAGTGTGCTAGTCGAATGCGCCGGAGCGCAGATAACGATCGCATCAAATAGTTCGAGACCGAACAAAGTCTCAACCTCCATCCGACCAGTTTCACTTTTCTGTATCGCACGAACGTTTGTATTGAGCTTAACGCTACTGCCCAACTCGGCCGACAGGGCATCCGTCAGGACTTGCATTCCCTGTTTGAACGTAATGCTTCGCGGAGTTCCCTTTGGAACTTTGGCGGCTCCCCGACTCCGACCAAGAACTGCGCCTTTTAATAGACTGCCATATCTCTTTTCCAATTCGTAGATTCGGGGGAACGCGTGCCGGATCGCCAACTTCTGAGGGTCGCCGGCATAGATTCCCGAAATAAATGGATCGACCGCGTAATCCACAACCTCTCGGCCCAGACGCCGCTCAAAAAATGCCGCAACCGACTCCTCGTCTCCGACCTTCGCCGCGACAAACGGTTCTTTCAGCAGATTGAATTTAGCCCGTGTCGAAAATGCTGCGGTTCGAGCAAACCCGACCAGCGAGGACGGTAATTGAACCAGCCGCCCGCCCCGGAGTATAAAGCGTTTGTTAGAACTTGGCTTCGGCCCTGCTAATTTGTCATCGAGCCCAAGTTCGGAAATCAGGTCGATCAACTCGCGTGAAGAGAGGGCGGTATTCGGTCCATGTTCGAATAGAAATCCGTCCCGGGTTTCCGACTTTATGTTACCCCCAACCGAGGAACCGGATTCGAAAAGCGTGAGGTCAAAACCGCCCTTACGCAATTGGTGGGCAACACACAGACCCGAGATCCCGCCGCCGATTATCCCGACCCTTTTCTGCATCAATTTGCCGACACGGCGCTCTTCTCGAATTCGGCAACCCCGACCTGTTTAAATACAAGGCGAGCAAGAGCATCGATGAAAATCGGCGAGTCGTTAAGTCCGGTCGTGACCTCGTACTGTTCGACTCCCGCGAGTTCGGCAACATGACGGTACTCGATCCCAAGCTCGAACAAAGTCTCGAGGTGGTCTGAAACGAAAGCAACCGGCACCACCAACATATTTTTGACACCTTCTGCCGCCAGCTTTTCTATTGTGTCCGGGGTCGACGGTGTTAGCCATTTCATCGGACCTACCTTCGATTGGTAGCAAAGGCTGTGGTCTTGCGAAAAGCGACCCTGCCGAAGGATCGACTCGATCGTTATTTTGATGTGCCCAGAGTACGGGTCTCCCTGTCGAACGAGTTTCATCGGTGTACCATGCGCGCTGAATAGTAAGTGGACATCGCCGCGGGTCGCCGCAGAAAAGCGCGACAGCCCTTCGTTGACTCGGTCAACTAGTGAATCGACATATGGCGGAAAATCATAATATGACTCGATAAGGGTTGTCTTCACTGTCTCCATGTCAGGGCGAAGCTTTAACTTTGCATCCCATTCTTTGACGCTCGAAGTCGTCGTTGCCTTCGAGTACTGCGGATACAAAGGAAGCAAGATCACATTTTTGACTCCGTCCGCTTTGATCTGATCCAGCGTCTCATCCGTCGACGGTCGCCAGTATCGCATCGCCGCGTAAACTTTCGCAGGAATCTTTTCGTTGAGCTTCGCTTCCAGGAGTGCGGCTTGTTTTAGCGTATGGTCCTTTAACGGCGATCTGCCTCCGATCTTCTCGTACTGCCCACGGGCCATCGGTGCCCGTCTAGTCGAGATCAGTTTTGCAAGGCGATCTCGAAACAGAAAACTCAGTGGGAAATCGATTATGTCTGGATCACTAAAGAGGTTGTAAAGAAATGGTTCGACCGCATCGAGCGAGTCGGGTCCTCCGAGATTTAATAAAACAATACCGATCCTGTCGCTCATACTCCTGCCCTAAACTGTTTTCGAAAATACGGGTTTTTCCCGCATCATCTTTTCGAGGTGCGCGTCAAAACACATCGCGATATTTCTAATAATCAAAATACCCGAGCCGAGCACGGTAATCTTTTCCGCATTGTTGCTCACTAGACCGTCTGCAGTAAATGCATTGAGCTTTTCGAGATCGTCTCTGAAGTACACGTCAAAAACAATTCCAAATTTTTCTTCTACACCACGCTTATCGATCTCGAGGTTGCACATCACCTGCATTATCGTTTCCTTCCGAATGTGATCGTCTCGGGTCATGCGGTAGCCCACACCCGTCGCCGCCGCTCCTGCGTCGATCCGGGCGTAGTAATCGGAAAAATTTTTTACATTCTGTGCGTATATGTTCTCGAACTGGCTTATCGCCGACAGGCCAAAAGCATAGACGTCAGTACCGGCCCGAGTCGAATAACCCTGAAAGTTTCGGTAGAGAGTGTTGCCGGCTTGTGCCTGTGCCAGCTCGTCGGTGGATTTAGCGAAATGGTCCATTCCAATATAAACGTAGCCGACGGCCACCAGCGTTTCAATCGTCATTTCCAGGATAGCCAGTCGCTCCTCGGGGGACGGAAGAGCGGCCGTCGGCATAATTTCCTGATGTTTTTTCAACCAAGGCACATGTGCGTAGTTGAATACGGCTATCCGGCTCGGTGAAATGTCGATCACCTTTTCAACGGTATCCGCAAACGACTCGACGCTCTGGTAAGGAAGTCCGTATATCAGATCCAGGTTTACACTTTGAAACCCTAGGTCGTGAGCCCATTCGACAGTCCGCCGAGTGATCTCTTCGGACTGGACACGGTTGATCGCTTCCTGAACCTTTAAATTAAAATCTTGTACGCCGAAACTGGTGCGGTTAAACCCGACCTCGCGCAGCGCCTCTAAATGTTCGCGCGTTAAGCCTCGCGGATCGATCTCGACACTGGCTTCAAAGTCTTGGTCAAAGGGGAATCGATCTCTGATATAGGACCCGATCTCCGTGATCTCATCGGGATAAAGATATGACGGTGTCCCGCCACCCCAATGCATTTGCACTGCTTTTCGCTCGTCTGAGATCAAGGGACGGAGAATCTCGATCTCCTTTTTGAGGTATTCGTTGTACTGGCGAATCAGCGCTCGATCCTGGGTCACTCGCATGTTGCAGCCACAGAAGTAACAGAGTTTTTCGCAGAACGGGAAATGAAAATATAACGAAAGAGGACCTGCGCCCGGTCGGGCATTTACGTCACGGATCTCGCGGATGAAATCGCTTGCGGAAAATTCGGGCGAAAATAAGGGTGCGGTGGGGTACGAAGTATATCTCGGACCCTGCTGGTTGAACTTTTTCAGGACGTCGTAGTCAATTGCCCTTGATTCCATCGTCATCACACCTTACTTCTAATGATATTTGGCACTGAGCTCTTTAACGCAGGCTACCAAATACTGTGCGTTCTCCACGGGGGTCGTCGGCAATATGCCATGACCGAGATTGAATATATGACCGCCGCCGGAGCCGAACCCCGCGAGTATCTTTTCCGTCTCGTCTTTTATCGTCTCTTTCGGACCAAACAACACACACGGATCCAAATTACCCTGCAGCGTTTTGCCGGGACCGAGCCCAGCTTTTGCCGCCTGGATGTCAATCGTCCAATCGAGACCGATGACATCACACTTGATGGACGCCAAGCCGGTGAACGAGGTCACGCCTTTAGCGAATACGATGACCGGAGCACCGTTAGTTTCGAGACGCTCACAGATGTATCGAATGTATGAAAGAGAAAATTCTTCGAGATCTGATGGGGAGAGAATTCCTGCCCACGTGTCAAAGATTTGGACGGCGTCACATCCCGCTCTAATTTTTTCGTTAAGATACTCGACGACCGAATCGGCTAGTACCTGCAGCAATTGATGCGCGCCTTCGCGATCGCGGTAAATAAACCGTTTAGCCTCTTCGAAATTCTTCGAGCCTTTGCCTTCGATCATGTAAGTTGCCAGCGTCCACGGCGCACCTGCGAAGCCGATCAACGGCACACGTCCGGCAAGCTTCGCCTTGGCCATTCTTACGGCGTCCATTACATATTCCAGGCGTTTGCTTATTCGCGTGGTATTGAGCCGCTTCAAATCATCTCGATCACGAATCGGGTCTGCAAACACCGGCCCCTTCGATTCGACCACGTCAAGATCCATGCCCATCGCTTCCGGAATTACCAGGATATCCGAAAAGAGAATGGCCGCGTCCACGCCGATGATGTCTACGGGTTGGACGGTCACCTCGCTTGCGAGCTCGGGTGTTTTGCAAAGCGTAAGAAAATCCGTTTTCGCGCGGATGGCTCGATATTCGGGCAGATAGCGACCAGCCTGACGCATTATCCAAATGGGCGTCCGCTCCGTCGCCTGTCGTTTGCAGGCCCTGATAAAAATAGATTCTTTACTCAATGTTTATTAATTTGTCCGATCAACCCAGCCGCAAAGCTTTCACCCGTCGTTTCCGATGATATAAATTCTACTCTCAAACCTCGGTCGCGCGCGGTGCGGCTAGTTGTTTCCCCAATAGCTGCTGCTTTAAGTCTCTTCGAGTCCGCGGCGGGAAACAGCCGACAAAAGCTGTCTACCGCGGAGGGACTAAAGAAACAGACCCACTCGATCTCGCCGTCACTAATCCTCTCTCGAATCGCTTCCACTACCCCATCATCTGGACGCGTGGGCTTTGTTTCGTAGACAGTGACCTCGTCAACGACCGCCATCCCTGCCAGCAGCTCTGTTATCGTACCCAGGCTTTTGTCACCGCGTACATAGAGAAACCGCTTCCCCCGTAATTCCGCCTGCTCCAGAGATTCGATAAATTCTTCCGAAGTGTTCGCGTCCGGGACGAACACGACATCAAAGCCTGCGTCCTCAAGAATCGTTTTAGCCCGTCTGCCCAGAACATAAACCTTTCCTGAAAAAGTATTCACATATGCTTTCGATCTCTCGACGAAAACAGTTGCAGATACCGGACTGGTGAAAAATAATCCGTCGTAATCGTCGATCCGGTGCATCAGCTCATCAAGATCGGTGAGATCCGCCTGGGGAGCCGTACTAATCATTTCCAGATTCAGCACCTCACAACCGCACGATCGGAGAAGGGTGCTGAACTGATCATCGGCTCTTACAACAAGTACTACCGGAGGCTTCATCACTTAACCGTATCGCTGCGTTCAGACCTGCTCGCGATTCGCTGCCAGCAAATCACCCGCCCCTTTTTCGATCAGCTTTTCGGCAAGACGGACACCTAGTTCGTCAGACTCACTGATCACGCCATCAAGCTGTTCACGCAGAATCGTCTTACCGTCGAGACTTCCCACCATCCCGTCGAGATGAACGACACGATCACGCAACGTCGCGATCGCGCCGATCGGAACCTGACAGCCGCCCTCAAGCCGCCTCAAGAACGAGCGTTCGGCGCTTATACATACCCGTGTCGAAGTATCATCAAGTCCGCCACAAAGCGTCATAGCAAACTTATCATCCGATCGCGCCTCGACTGCGATCGAACCTTGTCCCGGTGCCGGCAACATCACATCGAACGGAATTATCTGCTTAATTTTATCTTTTAGTCCTAGTCGATTAAGGCCAGCATAGGCAAGAAGCAGTCCGTCCAGATCTGAATCCGCGAATTTCGCAAGCCGTGTGGGAACGTTACCCCTGATGTCCACAATTTCGAGGTCGGGTCGGTAGTTCAACAACTGGCTCTTCCGTCTCAAGCTACCGGTGGCGACCCGCGCTCCGCGAGGCAACTCGCCGACGCTTTGAAAGCGTTGGGAAACAAATGCATCGTTCGGGACATCCCTTTCGCACATCGCCCCTATAACCAGGCCGTCCGGCTGGACGGTTTGGAGGTCCTTCAGGCTGTGAACGGCAAAGTCGATCGTCCCGCCTATTAACTCCGTTTCAATTTGGCGCGTGAAAAGTCCCTTATCACCGATCTTGGAGAGTGCGACCTCGAGTATCTTGTCGCCGGTCGTCTCTATAACTTTTATCTCGAATATGCTTTCAGGAGAGAGGAGCGAAAGTTTGGACTTGACCCAGTTTGCCTGCCACAACGCCAATTCGCTACCGCGTGTGCCGATCGAATAACTACGTGTCATACAACCACGGTACCGATAGCCTCGCGCTTCATTATTTGCAGCTTTCGAACCAATGAAAAGTGGCTCTCGAGGTCGTCGTAGAAATCCTCACCAGCTCGGGAAGCGAAACCATGTATCTCGGATACATTTTCACGCAGGAATTCTTTGATTCGGATGATCTCAGCTTGCCGGACCGGCGAGGGCTTAATTCCGGTTTTCTCGTATGACGGCAGGATCGGCAACAGGTAATACCACATCAAAAAATCGACCATTTCTTTTATGATCAGATTCTCGATCTTCGGGAGTTCTCGGATCCGCTTTTCCTGATTACCATCGACTATCGAGTTTAAGTCATCGATATTTTTGACCACGACATTTGAATTCTCACGTACCGAATCGTCGACATCGCGGGGAACGGCAATATCAATGACCAGCATTTTTCGATCGCGCTTTCTGAAATCCTCCTTGTGGAGGATCGGCTCTTTAGAACTTGTAGCACTGATGATGATATCGACGTCGTCCAAGCGATGCTTGAAATCGTGAAAATTGAGAACTTCGCTGTCCGTCTGCAGATCTTTTGGCAGTGCTGCCAAAAGCTGCTCGCTACGGCTAAGAGTCCGATTGCTTATCAATATCTTCCCGACACTTTTACTAGCCAAGGCCTCCATTGTAAGCCTTGCCGTTTCGCCGGCTCCGATCACTAGTACCGTGCGACCTTCCAGATCGCCCAAAGTCTGGTTCGCTAGTTCAACGGCGGCCAGACTTACCGAGGCCGCTCCGTCGTGAATCGTCGTTTCGGTGTAAACCTTCTTTCCGAGCTTAAGAGCGCGCTGCATCAGTTGGTTTAGCACCTTACCGGTGTAACCATTTTGCGATGCGATCGAGTAGGTCGAACGAAGCTGCCGAAGAATCTGCGAATCACCGATTATTTTGCTATCGATACTGGTAGCCACCCGGAACAGTTGCTGGCATGCCGTGCAGGAGATGAAGGAAAAGAAATGTTCGTCTTTGACGAACCCGCGCGCATCTTTGAGATCGATGAGCAGATTTTTGTAGATCTCAAGGTCGATTTTCCTGGAATCGCTTACCCCATATATCTCGGTCCGATTGCACGTAGACAGAACAACGCACTCGGACAATGTCTCTTTTAGCTTTCGCAGAAACGGCGGGATCTCGTTCTCGTTAAGAAACATCTTTTCCCTTATTTCAACCGGCGCGGTTTTGAAATTAAGGCCGAAAGCGAATAGCGTTTTAGGTGCTGAGACGCTTTTCAGAGATGAGGTGGCGGTCGGGTCTAACATTCTCTACGAAAATCCTGAGTCACGAAGCGAACCGGGAGGTTCGGACTGTGCACAATTACCGTAAGTGCAGATTAATCCGCGGAGACTCTAATGTAAATGTTCCCAGTCGGAATACTTATTCGCCATTAGATTAGGACTTCTTATCTGGGCCTCATGCGAAATAAAACGCCGTCTGCGAATAAACAAACGACGTCCGTT
>JANPJL010000290.1:0-16079 GCA_031425495.1 Acidobacteriota bacterium
CGAGCTTCGAGTACCGTGACATTCCAGCCGGCCGTTTTTAATTTGTATGCTGCGGCGAGCCCGGCGAACCCCGCTCCAATAATGACGGCAGTTTTTTTACGTCGCTGCGAAAAGACGTTCGGCGCCAACACAGCACCCGCAGAAACGACGCCTAGAGTTTTCAAGAAATCGCGACGCGAGTTTTGAGTTCCACGGGGCGATTGCGGATTGCGGACTGCGGATTGCGGATTTTGATCGAGCGGTTTGGACATATGTTTACGACTCACCGCGAAATAGATCTGAAATCTCAATTTTGAAATTTCAAATTGTGAAGCCTGCAGAAGGCTTTGCTCAGACAATGCCCGGCGACGGAACGCGGCTGAACACCACTCCCAAAAACAGACTGAGAGACTCAAAATTTGCGAAAGCCTGTAACAAGATCCGCCCCGACGATCTGTGCTTCCACTGTATGCGGAGGTCCTTCGTAGCCACGCTGCACTTTGATCATTACAACCGCGACACGATTCTCGAATGGGCTTTTGAGTACGCCGGCGACGGCGGCATCGAGCGGCGACACCCACATCTCGTCGCCTTTGTATGCGGAGGTGAATAGAGATTTCTTTCCGAGCGTCGGCGAGTGGAGCTCAAGAGTGACTCGTCGCAGGCGATTCAATCCATCATCGTCGTTCGCCTTCACGACGACGACCTTGGCCGTGTAGGCTTTTCCGGCGGAGCGAAATGTCGCCGGCATGAGAGCAAACCGCGCGACTGGCTGGATATTGTGCTCGCGTAGCTTCTGGGTAAACACTTTCTCGTTCCGTTTCCAGAGCTTTCGCAGATCATCGTCGATCGGCGCGCCTTGTGCGTCGACTCGCTCTTGCGGGTCGTTTTTGAAATGCCAGAGGACCTTGTCCGTTCGAAGGTCCTGAATGATCAGCTCCCCAAAGTAACACCCACACGCTTCGTCAACCGGCTCAATGTAGTAAGCGAGCTTGCCGTCGCGCGACCAGCCGACAGGATAAAAGCCGTCAGGATACAGCTGCTGCCGAATAGCACCGGGATACGGACGGACATAGTATTTCGGGAATGACTTGCGCACGATCGTGTCGAGGCCGACCGCACGCGGAGTCGCATAGTTGTTCTGCGCGAACGACAAGGATGGGATCAGGATCGAAAGGACTGCGGCACAAAGGATGAGACGTCTATTCATGCGAGGGCTCCGGAAAATCAGCGTATCAGAGTGTAACGACGGACATCCGGCGGTTCGGCGAGCAACTCCTCCGCCCGGGCGACAAGCTGTTGAATATGCGCGGTCTCAAGATGCCGGTCGAGGGCGTCGTTGCCCGACCACTCTTCAACAAATGTAAAGTCCGTTGCATCGACATCGTTCTGCATCAGCTCGTACGTAACGCAGCCGTCTTCGGCACGCGTCGGTTCGATAAGCCCGAGAAGTACGCTCTTTGTTTCTTCGATCTTGTCCGTTTTCGCTCGGAGGTGAGCGACGACCTTCAGTGTGGGCATACTTAGATAATTGTAGTGACGATCTCTCTGATACTTCGCTGCAGTTCTCGGTCATCGGTGATCGGGGAAACGATCGCGACCTCGGCGGCGTCTATCGGCGAAATTCCTTTCGCGATCATCTGCGCGGCGTAGATCAGCAGTCGCGTCGACACGCCTTCCTCAAGTCCGTGCCCTCGAAGGTTGCGAACTTTCTGACCGATCTTTACCAGATCGCGCGATGTTTCCTCGTCGATGCCACCTTCTTTAGCAACGATCGCGGTCTCTGCATCGGCATCCGGATAATCAAATTCCATCGCGATGAAGCGCTGACGCGTCGATTGTTTGAGATCTTTAAGGATCGACTGGTAACCGGGATTGTATGAGACGACAAGCATGAACTCGGGCGGCGCCTCGATGACCGTCCCGCGCTTTTCCATCGGCAGACGCCGGCGATCGTCCGTGAGCGGATGGATAATTACGACCGTGTCCTTTCGCGCTTCAACGACTTCATCGAGGTAGCAGATCGCACCGGCACGCACCGCGCTTGTGAGCGGTCCGTCGTGCCAAACAGTCTCCTCACCCTCGAGCAGATAACGCCCCACCAGATCGGTCGACGAGAGATCTTCGTGACAAGCAACTGTGATCAAGGGTCGTCCCAGCTTATACGCCATGTACTCGACGAACCTCGTCTTGCCGCAGCCCGTCGGACCTTTCAGCATTGCCGGCAGACGCGCGGCAAAGGCGGCCTCGAAAAGCTCGACCTCGCTCCCTATCGGAAGGTAATACGGTTCACTAGTAACTTTATATTTTTCAACAGCTAATTCCATTCGGGATTATTTTCGCACATATTACGCAGGAAGAACTCTCCGAAAAAACTGAAAACTGAAAAGTAGAAACTGAAACTAAATGACATCTCCCGTTCTGAGTTTTCACCTTTCAGTTTTAAGTTTTCAGTTTTTTCGGAAAGCGGTTCGATCTAATTCGTTTGGAACTTGGACCAATCGCCCCAGACGGCGCATGTCACGCCCGCGCCTTGAATATTGACAAACATTGTCTTGCCGTCCTTCGAGAATGTCGATCCGGCAAACTCCGATCGTGGAGCGCTGGGGGCGATGTTGATGGCAAAGTTTGCCATACGGCCATCGGGCGTGAGTATGCGGATGAGATTTTCCGGTGTGCCGCCTTCTCCAACGTAATCGCTGTCCTCGCAAATAAAAAGCAGACGGCTGTTCGGCATCAGGCAAATGTTATCGGGCATATCCAGAATGCTGCGACCCGGAGATTCGAATAGAAGCGTTAACCGTCCATCGTCACTAGAAACGGGATCGTACCGCCAGATCTGACCGCCGCGATTGTTGCCACCACTCGTCGCAGTGAAGTAGACTCGGCCACGCTCGTCGGTACAACATCCCTCGAGCCGTGCGAACATTGCACCGCCCTTCGCTCGCCCCTGCTTCGAGACCGCTTGAGTATCGACATCCGAGCCTGCCGGATCGGGATCGTCGATCGTCACCCACTTTGCGGGTAACATTGCGTTTTGTTTTTGCCCTGTCCGAGTGTCGTATTGATCCTGTCCTGCTATCCGCAGCATCTGCAGGATCCCACCTTCGCCGAGTCGCTTATTGCGCTTCGGCAAGAATCGATAAAACCCACATGGATTGAAATCCTCGGTCAGATAAACGATACCGGTTTTTTTGTCGATCGCTACTGCTTCGTGCTCGAACCGGCCCATTGCCTTTAGCGGCACCGGCAAAAGATTTGTGTTAGCAGAAGCAAAAACCTCGAAGCAGTATCCGTGAGGTTTACTAAAGCCCCCGGTTTTGACACCCGTCGAACTGGTTCTGATCGTTTTCCCGATCGTGGTCTCTTCGCACGAGATCCAGCTTCCCCATGGAGTGGGTCCACCCGCGCAATTCACCATCGTTCCGGAAAGACTGACGAAATCCCGAGTGATGAGCCGGGTTTTTGGATCGATCACGAGCGTTGTCGTGCCGCCACCGGCCATTTCGTCGTAGTGATTTCCGGTACCGATCGCGCTCCCCGGCCGTGGGATCCGCCCACCCGAAACCTCGTGATTGCGCACGATGCGCAACTCTCTACCGACTTTGAAAGTCGCCATCCCGTCGTGTGCCCTAGGCGTTTGCCGACCATCTGACATGACGCCGCCCGCTTTCCCGACGACGTTATACTCGAAACCCTTTGGCAAGGAGAGCAGCGTCTCACCGGTGTTCCTCGCCGCGGTGGGAAACAGTTCGCCGAATCCTGGCGCAAGAAGTTCCGACGTACCAGCGCCTTCCGATAACGCGTGTGCTCGCCTTCCGAGGCTCGCGCCTGCCACAGCGATCGAGCCTGAAAACGTCGCCAGCCCTGCAATGAATGAGCGTCTATCCATTCTAAAGAACGATAACTGGCTCATGTTAAAATTTCAATACATCTACAAAATGGGTAATGGTTTAGTTTGCATTTCCCGCACGTGGGGTGCGAATGCGACGCAGTGCAAGGCATTTCTGATTCCGTGTCTTCTCCGTGTCGTTCGGCGTATTCTGTGGTCATCTTGCGGTGCGGGAACCACGGATTACACGGAAAGTACCGAATAAAGCGGAACAAGACTCAGCAATTTTTCACAAAATGATCGAATTACTTCAAGCAGAAACCGAGAGGGATATCGAAGCCGCGAGAATTATCTTTCGCGAGTACGAGTCATCGCTCGGACTGGATCTGTGCTTTCAAGGTTTTGAAGACGAGCTAAAGAATCTTCCGGGAAAGTACGCTTCGCCTTCCGGGCGTTTGTATCTCGCCCGCCACGACGGCGAGCTTGCCGGCTGTATTGCGATGCGAAGCCTCGGCGAGGAAGTTTGTGAGATGAAGCGTCTCTTTGTGCGGGAAAGTTTTCGAGGATTGCAGTTGGGCCGGCTCCTAATCGAACGCTTGATCGACGACGCCCGCGATATCGGCTACAAGCGTATGCAGCTTGATACGTTTCCGCCGAAAATGGGGAAAGCCGTACAGCTGTATGAAGCGTACGGCTTTCGCGAGATCCCGCCCTATTACGACAATCCGAATGAGGGCGTGCTCTTTATGGAGTTGAAAATCTGAGCTCTACTGTCCGCGGCTAAAGTCTCCGTAAGCGTCCGGTGGTGGCGGCGCGGTGTTCATATTCGAACGGTTGAAGAATGGAAACACTTGGCTATAAGCGATTGCGCTTGCGGCGTAAACCACCGGGATCGCTACGAAAAATCCGAGACACAGAGCGACGATGCCGAGGATCGCAACAAGGATCTGAAGAATGATGAGCAGGATCAACCCGCCCACATTACTCAACGCGGCCTTGAAACTCGTGGTCAGGGCGTCGACGACGCTGAGGTCGTGCTCGAGGATCAGTGGAACGGCGAACTGCAGTGAAATGCTCCAGACAATACCGATCAAACTCAAAACGATAACGAAGACCAAGATGACGACAGAGATGCCGGCGAAAATGTCGCCGGTTGACTGGTAAAAATTAACGTCGGGAGTTCGACCTCCGGCAATTCGTGAGAGGTCCGTCGTGTATTGCAGGACGGTCGCGACGACGCTCGGGGCAGCCTGTATCAGTCCCGCCACCATCAAGGGGACAAACTTTTCGAAACCCTTGAACATCATTCCGAAATCCACGGGCTCTCCGCGCATATCCCTCAACACGATGTAGTAAAAGCCACCCATGACCGGGCCGAACAGAAGTGTACCGACGAATGGGATGCAGCCGATCAGAAGGAGCGTCACAAACCCGACGCCGACGTATAGTCCGAATTTTCCGCTTACAAGCGTCCAGGCGTTGCTCACGCAACCGCCCGCGTCGATCGCTCCGCCAACATACTCAACTTTGTTCATGGGGTAATTGACCTCCGGCGTTTCAGCGAAATAATAACCCGACCGGCAAAAGTTTATAAAGCCGTGTCGGGTTATTTTCAGGAAAGGCGCACTTCTTTTTCGCCTATCGTTTCACGCTTTGTGACGCGTGCTTCTCTCCGATTCTCACCAGATCATTCCAGTCCTTCGGCGACGATGCGCGTTCCCGTAAAAGTCCCGGCTCCGGTAAACACAAGTTGATCATTGGCGTCATAGTATTGCACGACCAACTGGCCGCTCATGCCGCTCCCGAGTGGATCGAGCGTGGCGGCATTGCGTATCTTTGCTCCGCCCGCATAGGTTCCGTCGGCCGTGTAAAAGATCTGCCGGAACGTGAACAGGAATTCACGGTTCGAGGTCCTCGACCAGGCACCGTGGGCCGCCGTTGCGATCGGCGGGACTCCGGGCGGTGGCTGAAGTAGAATGTCGCCCTGAGCGGATGCAACCACGCCCCCGCCATCACTAAACGTGACCATGCCTCTGAACGGGACCGGCCAAGTGTCTGATGTAACCGTGATGTACCACGAGCCGACAACTGCCTGACTCGATCCAATGGCGGAATCGACTGCGACTCGTTCTTTATCAGTCTGTGCGAAGCACGCGACTGTTAGAAACAGCGCGAGTACAATAGATGTAGATATCAACTGTAATTTATTGTTTCTCATTTTTTGATCTCCTTATTGTTTTCTCACCGCGAGCGTTTGTAGTTACGGCTTCAAGCAACTCGGTGAAGCGTTTTTTCACACACCGCCTCTCGTTTGTTAGAATGAACGCCGAAGCTCATCTTCAAGCGACGCAAACAGGATCGAACGGGACGCTGCAAAATGTCCCTAATCTTTAGTAATCGCTCCTAATTCTTGTAAAACCTGCCATGGACGGCGAAGAAAGCCAGTCATACTCGTTCGCTGAATTCACGCTCGACCCGCGACGGCGTCGGCTTCTGCGAGTTGAGTCCCAGGTTCCCCTCAACGCCAAGGCGTTCGACCTGCTTTACTTCCTTGCACGGAATGCCGGCCGCGTAATTACAAAAGATGAGATCTTGAATTCGGTCTGGAAAGACCAGTTCGTCGAAGAAGCGAATTTGACGGTCCAGGTCTCGTCGATACGAAAAGCTCTGGGCGACCAATCGGCTGATCCGCGATTTCTCGTGACGATACCGGGCAAAGGGTATCAGTTTGTCGCCGACGTCCTGCCGATGGGAGATCGCGATAGACCGCCGGACGTTGAGACTGAGACGATCGAGTTGATAGACGAACCGGCGGCTGAGAACAGCAAGTTTGCGTCGAACCACGTCGCAGCAATTTCTGTGATCGCCGTCGTGCTGACGCTCGTGGCCGGCTTCGCTGCATTTAAATACTTTGCACCGGTCGACGAACTTCCGTTCGGATCCGTCGCGGTGTTGCCTTTCGAAGACGAAACCGAGGGTGGTTCATCGGAAACGTACCTCGCGGATGGCCTTGCCGAGGGCGTGATATTTTCACTCTCCCGGATCCCGGACCTTCGTGTGATGTCCCGCGATTCCGTATTCACCTTCCGAGGTGAACAGGCCGATGTACAACGTATCGGACAAGAACTGGGTGTCCAGACCGTTTTGCGAGGCCGCTTCCTTCGTTCCGGCGATTCGATCTCCGTCAGCACAGAACTGGTTTCTACGAAGGATAAATCGGTTATCTGGGGGGAACGGTTCACGACGAAGATGACCGGTCTCGAGCGGATGCAAGGCGAAATCGCAAAATCCGTAGTCCGGGGATTAAAGATCAAGCTGACCGGAACGGATGCTAGCATGCTGAGCAAGCACCAGACCGACAATTACGAAGCCTACCAGCTTTACCTCGTCGGTCGTCACCACCTCAATCGCTCGACCGACGATGGTTTTGCGAAGGGACGTGACAGCTTCCGTCAAGCTATTGAGAAGGATTCGAACTACGCGTTGGCATACGCCGGTCTCGCCGACGCATATGGACTGCTGGCCAGCTGGGGATCGATGGCGCCGAACGAGGGCTATCCGCTCGCTAAATCCGCGGCGATCCGCGCATTGGAACTGGATGAAACACTTGCCGAAGCTCATACGTCGCTCGCCGCGGCGAAGTTGTTTTATGATGCGGACTGGGTGGGCGCCGAGGAATCCGTTGGGCGGGCGATAGAGATCAACTCAAATCATTCCGATGCCCACATGATCTACGGATACACGCTAATGCTCCAAGGACGATTTGCCGATGCAAAACCGTATTTGAAACGATCGATCGAGCTCGATCCGTTATCTATCGTCAAGAAAGTTTCTCTGGGCAATGCTTTTTACTTTGAGCGCGATTCCGCAACGGCGATCGATCTCTACGAGCAAGCCTTGAACATCGATCCGAATTCCGGACTCGCGCGTTGGTCTCTTGGCAACGCCTTCTTTCAGGCCGGTCGCACCGATGACGCGACGGCGGAGTACGAAAAGGCGATCCCTCTTTCAGGCGACAGCCCTGACGAGGTTGCTTCGCTTGCCTTTGCTTACGCGGTCACGGGTAGGATGGAAGATGCGAGGCGACTTATTGGAGATCTCGAGAAGCGGGCCGGCCGTGCTTATACACCGCCAGCCCTGCTCGCTGCAATATATGGCGCTTTGGGGGAGCGTGACACGGCCTTTGAACACCTGGAGCAAGCGTTCCGGCAGCGCGATTCGATGCTTGTTTACCTCAAGGTCGATCCGCTATTTGATCCGCTCCGCAACGACCCGCGATTCGCGGACCTCCTAGCGCGGATCGGCCTTAATCCCCAGGAGCCGGAAACTAAACGGCCGTGACCGTTCACTTCTCTTCGCTTATCGTATCGCCGTTCTTTTTGACGCGAATCTCGGTTCCGTCATTGTCGTAGTCGACCGACCCTGCGTTAACCCCACTCTTTAGACTTACATGCCAGTTCGTCCGAGGTCCCTTGTTGTCGAAATGCGAACTGCCTCGACGAACGCTCATACTTCCGAGAGACGCGTTCGGCATTCCAACACGCTCTTTTGCTTTTTCGAAGAAGCGTGCGGCATTTGCAAAATCCACATCGTCGACGGAGTAATTCTCTTCGCCGCCTGTCCTTATAACCGACATCTTCACGAAGCCGGTACGCGAGATGCCGTTGATGTCGTACTTGTAGTCGTCGCTGACCTTCGGATTCTCGGCGTTTGGAACCTTGAACATGAAGTACTTGTCGTAGAAGACCATCTCGATTATCTCTGTTCTCGAACCGAGCATCTTCCTGACCATCTCTTGCGCTTTCGTCAGCTCGGCTTCGGAGAGCAGTTTAAAATCGGCTGCCTTCGATGTGCGCGAAAGATCGACGCCCAATAAATTCCCTTTCGGATCCGCCGTTGCTGAAGCAGTCTCTCTTGCACCTTGGATCTCGATATGCCAGCGGGCGCTTCCGAGAGCACCCGCACCGCCGTCTGTTAACGCGAAGCCCCGCTGGAACGTAAGACGATAGATCTTTCCGCCCTCGAGGTCCGCACGTGCCAGCGCATCTTTGCAAAATTTCGGGATTGCCGAGAAGTCGACGTCGTCGAAAGGAAACGAACTCTTCTCCGCGCTATCGACCATCCCGCCGAGTTGGACGGGATTTGGCCCGACGACAAATCCCGCCGCGTACTTGTACTCGTCGACGTTTTTCGGATTGTTTGGATCCTGCGCCTTGACGCGGAATTCGTCATCGGTGATGAAGACCTCGACGACCTTGAATGGCTTTCCGATCTCGTCTTTGATCGCCGTGGCCGCAGTCTGTGCTGAGTCGCCTTCGAAGTACTGTCCTTTCTTCGGAAGCATACTCTTCAGTCCTCCGCACCCGAGGACCGCGATCATGAGAACGACTAACGCTACGACGCCGAAACGGTTTCTCTTCATAAGTTATTTGCCTTGGCGAAAAGATTATACACGCGACGGAGCGGAGCGGAACGGCGCCTGCATCCGTCGCTTCGAAGATATCTCTCAAGTTACAACGCGTTCGGTGGGAAAATCACTGGACGGTCGATACGTGATCGGATACTACCAGCCAACGTCCGCCGCGCCAGACCCAAACGGTCGTGTAGCGCTCGGTTGGTCGAATGCCTTGCCTTTGTTCGTTCCTTTGATATGGATACTTCCGGACCCAACGGCCGCGCCGTTTCCGATCACGCGCACTTTCGTCAAGGCACGAACGCATTTGGAACGGGTCTATCGCCGTTCGAACCGAACTGCTGTATTAGCGTTCCGGCTGTCGAGCGCTGAACGTACCAAGTTGCTTGCGCGGGTCGAAAGATCGTCGTGTCGAATTTTCCATCGCCGTCGTAATCACCTGGTGCCGCAATATCTGTGCTTACACCAAACGGTACGGAGTAGAAGCTCATGTTCTCGCTTCGGATGATGAACCACTCTCCTGTAACGGGCCTCCACAATGCGGTATCCGCTTTTCCGTCGCCGGTGTAATCACCTTGAACTGGTTTGTCGCTGGAAGTGCCGAATGCCAGCGCGATCACGCCGGCGGTCGAGCGATTCAGCCACCATTGGCCAACGGACGGACGATAGATAGCAATGTCGGCTCGCCCGTCTCCGTCGTAATCCGCCGCGACTGGCACGTCGCCGTTAACACCGAATTGCTGGATGGTAGTGCCGTTGTCGCTCGAGCGTTGTATGAACCAGGTCGCACTCGACGCCCGGAATACCGCCGGATCTGCTTTGCCATCGCTGTCGTAGTCTCCTGGGGCGGGGACGTCGCCGCTGGTTCCGAACGGGATCGAGTAGAATGAGAGGTTCTCTGACCGGAGGACGTACCACTCCCCTGACGAAGGTCGGTAGACAGCGATGTCCGTCTTGCCGTCACCTGTATAATCAGCGGGTACAATGCGATCGCTAGAAGTTCCAAATTGCAGTGCTGGCACAATTCCGTCACTGCTCCGTTGATACCACCATTCGCCGACTGGTGGACGGAAGATAGCAAGGTCGGTTTTTCCATCGCCATCGAAATCGAACGGCGCCTCGGTCGAAGGAGCGACCGCTCCTCCGCCACCCCAGAACCCGGATAAAAGCGTGAAGACACCTCCCGAAGACGGACCGCCAGCGATCGGCTGACCGATGGTGCCGTCCAAAGTGAACGCTCCGCCACCGACACGGCCTCCTCCTCCCGCGATCACTGACTGCGTGATATTGAATGTTCCGCCTGATTGGCCCCAAGCTATTGTCGACAGGACCAATAGCGTGAGGCTCGCAAACGCGAAAAGAGAACACCGTTTTCTATCTTCGTTATTCATTTCTTCTCCTTGCAGACGCTAGCGGATGCGTGTGAAGTGCAGATCAGTTCTGTAAGTGCGTCGATCTGTAGTTGCTGCCGCTCGATCTGCGCCTGTTGTTCTTTGACCGCGTTCACGAGCACGACTCCGATGCGGTCGTATTTCACACCTTCGACCTGACCGTTACTGAAAGTCACAAGCAGCGGCTCGATGGCGGCTACCTCCTCGGCACCGAGGCCAAGGTCGTGCATTCCGCCGTCTTTCCAATTAAAGGAAACCGGGCGCAAGCGATTAATTAAGTTCAAACCTGAATTGAACGGGTTAATGTTTGATTTGTAACGAATCGAAGACCCACATGTGCCCAAAAGGCCACCACTTAAATAACATACCGAAGTAACACCGCCGGACGCCAAATTACCAATAGTGAGACTTGCAGGGATAATCACTTCATCGAAGCCGTTTGATCTGCCAAGGACTATTCGACTGGATGCGTCGACGGTCGCGCCTGCTCCGATGGCAGTGGCGTAACTTCGGCCGCTCCCGACTACGTCAGCGTCGTTACCTATGACGGTATTATTATTGCCGCTTGTATTAGAATTTCCCGCAGCGTACCCAACGAAAGTGTTACTAAACCCCGATGTATTCAGATCGCCTGCATCGGTTCCAAAGAAAGAATTACGACTCCCGTCCAAGTTTGCGCCGCCCGATCCCGTTCCAAAGAATGCGTTTCCTGATCCCGTGGTATTGGTATCACCGCTCAGGTGACCGAAAAAGGAGTTGTCATTCCTCGTGTTAGCACGTCCCGCCTCGAAGCCAACAAATGTGTTTCGAATTCCGTTTACGTTGAGTCGGCCGGCGCTACGACCAACGAAGGTGTTTTGGTTACCATCCGTGTTGCTAAATCCCGCGGAAGTTCCGACAAATGTATTTTCACTACCGAGAGTATTTGCTTTACCGGCAGCGGCCCCAAAAAAGGAATTTACGTCGCCCTCAGTGTTTGCTGTTCCTGCTTCCGAACCAAAAAAAGCATTGTTTAACCCCGAGGTGTTGCTATTGCCGGCGTTGAAGCCGAAAAATGAATTAGCGGCGCCCGTGTTGACTGGTCCGGTCCCAATTCCCGCGAATGTGTTATCCGTTCCCGGTTTGCTTAAGAACCGGCTGCCGTTAAAATTGAATTGTGTTCCGGCATTTAAGATGTTCGCGGTGCCTGTGCCGGAAATGTTGAAATTCGTGCCGGCTTGAGCCGATAAGCGATTCTGTACGTAACTCGTATCGCCCGCCGGAAGATCAGCCGTCAACGTTCCGTTAACGGTCAGATTACCCTGGAGAGTCGAATTGCCTCCGACGAAGAAATTACTACTCGTGCTCAGTACTCCGCCAAAGTCGCCGTGGCTGCCGAAGATTGCCGTTCCGCTGATATTGAGATTGGCTGACGTTTGTTGAGTGGTTGAGTTGCGGATGTAGTTTGGACTGTTCGGCAGCGGGTTGCGGTCGTCCGAAAGCCGTGTGTCGTTCGTCTGGACAAACTGATTTGCCGCCACGCCGCCGAGATTGTTCGCATTGTTTGCAGTTTCCGCGACGAGACTTTTTATCCCGTATGGCGAGCTGTTGATCTTCTGGCGCGGGGTGAGCGGCGTGTAGCTTGCTCCGCCCGCGTTTCGGACACGAACTTCGAGGAAGCGATCGGCCCCCGGGAAAAACCCTCCGAAATCCAGTTGAACGCTAAAAACACCGCTCGAAACAAGAACGTTCGTTCGGGTGACGAGAGGTCCGATCTGGGTGCCTGCGGCAACCAGATCGAAAAGGCGAAACTCGAAATCGTAGTTGGCATTCGCCGCAATTGCGCCTTCGTTCAGCTTTCCCTGATAAGTGAATTCAGTTGACTGGCCCGAAGCTGCGCTCGTCACCAAAAAGATTGTGAGTAAAAAAATTGTGATCTTCATAGGACTCCTGTAATTTGCAACAAAGTTATGGGCTCCGGGTCGACGTGCGCGAGATCCCCGCTATTGATTTCAGCGCCGCGATCGTGCCGATGATGGACCCGTGGATTCCCGGTGCGGACTTCGTCCATCATCGGCGGTCTTGCGAGTTGCTCTAGGTCGGGATTGTGCGCGTCAACTCGGTCTGAAACGTTCCCTCGAGTTCGGAACCGTCCCCGAATTCCACCGTAAAGTTACCGTTCAAGGTCGTCGGCTGAACGGGATCGGGTGGGGCGGCAAGGTTGGCATCGACGATCATGTGGCCCGCTCCGGGGAAATGAGCGATCGCGATGAATCGTCCCGCGGCGTTCATCGTTCCCAGCAGCGCTAGGGTGTGAGTCTGACTGCCGATCACGATCCGGACGCTGCCGTTGAAACTCGTCGGGCGAACCGGATCGGGTGGATTATTCAGGAGCATCTCGATCTGACCGGTCACACCGCCGCCGTTCAAATTCCCTGCGTACCTACCTGCCGGCTGGATGGGATCAGGAGGGGCTCCGTCGAATGCGCGCAGTTCGAGCACGCATGGAACGATGAACGTTCCGTCATTACGGAAGCGGGTAAAGCTGCCGTTGAGGATCGCGGCACCTCCGCCGAAATCGAGCAGATCGGTTTTGCCGACGGTGTGGCCGTCCGAAGACTCGCCCTGGTAATTAACCTTGCCGCTTGCCGAAACCGTGCCGACGATCGAGATCGGCTGGACCGGATCGGGAGGAGCCACGAGTCCGGTGAAGCGGCGGTTGACCTGACTTGTTATTTCCGTTCGAACCGGCTCGGGAGGGGCACCACCTGCCTGCATGAAGCCGGACCAGACGCCTCGCATATCTTGGGGAGCTGAGCTCGCCGCCGATCCCTCCGATAGCAGAACCGTCATAGCGACCGCCACGCAAAGACAGATCGCCGCTAGCATGAAACCACCTCGTGAAATTCGTTTTGTCATTTCTTTCCTCTCCTCAATATTTTCTTCGCACCTTCCATTCGCGTGGGTATGATTTGTTCGGTGTAGGTCGCGATGGGCAAATGAGTCGTGCCGTCTTCCGAGCGAGCGTCCGGCGTTAGGGCCGATCTCATGTGTCGTATAGTTGTGATCTCGAGTGACTGGATCGTGATCTCCGTTCGTCGCTTGATCGTTCGTTTCATAGGAAATTTCCTTGGCGGCGGATTCAAACCTCTGCTAGAATCGCCGTGCCCCTGTGTAGCCAATGTTCGAACGCGAGGATTCTGGCACCTCACGCTTGCCGAAGTCCCTAATTTTCGGGCTAATAATTGCTAATAGTTGCTAACTGGTATGATCGTCCAAACGAATACAGCTTTATCCTTTGGTGAATTTCAGGTCGACCCAGACCGCAGGCTGCTGCTTCGAAACGGTGAGGTAGTTCCCCTGAAGGCGAAGGCTTTCGACCTGCTGACCGTCTTCCTCGAGAAGCGGGGCGAAGTCCTCACGAAGAACGAGCTGCTGGATACCGTTTGGGAAAACCAGTTTGTCGAAGAGAACAACCTGACGGTCCACGTGGCAGCGCTGCGAAAGGCCCTTGGCGAGAAGAAAAATGAAAATCGCTACATCGTTACTGTGCCTGGCAAGGGATATCGGTTCGTAGCTGAACTGCACCCTGCCGCGGCGGCGGATATCGTCGTCGAGAGCATAACGCTTGAGCGGATCGTGGTTGACACATACGAAGTCACTGAAACTCACTCGGAGCCTTCGAAGCTTTGGAATTCCAGAACTGCTCCATTTTGGTTAGCAATTCCGGCGGCCCTTCTGATCTTGGCCGGAACCTGGTTCGGGTATTCGCGTTGGAATGAGGTCACGGCGGAGGGTTCGTCGCAAACCGTGCTCAGAAACTTCTCTACGAGCGGCATCCCGCAACGCGTCGCGATCTCGAACGACGGAAAACTGTTGGCTTATGTGCGACGGCTGAACGGGAAAGATTCGATCTGGGTTGGCGATCTCGAGACCAACGCGAACATGCAGATCACTCCCGAAAGCAATCGTCTGCACGAAGCGATCACCTTCTCAGCCGATGCGCGGACGATCTATCTTCTTGCACGCGATGCTAATCACAACGAGCCGACGCTGATGAGCGTTCCGACGTTAGGTGGTGCTGTAAAGGATCTCGTGGCCGGTGCGCAGAAAATGTCGATCTCACCGGGTGGGCGCGAGATCGCGTACTTGAAGAAGGTTCCCGATACGCGTCTGGTCGCGCTTTACACTGCCGATGCTGCGACCGGGGCAAATGAGCGACTACTTTTCGCCCCCGAAAAGCCGATGCGCTTATCGGATCAAAGCGTTTCCTGGTCGCCGTTAGATAACGCCGTAACAGTCGGACTAACGGACGAGAACGGGAAGGGTTGCGATCTTGCGAACATCGCGACCGCGGATGGATCGGTAAGCCGATTCGGCAAAGATCAGTGCGGGGATAGTCGTAACTTCGAGTGGCTAAAGGACGGTTCTGGACTAATACTCACGATCCGCGGAGCCGACGATCTGACCGCCCAGATCTGGGCATTCGATATCCGGCTCGGTGACCGGCGTCGTGTAACGAACGACGCGACATCATACGGCGCGTTCTCACTGTCGACGTCGGCTAATGGCCACATCGTCGCGCTGGCCGTCCGAAATTACCCGAGTGTTTGGTTGCTTGGGTCGAACGCCGGTGCTCAGCCGCAGCGGCTTCTCCTCGGATCGGGTCGCGGTGAGGGTGCGACCGGACTTGTCATGGCTCCCGATGGCAAATTGCTATACACGCTTCGAACTGATCGGTCGCGAGGTGTCTGGGAGATGTCGGTCGACGGATCGGATCAGCGAGAGTTAATTCCGCCTGAAAAAGAATTTCAGAATGAACAAGTGAGTGTCACGCCGGACAATAGTCATCTTGTCTTCGAATCGGACCGCACCGGGACGACAGAGATCTGGAGGGCGAATCGCGACGGCTCGGGTGCGATCGCTCTCACATCGGGTGGCGGCAACAGTGCACCAGCTCTGACCCCCGACGGCGATACGATCATGTACGTGTCGCGACGAGATGGCGTTTATGGCATATGGAGCATTCCCATCTCGGGATCTCCGCCCCACCATGTGATGACATCGGAATGCTCATGGCCCGACGTGTCGCCCGACGGCAAACGTCTTGCCTGCGTTACGGGTACGGCATCGGACCCCTCAAAGCGCAAACTCGTCGTTTACGATCTTTCGAATAACCGGGAGGTCTCGTCCTTCGATCTGGCCGTTAACGCAGCGCCGTACAATCGAATCCGCTGGTCGCCGGACGGCAGTTCGATCGTCTACAAGGACGTCGTCGACGGTTTGTGGAAACAGGATGTAGGTGGCGGTAAGCCGGAGAAGCTGCCGGGATTCGTCGACGAGCGCGTTTTCCATTTCAATTTTTCCAACAATGGCGACCTGATCTATTCCGGCGGCGTCCAAATGCGCCAGATCGTCGTTATCGAAAACTTCAAATAAGAGAGGTTTCACGCAAAGCTCGCAAAGGACGCAAAGAAGAGCTTTG
>JANPJL010000291.1:0-2951 GCA_031425495.1 Acidobacteriota bacterium
AGCTCCTTGCGGTTATGGACAGGCGTTACGACCTCGACCTTCACGTTCGCCATTATAAATTAATAGTCGAGCTCCGGGTGTTTCACGAAGTCGATGTCTGCCTTAACCATCAGCTCTACAAGCTGCTGAAATGACGTCTGCGCTTTCCATCCGAGAAGAGTTTGGGCTTTGGTCGAATCGCCGATCAGTATGTCGACCTCCGTTGGCCGAAAATATGCCGGGTCGATCTCCACGACTGCGTCACCCACTTTCAGATGATCCGGCTTGGACCCAACTATCTGTTCGAAAACTACCTGGTCGATAGTGCCGATTCCCCCAACTTCGTCCGGCCCGATTCCGGACCATTCCAATCCAATTCCTACGTACGAAAACGCGGCCTCGGCGAATTCCCGTACCGAATGTGTTTCTCCAGTACTGAGCACAAAATCGTCCGCCGTGTCATGCTGGATTATTCGCCACATTCCCTCGCAGAACTCAGGGGCAAAACCCCAATCGCGTTTCGCTTCGAGGCAGCCCAAAGCCAGCGTATTTGATTGGCCTAGGGCGATCCGAGCGACTTCTCGCGTAATTTTCTTAGTGACAAATGTCTTGCCGCGCCGCGGCGATTCGTGGTTGAAGAGAATACCGTTGGACGCAAATATGCCGTAGGCTTCGCGGTAATTGACGATGGTCCAGTACCCAAACAGCTTCGCGACTCCATACGGCGAACGAGGATAAAACGGCGTTCTTTCTGTCTGAGGGATTTCCTGTACCTTTCCGAATAGCTCTGACGTCGAAGCCTGATAAAACTTGACCTGTCGCATACCGGTTTCGCGTATAGCATCGAGAAACCGCAGCGTCCCGAGACCGTCAACTTGCGCGGTATAATCCGGTATTTCGAACGAGACCTTTACATGACTTTGCGCAGCGAGATTGTATATCTCGTCCGGTGCGATCTTCTCGAGCAGGCGGTTAAGACTACTTGTGTCGATAAGATCGCCGTAATGCAGAAACAGACGCTTGCCGAGAACCTCCGGATCGTTGTAGAGGTGGTTGATCCGCCCAGTGTTGAACGAGCTCGAACGGCGGATGATCCCATGGACCTCGTAACCTTTCTCGAGCAGGATCTCAGTTAGATAACTTCCGTCCTGACCGGTGATGCCTGTAATGAGCGCCTTTTTCATAAACGTCGAAACCACCTACGACAGCGGGCGGCTCAATTACGGCTAGTTTGCCGAATAGTCCTTCAAACCGGTAGCCAACGCAGGGCGCACCGACAAATCATCCGCCGGTCGCGACGCGACGTTCTTCAAATACCAATCGTAAACCTCTTTGAGTCCGTCAGTCAGTTCTACGCGGTGCCTCCAACCCAAATCGTTCAAACGAGTCACGTCAAGAAGCTTTTGCATAGTGCCGTCCGGCTTCGACTCGTCCCTAACGATCTCGCCTTCGAATCCAACGACCGCTTTGATCAGCATGGCCGTCTCTATGATCTCAAGATCGCTTCCGGTTCCAACGTTGAGATGTGATATCCCATGCTCGTAAATATCTTTTGCCTCGATCGACTCGAGCGCAAACACAATTGCACTGGCGAGATCATCGACATGCATAAATTCGCGACGCGGCCTCCCGCTTCCCCATATCTGAACAGTGTCGGCCTTCGCGATCTTCGCCTCATGAAATTTCCGGATCAATGCGGGAATGACGTGTGAAGTCTCGAGGTCAAAATTATCGTTGGGGCCATAAAGGTTGGTCGGCATAAGCGAAAAGAAATTACTGCCGTGCTGTAGAAAATAACTTTCGCATAATTTGATCCCGGCAATCTTCGCAACCGCATACGGCTCATTGGTGAACTCCAATCTCCCTGCTAGCAGCTCCTCTTCCTTGATCGGCTGAACCGCAAGCTTCGGGTAAATACAAGAGCTTCCCAACAGGATCAGTTTCTCAACGGCGGACGCGAATGCGGAGTGGATCACGTTCGCCTCGATCATTAGGTTTTGATAAATGAAATCCGCACGAAACGTATTGTTTGCGAGGATACCGCCAACCCGGGCGGCGGCGAGAACCACGATCTCCGGCGCGGACGATCGAAAAAACTCGCGTACCTGTTGCTGTTCTGTCAGATCGACCTCGCTGGAGGACGGCGTCAACAGATTTTCGAAGCCCCGTTGTGAGAGCTCCTGCACGACCGAACTGCCTACCATACCGCCTGCACCGGCGATAAAGATCCTTTTATCTTTTATGGACATCTACGAGACTGCGGATCCGCCACGAGATGGGGAGGCGGT
Organism: Acidobacteriota bacterium; assembly: GCA_031425495.1. Lineage (GTDB taxonomy): Bacteria > Acidobacteriota > Blastocatellia > Pyrinomonadales > Pyrinomonadaceae > OLB17. Next base: position 2,268 of record JANPJL010000291.1, read on the forward strand.
TCTCGAACCGCCTCGATACCTCATTCACTATCATCGCTCGGGCGATAATTATTGGGTTGGTAGTAGCTCTGGTAATAGTGATAGTTGTCTTGTGATCGGAGATTGACGTTGTTAAGCACGACTCCGAAGATCTTTGCACCAACATCCTGCAAGAGCTGCCGAGCACGGCGTACGACCTGTCTCGAGCTCTTACCGGCGTGAACTACCAGGATAACGCCATCGACCATCGACGCGATCAAAACACCATCGGTAAACGACGTGATCGGTGGCGAATCTACGACTATGTGCGTGAAGTGTCCCTGGAGAAGCTTCAATAGATTGGCCATCTGTTCGGAACCAATGAGCTCGGCCGGATTCGGTGGGATCGGACCCGAGGTAAGAAGGTTCAATTTTGTTCTTTCATCCTGCTTTACGACTGCAAGGATCTCGTTCTCGGTCAGCTCAGTGGAGAGGATCGTGCTGAGGCCGTCTCCGTTCGAGATGTTGAAAACAGAATGCAGTCGCGGCCGCCGCATGTCGGCGTCGATAATAAGAACCTTTGCTCCGGTCTGAGCAAGGCTGATCGCCGTATTGGTCGCAGTAGTCGTTTTGCCTTCGGACGGCAGGCTGGATGTGATCAGGAGCGACTTGGGCGCATGGCCGGCTGTCGACAAAAGTATCGAGGTTCGGAGCTGACGATAGGCT